>CAZLSG010000024.1:0-38075 GCA_964562135.1 uncultured Pseudoxanthomonas sp. | reverse complement strand
CGAGCAACAGGCAGCTGGCGCTAAACCGCTAATGAACGGAGACGCCAATGGAATCCAATGACTTGCGCAAAGTGGGGCTGAAGGTGACGCATCCGCGGATGCGCATCCTCGAATTGCTGGAACGCAGCAAGCCGCGCCACATGACCGCCGAAGACATCTACCGGCAACTGCTGGAAAGCGGCGACGAAATCGGCTTGGCCACGGTGTACCGCGTATTGACCCAGTTCGAGTCCGCCGGGCTGGTGCTGAAACACAATTTCGAAGGCGGGCAGGCCGTCTACGAACTCGACCGGGGCGAACACCACGATCACATGGTGGATATCGACACCGGCAAGGTCATCGAATTCTCCAATGACGAGATCGAGACCTTGCAACGCAGGATCGCCGCCGAGCACGGCTACGAGATCGAAGAGCACTCGCTGGTCCTGTACGTCCGCAAGAAACGCTGACCCCGCACCGTAGGTCGGGGCTACGCCCCGACGCTTCGCTCCGGACGAATTTCACGTGTCGGCCGCATGAGATCGGCTACATACCGGCGCGGATCATTTCCACAGGTATGGCTTCGCTTCGGACAAATCCGGTGCGTCGGCCGCGTGTGGCCGACCTACTGCACGCTCTCGAGCAGCCGCCTGGCGGCGGCGCGGGCTTCGCCGCTGACTTCCACGCCGCCCAGCATCCTGGCCAGTTCTTCTTCGCGCTGGCCGGCCGACAACGCTTCCACCGCGCTCTGGGTCATGCCTTCCACGGGCGCCTTGCTGACCCGGTAATGGGCATGGCCCTGGGCGGCCACCTGCGGCAGGTGGGTCACGCACAGCACCTGCCGCTCGGCGCCCAGCACGCGCAGCTTGCGGCCCACGATTTCGGCCACCGCGCCGCCGATGCCGGAATCCACTTCGTCGAACACCATGGTCGGCACCGCATCCAGCCCCAGTGCCGCCACTTCGATGGCCAGCGAGATCCGTGAGAGCTCGCCACCCGATGCCACCTTGCGCAGCGGACGTGGCGGTTGCCCGGCATTGGCGGCCACCAGGAACTCGGCGCGTTCGGCCCCCATCGGGTCGGGGCGCCCGCCCTCGCCGGACTCGAGCGTGATCTCGAAACGGCCGCCGCCCATGCCCAGTTCGGACATCAGCTCCGTGGTGGCGCGGGAAAGGGCGCCTGCGGCACGTTGACGGGTCTTGCCCAGCCGGGTGGCAGCCTTGCGCCAGGCGTCACCGGCCGCTTCGATTTGCCCGGCCAGCAGCGACAGGCGCTCTCCGGCGCCACGCAAGCCGTCCAGCTCGGAGGCGATGGCATCGCGTCGCGCTTCAAGTTCGACCGGTGCGACCCGGTGCTTGCGGGCGAGGTCGTGCAAACGTTCAAGCCGGCGCTCGAGCGTTTCGAGATGGGCCGGATCGGTATCCAGATCGTCACGGATCCGGCCGAGCAGGGTCAATGCTTCATCCACCTGGATGCAGGCGCTCTCCAGCATGCCATCCACATCGGCCAGCCGGGCATCGTGCCCGGACAGGCGGGCCAGTTCACCGCGCATTTGCAGGAGCTGGCGGGAAAGCGAGGGCGCATCCTCGCCTCCCAGCATGGCCAGGGCGTTGTCGCAGCCTTCGATCAGGGTGGCGGCATGGGCATGGCGCTTGTGGCTGGCGACGAGGGTTTCGATGGCCTGCGCCGACAGGTCTTCGCGCTCCAGTTCGCCCAACTGGTGTTGCAGGTACTGGATGCGGTCGGAAACATCGCCCTGGGCGGACAGGCGTTGGCGTTCGTCGAGCAGGCTGGCCCAGTGCACGCTGGACTCGCGCACGGACGCGCGTTCGGCCTGGTTGCGGGCAAAGGCGTCCAGCAGTTCCAGCTGGCTTGCCTTCGAAAGCAGGGCCTGGTGTTCATGCTGGCCGTGGATCTCCACCAGCTTTGCGGCGAGTTCGGCCAGTTGCGACACCGCCACGGGGCGGCCATTGATCCAGGCCCGCGAGCCGCCATCGGCGCGCAGGGTGCGGCGAAGCTGGCATTGGCCGCCATCGTCCAGTTCGTTGTCGCGCAACCACCGGAGGACCGGCGAATCGGCGCAGGTGGCGAACTCCGCGGCCAGTTCGGCGCGCTCCGCGCCATGCCGGACCATGCCGCTGTCGGCGCGTTGGCCGGAAAGGAATCCCAGCGCATCCACCAGCAGGGATTTGCCGGCGCCGGTTTCGCCCGATATCACGGTCATTCCCGGCCCGAATTCCAGTTCGGCCAGGCGCACGACGGCGAAATCCTTGATGGACAGGTGCTTGAGCATGGGAAGCGGATTGTAAGGCCTGCCGGCTCACGCGCTGAGACGGGCGAGGCGCAGAAGCAGCTTGCAAAGCCCGCCCGCTGCCGTTATCAAACGCTTATGAACGGCCCTGTCTTCGATCTCGATCCACGCTCGCGCCAATTGCTGCGGTCGCTGGTGTCCCGCTATATCCAGGACGGGGAGCCGGTGGGGTCGCAGACGCTGGCCCGGCACGCCGGGCTGGACGTGAGCCCGGCCACGATCCGCAATATCCTGGCCGAACTGGAGGAAGTGGGGCTGCTCGCTTCGCCGCACACCTCGGCGGGGCGGGTGCCGACCGCGCAGGGTTACCGGGTGTTCGTGGACAGCCTGCTGCAGGTCAAGTCGCTGGGCGACAACGAAGTGGCGCGGCTGCGCTCGGAGCTCCCGGTCGGCGGCGGTACCCAAGCGTTGCTGGGCAGCGCCTCGGAGCTGCTGTCGGCGATGACCCACTTCGTCGGCGTGGTCAGCGCCCCCAAGCGCGAACAGTTCGCCTTCCGCCACATCGACTTCGTGCCGCTGGACGGCAGGCGGGTGCTGGCGATCCTGGTGTTCGCCGACAACGACGTGCAGAACCGTGTCATCGAGCCGCGCCAGGCGCTGGACCCGGGCGACCTGGAGCGCGCGGCCAATTATCTGAATACCCATTTCGCCGGTCGCCCGCTGGCCCAGGTACGCGCGACGCTGGTGCATGACCTGCGCACTGCGCGCGACGAGATGGAGCGCTTGCTGTCGCAGGCGGTGGAACTGGCCGAGCACGCCCTGGTGCCCCCGGGCGACGACATGGTGGTGGCCGGGCAGACCAAACTGATGGGTGTGCAGGATCTGTCTGACCTGGACCGGCTGCGCGACCTGTTCGAAGCCTTCGCCAGCAAGCGCGAGATCCTGCAATTGCTCGAACGCACCATCCGCGCGCCCGGCGTGCGCATCTTCATCGGCGAGGAAAGCGGACTGGCGCCGCTGGACCGGGTTTCGCTGGTCACCGCGCCGTACGTGGCCGGGGGGCGGGTGCTTGGGGTGTTGGGCGTGATCGGGCCTACCCGCATGGCCTACGACCGGGTCATTCCGGTGGTGCAAGCCGCGGCGGAGGCATTGGGCGCTGCCTTGAATCCTGAAACTCCGGCCCCATAGGTTCCCAGTCACGCGGCCAGATCCCCGCGACGGAACCCGAAATGAACCCGAACCCGCAAGATCCCGAATCCGGCCAGAGCGCCGAACAGCAAGACACCGAGACCCTGCTGCAGGACGAAATCGAAACCCTGCGCAACGAACTGGACCAATTGCGCGCCGCCTCCCTGCTGGAACGCGCCGACCTGGAAAACCAGCGCAAGCGCGTGGCGCGGGATATCGAACAGGCACGCAAGTTCGCCAACGAACGCCTGCTGGGCGACCTGCTGCCGGTCTTCGACAGCCTGGACGCCGGCCTGGCCGCCGCCGGCAGCGAGCCCAGCCCGCTGCGCGACGGGCTTGAGCTGACCTACAGGCAACTGCTGAAAGTAGCCGGCGACAACGGCCTGAGCGTGCTGGACCCGGCCGGCGAGGCCTTCGACCCGGAACGCCACCAGGCCATCAGCCAGGCCGACGCCGGCGATGCCGCGCCAGGCAGCGTGCTGCAGGTGTTCCAGAAGGGCTACCTGCTGAACGAACGCCTGCTGCGACCGGCGCTGGTGGTCGTGGCGCGACACGATTGAACAGCCATGTAGGAGCGGCCCTTGGCCGCGATGCTTTTCGTTCAGAAGCTCGCGGCCAAGAGCCGCTCCTACGGAAGCAACGGCGGGCTTGAATGCCCGCCCTCCATCCCCACATTCCTTGCATCAACCCGGCGTCCGGCCGGCCAACATCGAATTTCCACGGAGAACCCACATGGGCAAGATCATCGGCATCGACCTGGGCACGACCAACTCGTGCGTGGCGATCATGGACGGCGGCAAGGCCCGCGTCATCGAAAACTCCGAGGGCGACCGCACCACGCCCTCCATCGTCGCCTACACCAAGGACGGCGAAGTGCTGGTGGGCGCCTCGGCCAAGCGCCAGGCGGTCACCAATCCCAAGAACACCTTCTACGCGGTGAAGCGCCTGATCGGCCGCAAGTTCACCGATGCCGAAGTGCAGAAGGACATCGGCCTGGTGTCCTACGGGATCGTCCAGCACGACAATGGCGATGCCTGGGTGGCCACTTCCGAGGGCAAGAAGCTGTCGGCGCAGGAGATTTCCGCGCGCATCCTGGAGAAGATGAAGAAGACCGCCGAGGCGTTCCTGGGCGAGACCGTCACCGAGGCGGTGATCACCGTGCCGGCCTACTTCAACGACAGCCAGCGCCAGGCCACCAAGGACGCCGGCAAGATCGCCGGCCTGGACGTCAAGCGCATCATCAACGAGCCGACCGCCGCTGCGTTGGCCTACGGGCTGGACAAGGGCGATGGCGGCGCCGATCGCAAGATCGTGGTCTACGACCTGGGCGGCGGCACCTTCGACGTGTCGATCATCGAGATCGCCAATGTCGATGGCGAGAAGCAGTTCGAAGTGCTGGCCACCAACGGCGACACCTTCCTGGGCGGCGAGGACTTCGACAAGCGCGTCATCGACTACCTCGTCGAGGAGTTCCAGAAGGACCAGGGCATCGACCTGCGCAAGGATCCGCTGGCCCTGCAGCGCCTGAAGGACGCCGCCGAGCGCGCGAAGATCGAGCTGTCCAGCTCGCAACAGACCGAGGTCAACCTGCCATACGTGACGGCAGACGCCTCGGGTCCGAAGCACCTGAACATCAAGCTGACCCGCGCCAAGCTGGAAGCGCTGGTCGAGGACCTGATCAAGAAGACCATCGAACCGTGCCGCATCGCGCTGAACGACGCCGGCCTGCGCGCCAGCGACATCGGCGAGGTGATCCTGGTCGGCGGCCAGACCCGCATGCCGAAGGTGCAGGCGGCGGTGGCCGAGTTCTTCGGCAAGGAGCCGCGCAAGGACGTGAACCCGGACGAGGCCGTGGCGCTGGGCGCCGCGATCCAGGGCGGCGTGCTGGCCGGCGACGTCAAGGACGTGTTGCTGCTCGACGTGACCCCGCTGAGCCTGGGCATCGAAACCCTGGGCGGCGTGTTCACCAAGATCATCGAGAAGAACACCACGGTGCCCACCAAGGCCTCGCAGACCTTCAGCACCGCCGAGGACAACCAGTCCGCGGTGACGGTCCACGTGTTGCAGGGCGAACGCGAACAGGCCCGCTTCAACAAGTCGTTGGCCAAGTTCGACCTGACCGGCATCGATCCGGCGCCGCGCGGCATGCCGCAGGTGGAAGTGTCGTTCGACATCGACGCCAACGGCATCGTCCACGTGACCGCCAAGGACAAGAAGACCGGCAAGGAGCAGAAGGTCGAGATCAAGGCCGGCTCCGGCCTGTCGGACGAGGAAATCCAGCGCATGGTGCAGGACGCCGAAGCGCACCGCGACGAGGACAAGAAGTTCCACGAACTGGTGCAGGCGCGCAACCATGCCGATGCCCTGATCCATGGCACGCGCAGCGCGATTACCGAGCATGGCGACAAGGTGCCGGGCGACGTGATCGGCCGGGTTGAAGGCGCCGTCGCCGAACTGGAAACCGCGATGAAGGGCGACGACAAAGGCCAGATCGAAGCCAAGAGCAAGGCGCTCGAGGAGGCCGGCCAGTCGCTTTATGCGGCGGCCGCCGCCGCGTCCCAGTCCGGCGCCGATGCCGGCGCCGCGGATGGACAGGCTGCCGGCGGCAGCGATGACGTGGTCGATGCCGAGTTCACCGAAGTCAAGGACGACGAAAAGAAGTGATCCCGGCAGCCGGGAGACAGGCAACGGGAGGCGCGGCAAGCCGCGTCCTCCCGTCCTGCTTTCCGGCTTGTTCGTTCCCGACCCACCTATCTCGTGACCGATGAGCAAACGCGACTACTACGAAGTCCTGGGCGTGGCCCGCGGCGCCAATGACGATGAGCTGAAGAAGGCCTATCGCCGTTGCGCGATGAAGTACCATCCGGACCGCAATCCGGGCGATGCCGCCGCCGAAGCCGCGTTCAAGGAGTGCAAGGAGGCCTACGACGTGCTGTCCGACGGGGCCAAGCGCCGCGCCTACGACGCGCACGGCCATGCCGCGTTCGAACACGGCATGGGCGGCGGTCCCGGCGGCGGTTACGGCCAGCCTGACATGGGCGACATCTTCGGCGACATCTTCGGCAACATCTTCGGAGGCGGCGGCGGTGCCCGCGCGGCCCGGCGCGGCGCCGATGTCGGCTACGTGATGGAGCTGGACCTGGAAGAAGCCGTGGCGGGCATCGAAAAGCGCATCGAGATCCCCACGCTGGCGCCGTGTGCGCCATGCAATGGTTCCGGTTCGGAAGACGGCAAGACCGAAACCTGCGGCACCTGCGGCGGGCGCGGCAACGTGCGCATGCAGCGTGGCATCTTCGCCATGCAACAGACCTGTCCTGCCTGCGGCGGACGTGGCCAGACCATCAGGCAGCCCTGCAAACACTGCCACGGCGCTGGCCGGGTGGAAGAGGAGAAAGTCCTTTCGGTCAAGATTCCCGCCGGCGTGGACAACGGCGACCGCATCCGCCTGTCCGGCGAGGGCGAGGCAGGGCCGCCCGGCACGCCGCCCGGCGACCTGTACGTGGAAGTGCGTGTGCGCGAGCACGACATCTTCACCCGCGATGGCGACGATCTGCACTGCGAAGTCCCCATCCGCATTTCGCAGGCGGCGCTGGGCGACACCGTGCGCGTGCCCACGCTCAGGGGCGAAGCCGAGATCCGCATCCCGGCCGAAACCCAGAGCGGCAAGCTGTTCCGCCTGCGCGGCAAGGGTGTCAAGTCCGTGCGCAGCCGTGGCGAGGGCGACCTGTACTGCCGGGTGGTGGTGGAAACCCCGGTCAACCTGACCACTGAACAACGCGAACTGCTGGAGAAATTCGAGGCCACTTTCAGTGGCGAGGATGCACGCAGGCATTCGCCCAAGTCCGCCACCTTCCTGGACGGCGTCAAGAGTTTCTGGGACCGGATGACTTCGTGACCTGTGTAGGAGCGGCGCTTGGCCGCGAGCTTTTGCACTTGTTGTTCGACCAGGCGGAAAAGCTCGCGGCCAAGCGCCGCTCCTACAAAGCTATGATGATGCCTGGGCAATTCCGGGCGTTTTCAGTTGCAACAGAAACCTGTCATCGGCATCGTCGGCAGTGAAGGCGCGTATGGGCGCTGGCTGCAATCATTCTTTCGCGAACGGATGGGGTTGGAGGTCGTTGGCTGCGATCCTGCCGTGTCTGGCGGCCTGTCCGAAGAGGAGTTGATCCAGCGCTCCGACGTGCTGATCTTTTCCGCGCCAATCCGCGTCACGGAAACGCTGATCCGCGACTACGCGCGGATTGCAGCCGGCCGCGAAGCCGGCAAGCTCTGGCTGGACGTCACTTCGATCAAGGCCGGGCCCGTGCAGGCCATGCTCGCCTCGAAGGCCGAAGTGGCCGGACTGCACCCGATGACCGCGCCCCCCAAGTCGCCCACCCTGAAGGGGCGGGTGCTGGTGGTATGCGAAGCACGGCTGGATGGTTGGCGCGGCTGGCTGCAAAGCCTCACGGAAGCGCTGGAAGCCGAATGCGTGCACAGCGACCCGGACCGCCACGACCAGGTCATGGCGCTGGTGCAGGCCATGGTCCACGCCACCCATCTGGCGCAGGCGGCGGTGTTGCGCGACTATGCGCCGGAACTGGGCGACCTGCAGGCCTTGCTGCCTTACCGTTCGGCGTCGTTCGAGATGGACACGGCCATCATGGCCCGTATCCTTTCGCTCAATCCGGCCATCTACGAAGACATCCAGTTCGGCAATCCGCATGTCTCCGGCATGCTGGAAAAGCTGTCGTCGCGGATTTCGCAATTACATGCGCTGGTGGGTGAGGGCGGTGACGCGGCACGTCACGCATTCCGCGAGGATTTCCTGCACGCCAGCCGCCAGGCGCTGGGCGAGCAGGCCATCGACGAAGGCAGCTACCACTACGAGCGGCTCGGCTACCTGCTGGCGGACCTGACCGAACAGCGCACGCTGAGCATCCACCTCCCCGAAGATCGCGCCGGTTCACTGCGCGAGCTGCTCGATGTGTTCGAGCAGCGGGGCATCAGCCTGTCGTCCATCCACTCCTCGCGCACGCCGGCCGGCGAAGTGCATTTCCGGATCGGCTTCAGCGCCGATACGCCGGCATCGGCACTGCGCAGCGCCGCCAATGAAATCGAGCGCAGCGGGACCGGCCGCGTACTGCAAGGCTGAGCAGCGCGGGCCGCCGCCTACACCGTGGGGGCGGAATCGGGGACAATAACCGCGAATCCCCCGACCGTGCCCCCATGACTGCCCGCATCCTCGATGGTCGCCGCATCGCCGAAGACCTGCTCGACGAACTCAAGACCCGGGTGGACGCCCGCATTGCCGCGGGACTGGAACGTCCGGGGCTGGCCGTGGTGCTGGTGGGGGGCGACCCGGCCTCTGCCGTCTACGTGCGCAACAAGCGCCGCGCCGCCGAGAAAGTCGGCATCCATGCCTACGACCACGATCTGCCGGCAGGAACCCCGGAAGAAGAACTCCTGGCGTTGATCGATCGCTTGAATGCCGACCCGAAGATCCACGGCATCCTGGTGCAACTGCCGTTGCCGGGCATCCCCGATGCCAGCCGCCTGATCCACCGGATCGATCCGAACAAGGACGTGGACGGTTTCCACCCCGAGAACGTGGGCCACCTTGCCCTGCGCCAGTTCGGCCTGCGGCCCTGCACGCCGCGCGGCATCGTGACCCTGCTGGCGCATACCGACCAGCCGGTGCGTGGCCGCAACGCCACCATCGTGGGCGTCAGCAACCACGTGGGCCGGCCGATGGCGCTGGAATTGCTGATCGCCGGCTGCACCGTCACCAGTTGCCACAAGTTCACCCCGCGCGACGTGCTGGAAAGCCGCGTCCGCGATGCCGACATCCTGGTGGTGGCGGTGGGCAGGCCGGGCATCGTCCCGGGCCACTGGGTCAAGCCCGGCGCCGTGGTCATCGACGTGGGCATCAACCGGCTGGACGATGGCCGCCTGGTGGGCGATGTCGGCTTCGACGAGGCCGCGCAGCGGGCCAGCTGGATCACGCCCGTTCCGGGCGGGGTAGGGCCGATGACCGTGGCCACGCTGATGCAGAACACCCTGGAAGCGTCGGAAGCCACGACCCTGTAGGAGCGGCCTTGGCCGCGAACGGGCTTTACCGGCAATGCTTCATCGCGGCCAAGGCCGCTCCTACAAGGGACCGATTCGCGGTACAATTGCGCGCTTCCCCACACTCGGGTATGCCGATGCTGCGCATCCAGGCTGAAGCTCTCACCTACGACGACGTTTCGCTCGTCCCCGCCCATTCCACGGTCCTGCCCAAGGACGTCGACCTCGGCACGCGGCTGACCCGCGGCCTGAACCTGCGGCTTCCCATCGTGTCCGCCGCCATGGATACCGTGACCGAAGCGCGGCTGGCCATCGCCATGGCGCAGCTCGGCGGAATCGGCATCATCCACAAGAACCTGACGGTCGAACAGCAGGCCGCCGAAGTGGCGAAGGTCAAGAAGTTCGAAGCCGGCGTGATCAAGGAACCCTTCACGGTCGATCCGGAAACCACGATCCGCGACGTGCTGGCGCTGACCCGCGCGCGCAACATCTCCGGCGTGCCGGTGGTCGACGGCGACCGCCTGGTCGGCATCGTCACCAGCCGCGACATGCGCTTCGAGACCGAACTGGACGACCCGGTCCGCCACATCATGACCAAGAAGGACCGCCTGGTCACGGTGAAAGAGGGCGCCACCGACCAGGAAGTACTGCAGCTGCTGCACAAGCACCGCATCGAGAAGGTGCTGGTGGTCAACGACGGTTTCGAGCTGCGCGGCCTGATCACCGTCAAGGACATCCAGAAGAAGACCGACAACCCCAACGCCGCCAAGGACATCGCCAGCCGGCTGATGGTGGGCGCGGCGGTGGGCGTGGGCGGTGATACCGAACAGCGCGTCGAAGCGCTGGTGGCGGCCGGCGTGGACGTGGTCATCGTGGATACCGCGCACGGCCACTCACAGGGCGTGCTGGACCGCGTGTCCTGGGTCAAGAAGCGCTTCCCCGCCTTGCAGGTTATCGGCGGCAACATCGTCACCGGCGATGCCGCGCTGGCCTTGCTGGATGCCGGTGCCGATGCCGTGAAGGTGGGCGTGGGTCCGGGCTCCATCTGCACCACCCGCATGGTGGCCGGCGTCGGCGTGCCGCAGGTGACGGCGGTCAGCATGGTGGCCGAGGCGCTGCAGGACCGCATCCCGTTGATTGCCGATGGCGGCATCCGTTATTCCGGCGACATCGGCAAGGCCCTGGCGGCCGGTGCCTCCACGGTGATGGTCGGCGGCCTGTTCGCCGGCACCGAGGAAGCGCCGGGCGAAGTGGAACTGTTCCAGGGCCGCAGCTACAAGAGCTACCGCGGCATGGGCAGCCTGGGCGCGATGGAGAAGGGCAGCAAGGACCGCTATTTCCAGGATTCCAGCGATGCCGACAAGCTGGTGCCGGAAGGCATCGAAGGCCGCGTGCCGTACCGCGGCCCGGTGGGCGGCATCATCCACCAGATGATTGGCGGCCTGCGCGCGACCATGGGCTATGTGGGCTGCGCCACCATCGAGGAAATGCGCAAGAAGCCGCAGTTCGTGACCATCACCGGCGCGGGCCAGCGCGAAAGCCACGTGCATGACGTGCAGATCACCAAGGAACCGCCGAATTACCGGATGGGGTGATGGCAAGCTGTTGCTTTTGCAGGAGCGGCTTCAGCCGCGAAGGTTCTCCGGCAAGGGCGATCACCGCAACAAGAGCTCGCGGCTGAAGCCGCTCCTACACGACGCAAATGTCCAGCATCCACAACGACAAGATCCTGATCCTCGACTTCGGCGCGCAGTACACGCAGCTGATCGCTCGCCGCATCCGCGAAATCGGCGTGTATTGCGAAATCTGGGCCTGGGACCACGATCCGGCCGAGATCGCCGCGTTCGGTGCGAAGGGCATCATCCTGTCCGGCGGACCGGAATCGACCACGCTGCCGGACGCCCCGGCGGCGCCGCGGCAGGTGTTCGACAGCGGACTGCCGATTCTCGGCATCTGCTACGGCATGCAGACGCTGGCCGTGCAACTCGGCGGCGCCACCGAGGCCGCCGACCAGCGCGAGTTCGGGCATGCCGAAGTCGATGTGGTGCATGCCGACGCGCTGTTCTCGGGACTGTCCGACCATGGCGGTGCGCCGAAGCTCAACGTGTGGATGAGCCACGGCGATCATGTCTCCAAAGCGCCGCCGGGCTTCACCATCACCGCCACCACCGACCGCATCCCGGTCGCGGCGATGGCCAACGAGGAGAAGCGCTGGTACGGCGTGCAGTTCCATCCGGAAGTCACCCACACCCTGCAGGGGCAGACGCTGCTGCGCCGCTTCGTGGTCGATGTCTGCGGCTGCGAGACGCTGTGGACGGCGGCCAACATCATCGAAGACCAGATCGCCCGCGTGCGCGGGCAGGTCGGTTCTGACGAGGTGATCCTCGGCCTCTCCGGCGGCGTCGACTCCTCGGTGGTCGCCGCGCTGCTGCACAAGGCGATCGGCGAGCAGCTGACCTGCGTGTTCGTCGACACCGGCCTGCTGCGCTGGCAGGAAGGCGACCAGGTGATGGCGATGTTCGCCGAACACATGGGCGTGAAGGTGATCCGCGTCAATGCCGCCGACCGATACTTCAAGGCGCTGGAAGGCGTGGCCGATCCGGAAGCCAAGCGCAAGATCATCGGCAACCTGTTCGTCGACATCTTCGATGAAGAATCGAACAAGCTGCAGAATGCCAGGTGGCTGGCGCAGGGCACCATCTATCCCGACGTGATCGAATCGGCCGGCAGCAAGACCGGCAAGGCGCACGTCATCAAGAGCCACCACAACGTCGGCGGGCTGCCCGAGCACATGAAGCTGGGGCTGGTGGAGCCGTTGCGCGAACTGTTCAAGGACGAAGTCCGCCGCCTCGGCGTGGAACTGGGCCTGCCGCGCACGATGGTCTATCGCCATCCCTTCCCGGGGCCTGGCCTGGGCGTGCGCATCCTCGGCGAGGTAAAGCGCGAATACGCCGAACTGCTGGCCAGGGCCGATGCGATCTTCATCGACGAATTGCGCAAGGCTGACCTGTACGACAGGACCTCACAGGCATTCGCCGTGTTCCTGCCGGTCAGGTCGGTGGGCGTGGTCGGCGATGCGCGCGCCTATGAATGGGTGATCGCATTGCGCGCGGTGGAGACCATCGACTTCATGACCGCGCACTGGGCGCAGCTGCCGTACGATTTCCTCGGCGCCGTGTCCAACCGCATCATCAACGAGTTGCGCGGCGTTTCGCGCGTGGTCTATGACATCAGCGGCAAGCCGCCGGCGACGATCGAGTGGGAATGAGTCGCCCTGCCGTCCGGTATCCGCGCATCGCGCTTCCATCGTTCATGCAACACGGGTAATCTTTCCGCCGGAGGGAAGGCTCGGCATCACCGGATCGCACAGGCGATCGGTGGCGCATTCGTTTGAACAACCACCTCCGGGGGCACGATGTCTGGATTCATCGAATATGGCGGCACACCTGATGGCGCCCGCCAAATACCTGCTCCCCGCAACCGTATTTCTCCCGCTTCCAGCCTGATGAAACGACCTGGAATGCCGGTTCCGCCACCGGAGATCGCCGGTCCGGACATCTTCCCGGGCAGGGACAGCTGATCATGGAATTCATCGGCATTTTCATTGCGCTGGGCCTGCTGATCGGGTTTGCGTACCGCGGCTGGAGCGTCCTGATCCTGTGTCCGCTGGCCGCGCTGGTGGCGGCGCTGTTCTCGGGCGAGCCCTTGCTGGCCACGTGGACGCAGACCTTCATGGCCGGCACGGTGGGCTTTCTGGCGCAGTTCTTCCCGCTGTTCCTGCTCGGCGCGTTGTTCGGAAAATTGATGGACGACAGCGGCTCGGTGCAGTCCATCGCCGCGGCGATGTCGGAAAAGCTGGGCGTGGAGCGGGCCTTGCTGGCCGTGGTGCTGGCGGGCGCGCTGGTCACCTATGGCGGCGTCAGCCTGTTCGTGGCGTTCTTCGTGCTGGTGCCGATGGCGCAATCGCTGTTCAAGCAGGCCGACATCCCGCGCCGCCTGATGCCGGCGGCCATCGCGCTGGGCACGTCCACCTTCACCATGAGCGCGATGCCGGGCACGCCGTCGATCCAGAACGCGATCCCGATGCCGTTCTTCGGCACCACGCCGTTCGCGGCGCCGGGGCTTGGCCTGATTGCCTCGGCCATCATGCTGGGCTTCGGCATGTGGTGGCTGGGCCGGGTCCAGAACAGGGCCAGGCTGGCAGGCGAGGGCTACGGCCTGGACCTGGTCCATGCGGACGAAAGCGTGACCGAGGATGCGCGCGTGCGCGATCGATCCTCGACGGCGGGCAATTTCGATCCGGGCGAAACGCAACGCGGCCACCACAGTGCCGAATTGCCTTCGGCGCTGGTTGCCGGACTGCCGCTGGCCGTGGTCATCGTGGTCAACCTGCTGATGGCGCTGGTGATCCTGCCGCGCATCGACGCCTCCTATCTTGAGCACGTGCGCTGGGGATCGACCTCGTTGCAGGCCGTGGCCGGCGTATGGTCGGTGATGGTGGCGCTGATGGCCGGCATCTGCGCCTTGATTGCATTGAACTACCGGCGCCTTCCCGAACTGCGGGACAGCATCGGGGCAGGCGCCAGCGCTTCGGCCCTGCCGGTGCTGAGTGTTTCCAGCCTGGTCGGCTTCGGCAGCGTGATCGCCGCGCTGCCGGCGTTCGCGATCATCAGCGACTGGGTGCTTTCGGTGCCGGGTGGTCCACTGGTGTCGCTGGCCATCGCCACCAATGTGCTGGCCGCGCTGACCGGTTCGGCCTCGGGTGGCCTGACCATCGCTCTGGAGGCGCTGGCCGACACCTACATGGAGATGGCGGCGGTCATGGGCATCGATCCGGCGCTGATGCACCGGGTCGCGGTGATCGGGGCCGGCACGCTGGACATGCTGCCGCACAACGGCGCGGTGGTGACCCTGCTGGCGCTGTGCGGGTGCACGCACAAGGAAAGCTACCTGGACATGGTGATGGCGGCGGTGGTGAGCGGCCTGATCGCCCTGGTGGTGGTGATCGTGCTGGGCACGATGTTCGGTTCCTTCTGAGTATTCCGGCGCTGCGGTAACCTTGCGGTTCCGTTCGCGCGCCCGTCCTTCGATGTCCCTGACTTCCTTCGATTCCCAGGAACCTGTCCTGCCGTCCACGTCCGATGGGGACGTGTTCTGGATGCGGCATGCGTTGGCGCTGGCCGAACGCGCCGAACGCGAAGAGGACGAAATCCCGGTGGGCGCGGTGCTGGTGGACGCGCAGGGCCGGCTATTGGGAGAAGGCTGGAACCGCAACCTGGCCGAACATGACCCCACGGCGCACGCCGAGGTCGTCGCACTGCGCCAGGCCGGCCGTGCCGCGGGCAACCACCGGCTGGTGGACACCACGCTGTACGTCACCCTGGAGCCTTGTGCGATGTGTGCGATGGCGCTGGTGCATGCGCGCGTTGCGCGGGTGGTGTTTGCCGCCAGCGACCCCAAGACGGGCGCCTGCGGCAGCGTGTTCGGACTGATCGACGATCCGCGCCACAATCACCGCATCGAGGTGTCGGGAGGCGTCCTGGGCGAGGAAGCCGGACGGCGCTTGAGCAACTACTTCCGCGCCAAGCGGGGCAAGCCGCCGTTGGAATGATCGCGGCGGCGAATCATCCGGCCGGTTTGCGCTTCACGTGGCGATGGTCCATTTCCTCGTTGATGGCGGTCACGGCCAGGGTGGATTCGCGCGAGAGCAGGATGCTGGCCGCGAGCATGGCCAGTACGCCCAGCGCCGCCAGCAAGGTGGGGAACAGGCCCAGCCGGTAGTCCAGGAACGAATCTGCCGCCACCGCGAGGCTGGTGCCGACGAAGAAACTGATGGCCACGTACAGCAGCTGCCCCGCGCGCAGGATGATCAGGCTGCGCTGGCGTTGCAGGGCGATGCGTTTTTCGATCAGCCCGCGCTCCAGCGTTTCCTGCGGGTCCACCTCGGCCAGGTCGCGCAACAGGCTGCGCGCACGGTCGATGATGCGGGCCAGGCGGTTGTTGGCCGACAGCAGCAAAGAAGCGGTTGCGGTCAGGAAGAACGCGGGCGCCAGCATGGCGGTGAGGATGGCGTAGTGGCTGGGAGCGCTCATGGCATCGGTCGGGGTGGGGCTGCGCTATGATGCGGCACTTTCCACGGCAATGGCGAACGAATGGGCAACGGTGCGGCCAACAACGGCAATCTGATCTGGATCGACCTGGAGATGACCGGCCTGGATACCGGCGCGGATTCGATCCTGGAAATCGCCACCGTGGTCACCGATTCGCAATTGAACATCCTGGCTGAAGGCCCCGAATTCGCCATCGCCCATCCGCTAGGTGCGCTGGAAGCCATGGACGAATGGAACCGCAACCAGCATGGCCGTTCCGGACTATGGCAGCGCGTGCTGGAAAGCAATGTGACCCTGGCCCAGGCCGAGGCGCGCACGGTCGATTTCCTGGCCCACTGGGTGCCCGCCGGGGTCTCGCCGATGTGCGGCAACTCCATCTGCCAGGACCGGCGTTTCCTGCACCGCCTGATGCCCCGGCTGGAAAAGTATTTCCACTACCGCAACCTGGACGTAAGCACGCTGAAGGAACTGGCGCGGCGCTGGGCGCCCGCAGTGCTGGAAGGTGTGCGCAAGCAGTCCGCGCACACGGCCCTGAGCGACGTGCGCGACTCGATCGAAGAGCTGCGCTATTACCGCCAGCACCTGGGCGAATTCGTCGCACGATAGGAAACACACCGCAGGCACGACGTATAGGAATGCTGTGTAGGAGCGACGTGAGTCGCGAAGCACGGAACATCAAAGCGCCACGCGGATTCTGTCATCCAGGGATTCTCGCGCGTTGCTTCGTTTTTTGTTCTTGCAAGTGCCAGCACCGATGGGGCGGACGATATTCGGTTTCGCGACTTACGTCGCTCCTACAGGGCTGCCCGAGCCTGTCAGCCCACCACCGGCGGCGAGGGCGGGGGCAGGTCGCCATCGTCGCTCACCGCATTGCGCATCCGCTCGCTCACCGGTGCGTCGTCGGCGCTGTGGCGGTAGACGTGCAGGTCGCGCTGCGGATACGGGATGGACATGCCGTTGCCGATGATTCCGTCGCGCACCGCCTCGATCAGGTCGCTGCGCACCTGGCTGAACTGATGGGTCTTCACCCAGGCCTGCAGCACCAGGTTCACGCTGCTTTCGCCCAGCGCGTTCACCTGCACGCTGGGAGCGGGTTGCTTCAGCACCCTTTCGTCGCTTTCGGCGACGGAGAGCAATACCTTGCGCGCCTGTTTCAGGTCGTCGCCATAGCCCACGCCGACGGTCAGGTCGATCCGTCGGCGCGGCTTTGCCGTGAAATTGATGATCGGCGCGCCAGTGATGGAACTGTTGGGCAGGATCAGCAGCCGGCCATCGCCGGTACGCAAGCGGGTCTGGAACAAACGGACCTCTTCCACGGTGCCTTCCTGCCCGGCGGCCTGTACCGTGTCGCCGACCCGGAACGGACGCAGGGCGATCAGCATGACCCCGGCTGCGATGTTGGCCAGCGAATCCTTGAGCGCCAGGCCGATGGCCAGGCCGGCCGTGGCCAGGATGGCCAGCGCCGAATTGATGGGCACGCCCAGCTTGTCCATGCTGGCGACGATCACCACCGCCAGCAGGAAGACATAGACCAGATTGGACAGGAACCCGCTGAGGGTCGCGTCCATGTGTGTCCGGGCATTCAAGCGGCCAACCAGCCGGCTGACCCATTTGGCCAGCCAGAAACCGATCAGCAGGATGGCCAGCGCGGCTACCCAGTTCTCGGTGACCTGCCACCAGTCGATCTTGCCCTGCGCGGTTACCGGGATGGCTTCGGCCAGTTCGGGGAGCAGGGCGGCGGGTTTCATGGGGCTTTGAGTTTGGCCAGTCTCAACCAAGTATCCACTACGGTATCAGGATTCAGCGAAACCGATTCGATGCCTTCCTGCATCAGCCACTCGGCCAGGTCGGGATGGTCGGAAGGGCCCTGGCCGCAGATGCCTACGTACTTGCCCTTGGCACGGGCCGCCTTGATCGCCATCGACAGCATCTTCTTGACCGCCGGGTCGCGCTCGTCGAACAGGTTGGCCACGATGCTGGAATCGCGGTCCAGCCCCAAAGTGAGCTGGGTCAGGTCGTTGGAGCCGATGGAGAAGCCATCGAAGATGTCCAGGAATTCGTCGGCCAGCAGAGCGTTGGAGGGCACCTCGCACATCATGATGATCTTCAACCCCGGCTTTTCAGCGGTGGCGCCGTCGCCTTGCCTGAGGCCATGTTTGGCCAGCACTTCGATGACCTTGCGGCCTTCGCCCAGGGTGCGCACGAACGGGATCATCACCCACAGGTTGTCCAGGCCCATCTCGTCGCGCACGCGGCGCACGGCCTGGCACTCCAGCGCGAAGGCCGGCTCGAACGAAGGATCGACATAGCGGCTGGCGCCGCGGAAGCCGATCATCGGATTCTCTTCATGCGGCTCGTAACGCGGCCCGCCGATCAGGTTGGCGTATTCGTTGGACTTGAAGTCCGAAAGCCGCACGATCACCGGATTGGGCGCGACCGAAGCCGTGATGGTGGCGATACCCTCGACCAGGCGATCCACGTAGAAACTGACCGGGTCCGCATAACCGGCGATCTTGGCGTCGATCTTCTTGCGGACTTCCGGCTCCTGGCGGTCGTATTCCAGCAGCGCCAGCGGGTGTATGCCGATGTGGCTGGCGATGATCATTTCCAGCCGGGCCAGGCCGATGCCGGCATTGGGCAACTGGCCGAAGTCGAACGCGCGCTCCGGATTGGCCACGTTCATCATGATCTTGAGCGGCGCCGGCGGCATGTGCGACAGGTCGGTGGTGGTGCGCTCGAAGGGCAGGGCGCCGGCATAGATGAAGCCGGTGTCGCCCTCGGCGCAGCTGACCGTCACGTCACTGCCATCCTCGATGTTGTCCAGCGCGTTGCCGGTGCCGACCACGGCCGGCACGCCCAGTTCGCGGGCGATGATGGCGGCATGGCAGGTGCGGCCGCCACGGTTTGTGACGATGGCGCTGGCGCGCTTCATCACCGGCTCCCAGTCCGGATCGGTCATGTCGGCCACCAGCACGTCGCCGGGTTGCACGCGCGCCATGTCGTCCAGCGTGCGCACCACGCGGGCGGTGCCGCTGCCGATCTTCTGGCCGATCGCGCGGCCTTCGGCGACCACCTGGCCGCGCTTCTCCAGCGTGTAGCGTTCGATCTGGGTGGCCTTGGCGCGCGACTTCACCGTTTCCGGGCGCGCCTGCAGGATGTAGAGCTTGCCGGTGATGCCGTCCTTGCCCCACTCGATGTCCATCGGGCGGCCGTAATGCTTTTCGATCACCAGCGCCTGTTTGGAAAGTTCATGCACGTCGGCATCGGAAATGGAGAATTTGCCGCGCGACTCGTGGCTGGTGTCTTCCGTCTTCACGCGCTCGCCCGGCACGTCCGAATACACCATGCGGATGGCCTTGCTGCCCAGCGAGCGGCGCAGGATCGCCGGCTTTCCCTGTTCCAGCGTGGGCTTGTAGACATAGAACTCGTCCGGATTGACCGCGCCCTGCACGACCATTTCGCCCAGGCCGTAGCTGGCGGTGACGAAGACCACGTCGCGGAAGCCGGACTCGGTGTCCAAGGTGAACAGGACGCCGGAAGAACCCGTGTCCGAGCGCACCATCAACTGCACGCCGGCGGACAGGAACACGTCCTCGTGCTTGAAGCCGTGGTGGACACGGTAGGCGATGGCGCGGTCGTTGTAGAGGCTGGCGAAGACCTCCTTGACCTTGTGCACCACGTCGTCCGCGCCGGTCACGTTGAGGAAGGTTTCCTGCTGGCCGGCGAACGAGGCGTCGGGCAGGTCTTCGGCGGTGGCCGAGGAGCGCACCGCCACGGCGACTTCGCCGCCGCCATTGTCGGCGCAAAGCGTGTTGTAGGCGGTGCGGATGTCCGCATCCAGGTCCGGCTGCAGCGGCGCGTCGATCACCCAGCCGCGGATTTCCTTGCCGGCGACGGTCAGGGCAGCGACGTCCTCCACATCCAGCGCGGCCAGGCGGTCGAAGATGCGTTGGTGCAGGTCGTTGTGGGCGATGAAGGCCTTGAAGGCCTCCGCGGTGGTGGCATAGCCCCCCGGAACCGAAACCCCCAGGCCGGACAGGTGGCCGATCATTTCGCCAAGCGAAGAATTCTTGCCGCCCACGCGGGCAAGGTCTGACAGGCGCAATTCATGCAGCCAGAGGATGTTCTCGTTCAAGCGCAATACTCCAGGAGGCAGACTTGCGCCGCGCCTAAGACCACCGGCGGGGCCGTGTCCATGGGGGAAGAACGGATATGATGCAATGCAGACCAATTGCAGACAAGCTTGATTCGACGGGGGTTTCGTGGTGAATGACGTGACAGGGACGGTGGCCGGCCTGCGCCCGGTGTTCTACGTGTCCGACGGGACCGGCATCACCGCCGAGACCATCGGTCACAGCCTGCTGACGCAGTTTTCGGGTTTTAGCTTCCAGACCGACCGGATTGCGTTCGTGGACGAGGTGGAGAAGGCGCGGGACGTGGCCGACCGCATCCGCAAGGCCGGCGAACGGGTGGGTGTCCGGCCCATCGTCATCAATTCCTGCGTCGATCCCGGCCTGAGCGCCATTCTGGCCGAAAGCGGGGCACTGATGCTGGACGTGTTCGCGCCATTCATCGAGCCGCTGGAGAAGGAACTGGGCGCCTCGCGCCAGTCCCGGGTAGGCCAGGCACATGGCCTGGTGGATTTCGACACCTATCACCGCCGCATCAACGCCATGAACTTCGCGCTCACCCACGATGACGGCATTGCGGTGAATTACGACGAGGCGGACGTGATCCTGGTGGCGGTTTCGCGCGCGGGCAAGACGCCCACCTGTGTCTATCTGGCCCTGCACTACGGCATCCGCGCCGCCAACTACCCATTGACCGACCAGGATCTGGAAACCGACCGCTTGCCGCCGCGTTTGCGCCCGTACCGGCGCAAACTGTTCGGCCTCACCATAGATCCGGACCGCCTGCACCAGATCCGCCAGGAACGCCGCCCGAACTCGCGCTATGCGCAACTGGATACGTGCAAAAAGGAAGTGGCCGCCGCCGAGGCGATGTTCCAGGTGGAGCGCATCCCCACGCTGAGCACCACCAACAAGTCGATCGAGGAAATCTCCAGCAAGGTGTTGTCCACCCTGGGACTGCAGCGGGAGATGTTCTGAAGGCCGATCCGGAACGACCGGATGGAATGCCCAAATTAGGCTCTGCGCATCGATCCGTCAATGCTGCCGCAATCGTCCGGCAGCGTGTAGCATCGAACCCATGAGCCATGCCGTTGTCCACGCAGCACGCATTCCCCGACTGACGAAATTCGGTTGGCTGATGGCGCTGTATGCGGAGAACGACCGGCGCCTGGCGCGCCTGTTCGCGCCCCGCGACATGCGGGTGGGGCGCTACGTGTCCTCGATCGGCGATGGGCTGGACGTGTACCTGGACGTGATCGAAACCCACCGTTACACGGTGGAGCTACGGCTCACCTACGGGCTGCGGGACCCCGTGACCGGAGAGCCGGATCCTTCGGCGCATGTCCGTGTCTATCGCGACGCGCGGCAGGCCGAGGCCACCCACTGTTACGTGGGGCGGCGCTGGCAGGATGTCATCGGCATGTACCCGCCGCCATCGGAAGTGATCCATCACCGCATGCGGATGAACACCTTCCTCGGCAAGTGGCTGGAGTATCTGGCCGAGAAAGGCCACGGCGTGGCCACGTTGCACCGTGTCGAGGCGGTTGAACTGGATTCGGCCTGACCGCCAGGCCTGTTGCAATCAACGCAACAGGTCGTTTGCCGCGTCCAGCATGGCACGGCGCGAAAACAGGAAATCCCAGTAATTTCCGCCCAGCTGGCGCCAGAGCACGGCAGAGCGCACGGCGGCCAGCAGGATGGCGCGGATTTCCGCCACCACCGCAGGCTGGGCCAAGTAATGCGGATTGCCTTGCACCATCACCCGCGGCCGCAAATGGCTGATGGTCTCCGCGTAGAGCGTTCCCAGCGCAGTCAGCACCTCGGGATGCGTGCTGCCCGACACCCGCGCCTGCTCCGAGATTTCGACGATGCCGTTGTGCACCGCCGAGGCGGTGTCCGCCTCGCGGACGAAGCGGCGCTCCAGTTGCAGCACCGAAAGCCCTAGCCGCGCCAGGGCTTCGTCCTTGTTGCCATCCCCCAGGTAGCCCCGCACCAGGCGCAATCCGGAGGACAGGCCGGCGATCCCGCCGTAGACATCGGCCGTGCTCGTGGCATCGACCTGGAACAGGCTTTCGATGGCGGTCTGCACCACGGCAGCCTCGGACTGGCCGGTGTCGGCGATGCGGCGCACTTGCTGCAACGACTGGGCCAGGCCGGCAAGGGCCAGGACACGCTCGGATACGGGACGACTCAACGCTTTGCCTCCATGAAGGGTGTTTCCAGCGGGGCGTCGGTGCCGGCAATCACGGCCCCGCCCAGACATTCCTCGCCGTTGTAAAGCACCACGGACTGACCGGGCGTGACCGCGCGCTGCGGCCGGGTGAAGCGAACCAGCAGGTTCCCATTATCGGCCACTTCGACCATGCAGGGTTCATCGGCCTGGCGGTAGCGTGTCTGCGCCGTGCATTCGAAGTGGCGAGCCGGCGCGGTGCCGGCCACCCAATGCGCCGCCTCCGACACCAGCCTGTTCGACATCAGGTACGGGTTGTCCGCCCCCTGGTCCACGTAGAGCACGTTGCCGGCCACATCCTTGCCCACCACGTACCAGGGCGCTGCCGGGCGCCCACGCACACCACCAATATGCAGGCCTTCGCGCTGGCCCAGGGTGAAATAGAACACCCCCGGGTGCTCGCCCACGTGTTCGCCGTCGGGGGTGCGCATCGGGCCGGTTTTCGCCGGCAGGTAACGCCCCAGGAATTCGCGGAAATCGCGTTCGCCGATGAAGCAGATGCCGGTGGAATCCTTCTTGTCGTGGGTGGGCAGGGTGGCTTCGCGGGCCATCTGCCGGACCCGCGCCTTGGGCAGGTCGCCGATCGGGAACAGCGTGGCCGCCAGTTGCCGCTGTCCCAGCTGGTGCAGGAAATAGCTCTGGTCCTTGTTGCGGTCGGCCCCGCGCAACAGGCGCCAGGCACCGCGCTCGTGCGCGATGCGCGCATAGTGGCCGGTGGCGATCTTCTCCGCGCCCAGTTCGCGGGCCGCATCGAGGAAATGCTTGAACTTGACCTCGCGGTTGCACAGCACGTCCGGATTGGGTGTGCGCCCGGCCGCATATTCGGCCAGGAAGTGTTCGAACACGCCTTGCCAGTATTCGGCGGAGAAATCGCGGAAGTGGAAGGGGATACCCAGCTTCCCGCAGACCGCCACCGCGTCCCGCCTGTCGTCCTCGGCACGGCATTCGCCGCTGCCATCATCGGCCCAGTTCTGCATGAACAGGCCAGCCACCGGTTCCCCGGCCTGTACCAGGCGCAACGCGGCCACCGACGAATCGACGCCGCCGGACACGCCCACGATGATCCGCGGCGCGCTCATGCCAGTTGTTTCAGCATCGAGAGGGGGAACCGCCGCCCACCAAGGAAATCCTCCACCCCCTGCCAGACCAGCGGACTGCGGTGCCGCGCCCGTTCGGCCTGCAATTCCTGCGGAGTCAGCCACAGGGCCCGGACGATGCCATCGTCCAGCCGTTGTCCGGGGTCATGCCGCAAAGGACGGGCGGCGAAGGCGAAACGCAGGTAGTGGGAGCCGGTTTCGGCCTTCCATTGGTAAGCGCCGACGAATGCGGTCAGCTCCACGTCCCAGCCGGTTTCCTCGCGGGTTTCACGGCGGGCGGCGTCCTGCAGGCTTTCACCGGGCTCCAGGTGGCCGGCGGGCTGGTTCAACACCAGGTACTCGCCCCCCGCGTACTCTTCCACCATCAGCAAGCGACCGTCGTGGACCACGATGGTGGCCACGGTCACGTCAGGCTGCCAGAAACGGTATTGCGGGGGCGTCATGCGGGGGCTTCTCAGAATTGGTCGGC
The DNA here is from genome assembly GCA_964562135.1 of uncultured Pseudoxanthomonas sp. Lineage (GTDB taxonomy): Bacteria > Pseudomonadota > Gammaproteobacteria > Xanthomonadales > Xanthomonadaceae > Pseudoxanthomonas_A. Next base: position 14,573 of record CAZLSG010000024.1, on the reverse strand, counting down.
GCCCTTGTCCGCTTCCAGCTCCTGCTCCATCTCGTCGGCGGTGTTGATGGCCGCTTCCAGGGCGTCGTCCAACTGCGCGGTGCTGGCATCGGCCGGGATCTTGACCACGAACACGGCATGCGGCCCCTGTTTGACCCAGCCACCCAGCTTGAGACTGTCCGAGGCCTCCAGAAGCCGGTTGGCAACCGCCGCATCAAAGTCGCCATCAAGCGCCTGGTAGGCGGGTGACCACACCTCGCGGACCCGGTAGTTGCCGTAGTTCTCCACCGCCGAGCGCACATAGGCCAACTGGCTGCGCCCGCTGTCACCAAGACTGAAGACCAGTTTGTAGTCGCCGTCCTCGTCCACCTCGTAGTCGTAGCCCAGTTCCTGCAACTGGGCCTCGATGGCGGGATCGGCATCGGCCGCCAGTGCCGTGGCAGAGGCAAACAGGGCGAGCAGCATGAACGGCAGGTATTTCATGTCAATGGCGTCGGGAGCAGGAACGGGGGAGGCATTGTGCTTGCAAGTGGTTCCGGGCGTCCAATCCGTATAATTCCGGGCATGCCACGACAGAACGAACACGAGCGCGATCACGGGGTAGCCGTGGAAACCGGCAAGCCGGAGGTGGCGCCGCCGCCTTTCTACCAGGTGCTGCTGCTGAACGACGACTACACCCCGATGGATTTCGTGGTGGCGGTGTTGCAGCAATTCTTTGCCATGGACCTGGAAAAGGCCACCCAGGTGATGTTGCACGTGCACACCCGCGGACGCGGCGTATGCGGGATGTACACCCGCGAAGTGGCGGAGTCCAAGGTGGCGCAGGTCAACGAGTTTTCGCGGATGAACCAGCACCCGTTGCTGTGCACCATGGAGAAATCCTGAGCAGCCCGCACCGGCGGGCTCTTGTTCAGGAACCGGCGCCTGCTTTCCGCATACTGAACACAGAAACCCACGGGGGTGATGGAAATTTGCCCCGCAGGCCGCATATTGTCCGCAGAGGCTTTGGAGGCAGGCATGTTCAGCAAAGATCTAGAACAAACCATCGGCCAGTGCTACAAGCGGGCCCGCGAAGCACGGCACGAGTTCATGACCGTGGAACACCTGCTGCTGGCGTTGCTGGACAACGCTTCGGCACAGTCGGTCCTGAAGGCCTGCGGGGCGGACAGCCTGCGGCTGCGCGAAGACCTTGAACAGGCCATCGAAGCCTCCGTTTCCAAGCTTGCGGAAGACGACGGCCGCGATACCCAGCCCACGCTGGGGTTCCAGCGGGTGCTGCAACGGGCGGTCTATCACGTGCAGTCGTCCGGCAAGAAGGAAGTGGCCGGCGCCAACGTACTGGTCGCCATCTTCGGCGAGAAGGACTCCCATGCGGTCTACTTCCTGACCCAGCAGGACGTGACCCGCCTGGACGTGGTCAATTACCTCTCCCATGGCATCGCCAAGCAAGGCGAGGAGGGCGAAGTACCCGCCCCGGGCGATGCCGAAGGCAAGGCCGGCGAAGGTGCGGAAGGCGAGGGTAAGGGCGACGCCCTGGCCGAATACGCCAGCAACCTCAACGAACAGGCGCGGCTGGGCAAGATCGATCCGCTGGTGGGCCGTGCCGACGAGATCGAACGCACCATCCAGATCCTGTGCCGCCGCCGCAAGAACAATCCGCTCTACGTCGGCGAGGCCGGCGTGGGCAAGACCGCCATTGCCGAAGGCCTGGCGCGGCGCATCGTGGAAGGCACGGTACCCGAGGTACTGCTCAACGCGGTGATCTTCTCGCTGGACCTGGGCGCACTGGTGGCCGGGACCAAGTACCGCGGCGACTTCGAAAAACGCCTCAAGGCAGTGCTGGCCGCGGTCAGGAAGCATGACGGCGCCATCCTGTTCATCGACGAGATCCACACCATCATCGGCGCCGGTTCCGCCAGTGGCGGCACCATGGACGCCAGCAACCTGATCAAGCCGGCGCTGGCCTCGGGCGAACTGCGCTGCATCGGTTCCACCACGTTCCAGGAATACCGCGGCATCTTCGAAAAGGACCGCGCGCTGGCGCGGCGCTTCCAGAAAATCGACATCGTCGAGCCCACGGTGGGCGAAACCTACGAAATCCTGCAGGGCCTGAAGCCCAAGTACGAAGCCCACCACAGCGTCACCTACGCCGACGAGGCCTTGCAGGCGGCGGTGGACCTGTCGGTCAAGCACATCGGCGACCGCCTGCTGCCGGACAAGGCCATCGACGTGATCGACGAGGCCGGCGCCCGCCAGCGCCTGCTGCCGGAAGGCCAGCGCAAGGAGTTGATCGACATCGAGGAAATCGAGACCATCGTGGCCAAGATGGCGCGCATCCCGGCCAAGCAGGTCAGCGCCACCGACAAGGACGTGCTGCAGCACCTGGAGCGCAACCTGAAGATGGTGATCTTCGGCCAGGACCCGGCCATCGAGACCCTGGCCTCGGCCATCAAGCTGGCCCGTTCCGGCCTGGGCAATCCGGACAAGCCGATCGGCAGTTTCCTGTTCGCCGGCCCCACCGGCGTGGGCAAGACCGAGGTCACCAAACAACTTGCCATGCAACTGGGCATCGAGTTGGTCCGCTTCGACATGAGCGAATACATGGAGCCGCATTCGGTCAGCCGCCTGATCGGCGCGCCCCCCGGCTACGTGGGTTTCGACCAGGGAGGGCTGCTGACCGAGAAGATCGTCAAGACCCCGCACTGCGTGCTGCTGCTGGACGAGGTGGAGAAGGCGCACCCGGACATCTTCAACATCCTGTTGCAGGTCATGGATCGCGGCGTGCTGACCGATACCAACGGTCGCGAGGCCAATTTCAAGAACGTGGTGCTGGTGATGACCACCAATGCGGGCGCGGCACAGGCCTCGCGGCGGAGCATCGGCTTCACCCACCAGGACCACTCCACCGACGCGATGGAAGCGATCCGGCGCGGCTTCACGCCGGAGTTCCGCAACCGCCTGGACGCCATCGTGCAGTTCCAGGGGCTGGGCTTCGAGCACATCCTGCGGGTGGTGGACAAGTTCCTGATCGAGCTGGAAATGTTGTTGCAGGAGAAGCACGTCAGCCTGTCGGCTACCCCGGCCGCGCGCGACTGGCTGGCCCAGCATGGCTTCGACCCGCTGATGGGCGCCCGCCCGATGTCGCGCTTGATCCAGGACAAGGTCAAGCGCCCGCTGGCCGACGAACTGCTGTTCGGCAAGCTGCTCCATGGCGGCCGCGTCAGCATCGACGTGGCCGACGACGAACTGGTGGTGGAGGCTTTCCCGGAGCCGGAAAAGCTGTTGCCGGCCACGGTCTGACCGCAGCCATTCGGCCCATGATCCAAGAACAAACAAAGCGGCCATTGGCCGCTTTGTTTTTCAATAAGTTATGAAAACTATTTCATGCGATAAGTGATACGACCCTTGGTCAGGTCATAGGGGGTCATTTCGACCTTCACCTTGTCGCCGGTCAGGATGCGGATGTAGTTCTTGCGCATGCGGCCGGAGATGTGGGCGATGATTTCGTGCCCGTTTTCCAGTTTGACCCGGAACGTGGTGTTGGGCAGCGTTTCGCTGACCGTGCCTTCGAATTCGATGGAATCGTCTTTCGACATGTATGCCTGTCACGTGTGTTGCGGAGGTGGCGGACGCCACAAGAGCGGGGATTCTACGCCTGACAAGGGGTCAGCGCAAAAAATCGGTTAATCGCCAGCAAGGCTGGAGAAGTCGGAAGCCGCCAGTACCCCGAAGCGGGCCGTCCAGTTCCCCGCCGGATCCGCCAGACAGGTCAGGCGGGTGACCTCGTCCAGAAAAGCCGCGCGTGCCCGGGACTCCGCGCCCAGACTGAGCAGGTGCGGATTGACCACCTGGGCATCGATGAGCGGCCACCCCCATTCGCGCAGTCGGCAGGCCAGGCCTGCCAACGCCACCTTGGACCCGCCCGAGGCGGCGCTGAACATGCTTTCCCCGAAGAACATGCGTCCGATCGCCACGCCATAGAGCCCGCCAACCAATTGCTCGCCGTCGAACACTTCCACCGAATGCGCATGTCCGAGCCGGTGCAAGGCTGTGTAGGCCTCATGCATCTCCGGCGTGATCCAGGTGCCTTGCTGGCCAGGGCGCGGCACCGATGCGCATGCGGCCATCACCTCGGCAAACACCGTGTCCGCACGCACCTGCCACGTTGAATGACGCAGGGTCCGACGGAAGCGTGATGACAGGCGGATGCCGTCCGTGCGGAAAACGACGCGCGGATCAGGGCACCACCACAGGATGGGCTGACCTTGGGAAAACCACGGGAAGATGCCGCCCCGATAGGCGTTGAGCAGGCGCGCAGCCGACAGATCGCCCCCGATCGCCAACAGGCCATCGGGTTGTTCCAGCGCAAGCTCGCCCGACGGGAAGGGCGCTTGCGGATCATCCGGCAGCAGGAACGGGGCGTGGCGCATGGCGAGATTATCGTCGTTGATGCCGTGTCGCAGGAGCGGCCTTGGCCGCGATGGGGCTTGCCGCGAAAAGCGATCGCGGCCAAGGCCGCTCCTACGAGGTGGATTTGAAAGGCGAATGCCGTGCCAGCGTGGCGGCATGGTCCTGCATGACACGACGTTCCTCCTCGCACCAAGGCTTCAATGCGTGCGCGAAATCCGGGTGGGCCACCCAATGGCGGCTACGGACAGGGACGGGCAGGAATCCCCGGGCAATCTTGTGCTCGCCCTGGGCGCCGGGCTCGAACACGCCAAGGCCTTCGCACAGGCAATACTCGATGCCCTGGTAGTAACAGGTCTCGAAATGCAGGCCAGGCAGGATTTCGCTCGCTCCCCAGTAGCGACCGTAGAGGGTGTCACCACCGCGCAGGCATAGCGCCCCGGCCACCGGATGTCCATGCCGTTCGGCGAGGAAGATGACCAGGTTGCGCGGCATGGTCTGCGCCAGGTGCCGGAAGAAGGACAGGGTCAGGGCGGGGGAGTTGCCATAGTCCCGGAACGTGGTCAGGTAGAAGCCATGCATCGCCGCCAGGTCATCGTCGCTGGCGTCGTCACCATGCACCACGCGGAATCCCACTCCGGCGTTCCGCACCTTCGCGCGCTCCTGGCGGATGTTCTTGCGGTGCTTGTGGTCCATCGCCGCCAGGAATTCGTCGAAATCGCGCCAGCCCCGGGTGTTGCGCCAGTGGTACTGCACATCGGCACGCAGCAGCCATGCATCATCGAAGGCACCATCTTCGGCGTCAGTGTGGAAGTTGACGTGGGCCGAGGACCATCCGTTCTGCATCACTTCATCGGCAATGGCTTGAACCAGCAGCCTCCGTGCGGATTCGTCCCTCGCCAGCAGGCGTGGCCCGGTGACGGGCGAGTAGGGTACCGCGCACAACCACTTCGGGAAATAATCCAGCCCATGCCGCGCATAGGCATGGGCCCAGGCGTGGTCGAACACGAACTCGCCGTGCGAGTTGTTCTTGACGTATCCGGGGACGGCGGCGACCAGTTCGTCCTTTTCCCAGAGCGTCAGGTGATGCGGTTGCCAGCCCCATTCCTGGCGCAGGCAACCATGCGTTTCCAGTCCTGCCAGGAAGGCGTGGCAGAGGAACGGGTTGCCGCCATCATGCAGGGCATCCCAGGCCTCGGCAGGGATGCAGGCCAGGGAGTTGGAAATTCGTGCGAGAGGCATGCGACCAGCGTAGCCGAGGGCCGGTGCAATTGCGCTGACCCCATGCGGAGAAAGGCTCAGCCCTTGTCCAAAAACCGCTCCGCATCCAGCGCGGCCATGCAGCCGAAGCCGGCCGAGGTGATGGCCTGGCGGTAGTGCTGATCGGTCACGTCGCCGGCGGCGAACACGCCGGGGATGGTGGTGGCGGTGGCATTGCCCTCGATGCCGGAACGGATCTTCAGGTAGCCGTTGTTCATCTCCAACTGGCCTTCGAACAGGCTAGTGTTGGGCGTATGCCCGATGGCGACGAAGAACCCGTGCACGTCGATGTCGCGGGTGGCCCCGTCCAGCACGGACTTGACGCGCAGGCCGGTGACCCCGGCCTCATCGCCCAGCACTTCATCGACGGCGTGGTGCCAGATGGGCTCGATCTTGCCAGCCTCGATTTTGGCGAACAGCTTGTCCTGCATGATCTTTTCGGCGCGCAGGGTGTCGCGGCGATGGATCAGGTAGACCTTGCGGGCGATGTTGGACAGGTAGAGCGCCTCTTCGACGGCGGTATTGCCGCCGCCGACCACCGCCACGTCCTGGTCGCGGTAGAAAAAGCCGTCGCAGGTGGCACAGGCGGACACGCCGCGTCCCTTGAAGGCCTCCTCCGAAGGCAGGCCCAGGTACTTGGCGGTGGCGCCGGTAGCGATGATCAACGCGTCGGCGGTGTACTCGCCACTGTCACCAATCAGCCTGAACGGCCGCGAAGACAGGTCCGCCGTGTGGATGTGGTCGAAGATCGTTTCGGTTTCGAAGCGTTCGGCATGCGCCTGCATGCGCGTCATCAGGTCCGGCCCCATCAGCCCATGCGCATCCCCCGGCCAGTTGTCCACCTCGGTGGTGGTCATCAACTGTCCGCCTTGTTGCAGGCCGGTGATCACCACGGGTTTCAGGTTGGCGCGGGCGGCATAAACGGCGGCGGTCCAGCCGGCAGGGCCGGAACCGAGGATCAACAGGCGGCAGTGCTTGGAAGTGCTCATGTATACTCACGAATGGGGCGGAAATGAGAAATTGATCACGCTTTTGCGCCATCAAGCTCTGCATAGAGTGGCGATGCCTGCATGCCGAATCAAGGCGCGAGGACAACACGTAGTCCATCATGACGACTCAAGCGATGACTGTTTTCCCGATCCCCATGCATTGTCGGGGGACATTGCATGCAGGGATCCGGCCGGTGGTTGCCGAAACCCGCAGTTGATCGTTTAATATCAACCACTAATGGCGTATTTCTAAGGTCTAGTCGATAGGTGGCCACTCAGCTTCCTGAAAACGGGAAATCGAAAGCGGGGGGCAGGAACGCCCGTCGGCAGGCATCGGCTCCCAATCCCGCGCGCCAACGCCTGTGGCGGGACCTTGCGCTGATCGCCATCGCGCCGCTGCTGCTCTATCTGCTGGCCGCATTGCTGAGTTATTCGCCTGACGATCCGGGCTGGTCCAAGACCGAAAGCGTGCTGGGCCCGATCCACAACTGGGGCGGATGGGTGGGCGCCAAGCTGGCGGACATCCTGTTCAACCTGCTCGGCTACGTGGCCTATCTGTTGCCGCTGATCCTGGGCGCCGTAGCGTGGATCGCGCTGTTCGGCATGGATACCGATGGCGACGGCGAGGCCGAACTGGGGCCGGCGTTGCGGCTGGTCGGCATGGTCGGCTTCCTGATTTCCGCCACCGGTCTGCTGTACATGCGCGGGGTTCCCGCGCCGGATTTTTCGGCGGGGGCGGGAGGCATCCTCGGCACTCTGGTCGGACGCTCGCTGTATACGGGCTTCGGCGCGCTGGGCGGCAGCCTGTTCCTGCTGGCGCTGTTCCTGGTATCCGTCACCCTGGCCACGGGGCTGTCCTGGTTTGCGGTCATGGAGCGGATCGGCAAGTGGGTGCTGGCGATCCCCGATCTTGTCCGCAAGCTGTCGGGCAAGGCCGCCGAGAAGCAGCAGGCGCGCACGTTTCGCGAAGAGCGCGAAGAAGTGCGCAAGGTGGATGCCGTGCAACGCGCCAGGCGCGAGCCGGTCCGCATCGAGCCGCCTGCCGCACCGGTCATCGAAAAAAGCGACCGCGCCAAGCGCGAACAGCAGATCCCGCTGTTCCACGGAACCGGCGGCGACGATTCCGGCATTCCGCCGCTTTCATTGCTGGATGACCCCAAGCCGCAGGCCAAGGGCTATTCGGAAGAGACCCTGGAAACGCTGTCGCGGCAGATCGAATTCAAACTGAAGGATTTCCGCATCGATGTGCAGGTGGTGGGGGCCTATCCCGGCCCGGTCATCACCCGTTTCGAGATGGAACCGGCCCCTGGCGTCAAGGTCAGCCAGATCAGCTCGCTGGACAAGGACATCGCCCGCGGCCTGAGCGTGAAATCGGTGCGCGTGGTGGACGTGATCCCGGGCAAGTCGGTGATCGGCCTGGAAATCCCGAACACCAGCCGCGAGATGATCTATCTCAGCGAGCTGTTGCGTTCGCGCGAATACGACAAGTCCGGCAGCGCCCTGACCATCGCGCTGGGCAAGGACATCGCCGGCCGGCCGACCGTGGCCGACCTGGCACGGATGCCGCATCTGCTGGTCGCCGGCACCACCGGCTCGGGCAAGTCTGTGGCGGTCAATGCCATGGTGCTGAGCCTGCTGTACAAGGCCAGTCCCAAGGACGTGCGGGTGCTGATGATCGACCCGAAGATGCTGGAGCTGTCCGTCTACCAGGGCATTCCGCATCTGCTGGCGCCGGTGGTCACCGACATGAAGGAGGCCGCCAATGGCCTGCGCTGGTGCGTGGCCGAAATGGAGCGCCGCTACAAGCTGATGAGCGCCGTGGGTGTGCGCAACCTGGCCGGCTTCAACAAGAAAATCAAGGACGCACAGGACGCCGGACAGCCGCTTCTGGATCCGCTGTTCAAGCCTAATCCGGAATTGAGCGAGGCGCCGCCGGCACTGGAAACGTTGCCCTTCATCGTCGTGTTCATCGACGAATTCGCCGACATGATGATGATCGTCGGCAAGAAGGTGGAAGAGTTGATCGCCCGCCTGGCGCAGAAAGCGCGCGCCGCCGGCATCCACCTGATCCTGGCCACCCAGCGCCCTTCGGTGGACGTCATCACCGGCCTGATCAAGGCCAACATTCCCACCCGCATCGCCTTCCAGGTCTCCAGCAAGATCGATTCGCGCACCATCCTGGACCAGTCCGGCGCGGAAACGCTGTTGGGGCAGGGCGACATGCTGTATCTCCCTCCCGGCACCGCGATGCCCGAGCGCATCCACGGCGCCTTCGTCAGCGACGAGGAAGTGCACCGGGTGGTGGAGCACCTCAAGGCCAGCGGCAAGGCGGACTACATCGAGGGCGTGCTGGACGAAGTGCAGACGATGGGCGAGGGCGTCGTGGTCGGCGCCACCGGCCTGCCGGAATCCGGCGGCGGAGCCGGCGACGAAAGCGACCCGCTGTACGACGAGGCGGTCAAGATCGTCACCGAAAGCCGCCGCGCCTCCATTTCCGGCGTACAGCGCCGGCTCAAGATCGGCTACAACCGGGCCGCGCGGCTGATCGAAGCGATGGAGGCTGCCGGCGTGGTCACCCCGCCGGAACACAATGGCGATCGCCAGGTGCTGGCCCCGCCGCCACCCCGTCATTGAGCCATTCAGCCGATAGGGCGTATTCAGTTTCGTGTCGGCACACTCGCTGCCAATTCTCCACGGAACGACGCCATGCTCCGCACCGCACGCTACGTCCTGGCTGCCACCGCACTGTTCGCCGGCACCGCGTTCGCCGGCGCCCGTGATGAGTTGCAGGCTTTCACTGCCGGACTGAAGGGCCTCGAAGGACAGTTCGTCCAGCAGGTCTACGATGGCGGCGGCAACCTCAAGGAAACCTCCAGTGGCCGCATCGCACTCTCCGTGCCGCGCCTGTTCCGCTGGGAATACGTCAAACCCTACGAACAACTGATTGTTGCCGACGGAAGCAAGGTCTGGGTCTATGACCCGGACCTGGAACAGGCGACCGTGCGCGAACAGGGCGCCGAAGAGCAGAACAATCCCCTGTCCGCGCTGATCGACCCAACCCGGCTGGACCGCCAATTCAAGGTTGAAGAGGCGGGTAGCGAAGGCGACCTGCAATGGTTGTCGCTCACGCCGCGCGACGAAGGCGGGGCCAATTTCGAATCGGCGAAGCTGGGTTTCGGACCCGAGGGACTTGCGAAGATGGAAATCCTGGACGTGGTGGGGCAGAGCACACGGATCAGCTTCAGCGGCTGGAAGCGCAATCCCTCGTTCACCGCCGACATGTTCCGCTACGCGCCCGGTCCGCACGTGGATGTGGTTGGAGAGTTCTGACTCGGTCTTTTCTTGTCTCACCCCCTGCGACCGGCGGCGCTAGAATGAACCGTGGCCAAGGCGAAACCCCGACCGAATGACGAAACCGATCTGCTGAGCGTGGACCGTTCGGGCATGCGCCCGCTGGCCGAGCGGATACGTCCGCGCACGCTGGACGAGATGGTTGGGCAGAAGCGTCTGCTGGCGCCTGGCACCGCGCTGCGGCGGGCGGTGGAATCGGGGCACGTGCATTCGATGGTGCTGTGGGGGCCGCCGGGCTGCGGCAAGACCACGCTGGCGCTGCTGCTGGCCAAGTACGCGGACGCCGAGTTCAAGGCGATTTCCGCGGTGCTGTCCGGCTTGCCGGAAGTGCGGCAGGTATTGGCCGAAGCCGCGCACCGGTTCGCCGAAGGCCGGCACACGGTGCTGTTCGTGGACGAAGTGCACCGGTTCAACAAGGCCCAGCAGGATGCCTTCCTGCCGCACATCGAACGCGGCACCATCATCTTCGTCGGCGCCACCACCGAGAATCCCTCATTCGAACTGAATTCCGCGCTGCTTTCGCGTTGCCGCGTGCACGTGATGGAGGCGGTGTCGGTCGAGGACATCCTGCTGGCGCTGCAGCATGCGCTGGCCGACCCGGAACGGGGACTGGGCAACCTGGGGGTCCGTGTTTCCGAATCCTCACTGCGTGAAATCGCCGGTGCCGCCGATGGCGACGTGCGCCGTGCCCTGACGCTGCTGGAGATCGCTGCCGAACTGGCGGGGGAGGAGGGCGGCGAAATCACCGAGCAGACCCTGCTGCAGGTACTGGCCGACCGCACGCGCCGCTTCGACAAGGGCGGGGAACAGTTCTACGACCAGATATCGGCCCTGCACAAGTCCGTGCGCAGCTCCAATCCGGACGCCGCACTGTACTGGCTGGCGCGAATGCTCGACGGCGGTTGCGATCCGATTTACCTGGCCCGGCGCATGACCCGCATGGCCGTGGAAGACGTGGGACTGGCCGATCCGCGCGCCCTGCAGATGGCCATCGAGGCCTGGGAAGCCTACGACCGCCTGGGCAGCCCCGAAGGCGAGCTGGCGCTGGCGCAACTGGTCATCTATCTGGCCAGCACGGCCAAGTCGAATGCCGGCTACAAGGCGTTCGGCGCAGCCCGTCGCGATGTCGGCGAATACGGTACCCAGGAGGTGCCCATGCACCTGCGCAACGCCCCCACCAAGCTGATGAAGGAACTCGGCTATTCGAAGGGCTACCAGTACGACCACGACGCCGAAGACGGCGTGGCGCTGGACCAGACGGCCTTCCCTGATGCGATGGGCGAGCGCGTCTATTACCGGCCCGTCGAGCGCGGCATGGAAATCAAGCTCAAGGAAAAGCTGGACCGTCTCCGCCAGATGCGGACGCAGGCCGTGCGCGCCACGCGTTCCGGCAAGGCAGGAGAGACGACGTCCTGAGCAGATACCCCCGGCCAACAGCAGGCCTGGCGGATTGATCCTGGTCAAGGCGTCCATCCGGCATTCCCGGCATCCTGCATGCCATGGGTGTCTCTACAAGCCAATCACTGACCTCAAGCTGGCCCTTCGACGCGGAACTCCTGCGCCGCTACGACCGGCCCGGCCCGCGTTACACGTCGTACCCTACGGCGCCTCATTTCCACCCCGGGTTCGGTGAAGAAGATCTTCGCGAACTGGCATGGCACGGCAATCTCTACCCCGTTCCCCGGCAGTTGTCGCTGTACCTGCATGTTCCGTATTGCCACAGTCCGTGTTTTTACTGCGGCTGCAATCGCGTCATCACGCGCGATACCTCGAAAGCGGAAACCTATCTGGCGCGCCTGAAGCGCGAGATTGCGATGGTTTCGCCGATGTTCGAGCACACGCGCGAGGTGATCCAGTTGCACCTAGGCGGGGGAACACCCAATTTCATGGCGGCGCGCCAGCTGCGCGATCTCATGGAAACGCTCGCCCGCCAGTTCCGCTTCAGCGCGCGTCCCGAACGTGATTTCTCCATTGAACTGGACCCCCGCCATGTGGTTCCTGCGGATATCGCGGCACTGGCCGACATGGGGTTCAACCGGGCCAGTCTGGGCGTGCAGGATTTCGATCCGCAGGTGCAGGAAGCCATCAACCGTATTCAAGGTGTCGAACAGACACTGGACATCATCGACGCCTGCCGCCGTTATGGATTGCGGTCCGTCAACGTCGACCTGATCTACGGCTTGCCCAAGCAGACGCTGGAAGGCTTCGGCAGGACGCTGGACACGGTCATGGCCGCCAGGCCCGACCGCCTGGCCATCTATGGTTACGCGCATCTTCCCGATTTGTTCCGGGCGCAGCGCCAGATCGTGGCGGCCGATCTTCCTTCAGCCGAAATGCGGCTTGCACTGCTTGGATTGGCCGTCGAGAAGCTGGCCGATGCCGGCTACCGCTATATCGGCATGGATCATTTCGCCCTGCCCGAAGACGATCTTGCGCTGGCGCAACAACGCGGCGGCCTGCATCGCAACTTCATGGGCTACACGACCCATGCCGACACCGATCTCATCGGGCTTGGCGTCAGCGCCATCAGCCACATCGGTGACAGTTTCAGCCAGAACCAGCGCGACCTGCTTTCGTGGGAGAAAAAGATCGACTCGGGCGAACTGCCCCTGTGGCGCGGGTTGTTGCTGGACAGGGATGATGTGCTGCGCGCCGACATCATCCAGCAGTTGATGTGCCAGGGCGACGTCGATATAGGCAGGATCGAACAGACGCACTCCATCAGTTTCGAGCAGTATTTCCAACAGGAGCTTCAGGCCTTGCAGGCACTGGCGGACGATGGCCTGGTGGAGGTCACCATATTCAACATCCGCGCCACGCCGCGCGGACGAGGGCTGCTGCGCGTCATCGCCATGTGCTTTGATCGATATCTGAAACGCGCGGACCAGCCAGTGAGGTACTCCAAAGCGGTTTGATCCCCTCGCGGTCCCGGCATCCGGTGGGGAAGGGCATGTATACAATGGTCCTTCCCATGCATGCACCGCGGCACCCATAATAGTGCGAAACCTCCGTTTCCGTCAGGCGGTAGCCGTGGCCGTGGCCAGGTTCTGAAGGATGGCCCCATCATTGCCCCCATTGGCGCCCGGGCTCATTCTCCGGATATCCAGGGGGTCGCTTGAAGTCGATATCGCGCCGGAAGCAGGCGGACGGATTGCACAGATTCGTTATCGCGGCATCGAACAGCTTGTGGCCCATTGCGATGCGCCCGCCATGGATGCCTGGGGCAGTTTCCCCATGGTGCCCTGGGCTGGCCGAATCCGGCATGGCCGTTTCCCGTTCCAGGGACGGCAATACCGGCTGCCCATCAACCTGGGCGGGCACTCAATCCACGGATTCGGAATTGCGGTTCCATGGCGAGTCGCTGCCAGCACGTCGGATGGCATTGAGCTGGAGCTGGATATTCCCTGCGCCGGACACTGGCCATTTGCCGGTCGCGCCAGGCAGAAGATGGACATCTTCGATCATCGGCTCCGCTTGGAACTGTCGCTCACGGCGGGAGCCGTTCCCATGCCCATGCCGGCAATCGGTTGGCATCCCTGGTTCCACAAACCCGATGCCATGCGCTTTCACCCCAAAGCCCAGTATCCCAAGGACGCCTTGGGCCTGCCCATGATTCCGCCCGCCGTGCCGTCCAAACAAGTCCCAGGCTTGTTGGATGACTGCTTCATCAATGCGGAGCCGGTGGAACTGACCCGTAAAGGCCAGAAGCTGCGCCTGAGCTCAAGCTGTAGCCACTGGATCATCTACGACAAGCCGAGCCACGCTACTTGCATTGAGCCGCAAACGGGCCCACCGGACATGTTCAACCTGATCCCTGGCACGCTGGCAGCAGGGGATACCGTGACGGCATGGTTCGAAATGGAGTGGTTTTGAGGATAAGAGCATCAATAATTTCGCAATCTTGGTACTTATTTGAGATGTTGCGAGCAATCGATGCGGATTTCGTAGTGCTTTTCTGAGATCTTTACACGCGCAGTGTTGCGTGAACTAAGTGGCCAAGTTGTTGCGTTTTTAGAACTTACCGAGCGCAACACACAAATGATGCCGGAGGTTCGTTTTGGCTTCCTTTTTGTACGTTTTGGCAAGTCGGGCAAGTCGTAGAGTGCTTGCGGATCCGGTCGGCTATGACGACGAATGTCCGAAGAGGAAGAGCGTGGAGTCACGATGAAATCCTTGATGTGTGGAACTTTCGGGGGAGGGCACTAGGATTTGGAATGACGCCTTCGCAATGCGTACGGCTCAGGGACTTGGCCGAGACAGAGCCGAAGGCGTAGCGGATACTCAAGCTGCTCGCCATTTCGCCACCCAAGAGCTCGGTGTGAAATGCAGAACCAAGTCGTCGACCACTTCGTAAAGCACCGGGATCACCAGCAGGCTCAGGAAGGTTGAGGTGATCAGGCCGCCTATCACGACAATGGCCATCGGCGCGCGAAAGCTCGGATCGGCGCCGAAGCCCAGGGCGATGGGCAGCATCCCGGCGCCCATGGCCACGGTCGTCATCACGATGGGACGTGCGCGCTTGTGGCAGGCGTCGAGCAGCGCGTCGAGCCGGGACATGCCGTGATCGCGCTGCGCCACGATGGCGTA
>CAZLSG010000023.1:0-38151 GCA_964562135.1 uncultured Pseudoxanthomonas sp. | reverse complement strand
CCGGCCGGCACGTGGTGCACCGGATGGAGAAATACCTGAACACGCTGGGCACCATCGCCTCGGCCGGGCCCTTGCTGGGCCTGCTGGGCACGGTGATCGGCATGATCGACATGTTCCTGGGCATCCTGGACTACGGCGTGGGCGACGTGAACCAGCTGGCCGGCGGCATCGGCAAGGCGCTGGTCTGCGCGGCCACCGGCATGATCGTGGCCATCCCGGCGCTGTTTTTCCACCGCTACTTCAAGGGCCGGATTGCCGGCTATGCCATCGAGATGGAAAAGGAAGCCACGCGCCTGCTGGATGCGCTGGATACCGCCCGTCCGGTGCGTCCACGCGCCGCGCCCCCCGTCGCGCCGGCCGAAGCCTGAGCCGGCCCCATGCGGATACGCAGCGAACGCGAGGACGACGCGCCGGAGATCAACCTGGTGCCGTTGATCGACGTGATCCTGGTGCTGATCATCTTCTTCGTGATCACTACCACGTTCGAGTCGCGTTCGGCATTGCAATTGCAATTGCCCGAGGCGACCGCCGAACCCATCGCCGCGCAGACCCGCGCCCTGAGCGTGCTGATCAATGCCGATGGCCGTTACTTCATCGATGACCAGGAAGTCCTGCGCACCGACATCGATGCGCTTAAGGAAAGCCTGTCGCAGGCCGCCGGGGGCGACCGCCAGCGGCAGGTCATCCTGCGCGCGGATGCGCGCACCCCGCACCAGGCGGTGGTGACCGCGCTGGATGCGCTGGGTCAACTGGGCTTCCGCAAGATTTCCATCGCCACCGCGCCGGAGCAGAACCGGTGAGCCGCGACGCGCAGCCGGTGTGGCCGGTATACCGCCGCCTGTTGGGCTACACGCGGCCCTACTGGTTGTTCCTGGGCGCGGCGCTGGTCGGCATGCTGATCGAAGCCGTGGCCGGCGTGGCTTTTGCGCGGTTGATGGAACCGCTGACCAACCGGGGTTTCGTCAATCCCGAGCCGCAGATGGCGGTGTTGTTGCCGTTGGTCATCGTGGTGCTGTTCCTGGTGCGCAGTGCGGCCACTTTCGTCACCGACTATGGCATGGCGAAGACCGGGCGCAGCGTGGTGCGCGATCTGCGCGGGCAGGTTCTGGCCAAGTACCTGCGGTTGCCTTCGAGCTATTTCGACAATGAATCCACGCCGGCCATGGTCAGTCGGCTCAACTACGACACCGAGCAGGTCACGGAGGCAAGCTCCAACGCGCTCAAGACCATGGTCACCGACGGCCTGACCATCATCGGCCTGCTGGGCGTGATGCTGTACACGAGCGTCAAGGTGACTCTGGCGATGTTGCTGGTCACGCCGCTGATCGGGGTGATCGTGTGGTACGTGGGCAAGCGCTACCGGCGCATCAGCGGCGGCATCCAGGACAGCATGGGGCAGATGGCGCACAGCGCCGAGCAGTCGCTGGCCGCGCAGCAGGATGTGAAGGTGCATGGCGCGCAGGACATCGAGGCGAAGCGTTATGCGGGGCTGATCAATCGCATCCTGGGATTGAACATGAAGGTGGAGACCACGCGGGCCTCGGCGTCGGCGATGGTGCAGTTCCTGGCGGCGTTCGCGCTGGCGGTGATCGTGGCGGTGGCCGCCCGCGAAGCCATTGCCGGACGGCTCGATGCGGGTCAATTCGTGATGCTGATGGCGTCGATGATGGCCATCATTCCGTCGCTGCGCCGCGTGACCAGCGTGCAGACGTCCATTTCGCGCGGTGTCGCTGCTGCCGAGCGCCTGTTCGCCATCCTCGATGCGGAAGAGGAGCCGGACCACGGCCAGGTGTCGATCGTGCGGGCGAAAGGCGAATTGCGTTTCGACCACGTGGGCCTGAGTTATCCGGGCCACGACCGCGATGTGTTGAGCGACATCAGCTTCACCGCCAGGCCCGGAACCGTCACCGCCATCGTCGGTCGTTCCGGCAGCGGCAAGACCAGCCTGGTGCGGCTGGTGCCGCGCTTCTACCAGCCCACCAGCGGCACGATCACGCTTGATGGCGTGCCGCTGGACGATTACCGGCTGGCCGACCTGCGCCGGCAGATCGCCTTGGTGGGACAGAAGGTGATGCTGTTCGACGACAGCATCGCCGCCAACATCGCCTATGGCGCGGAAGCCGCGCCGGAACAGATCCGTGCGGCGGCGGAAGCGGCCAATGCCTGGGAATTCATCGAGCGTTTCCCTCAGTCTGCGGATACGCCGGTCGGCGAGAACGGGGCCTTGTTGTCCGGTGGCCAGCGCCAGCGTTTGGCGATTGCACGCGCCATCCTGCGCGATGCGCCCATCCTGATCCTGGACGAAGCCACCGCCGCGCTTGACAACGAATCCGAACGGCTGGTGCAGAACGCCTTGCAGAAACTGATGCCCGACCGTACCACGCTGGTCATCGCGCACCGGCTGTCCACCATCGAGCACGCCGACCAGGTGCTGGTGCTGGACCAGGGCCACCTGGTGGAGCGGGGCACGCATGCCGAACTGCTGGCGCGCGGCGGCATGTACGCGCACCTGCACCGCATGCAGTTCCGCGAAGGCGAGGCGCAGTGAGCGGAGCGCAACGGAAAGTGCCCGAATACTGGTTCGGCGGCGCGGCCCCGCCGTTGCATGCCCGTGCCTTGTCGGTGCTTTACGGCGCGGTCGTCGCGCTGCGTCGCGGCTTGTTCCGCAAGGGCATCCTGCGCAGCCGCAAGGCCGGCGTCCCGGTGGTGGTGGTCGGCAACGTGACCGTGGGCGGGACCGGCAAGACGCCGTTGGTGATCGCGCTGGTACGGCGTTTGCGCGAAGCGGGCTGGAATCCGGGTGTGGCCAGCCGCGGCTATGGGAGGCGCGACGAAGCAACCCCGGCCTGGGTGGAAGCGGGCACCACGCCGGCCGAGGGCGGCGACGAACCGGTGCTGATCGCACGCTTGACCGCCGCGCGGGTGCGTGTGGACCGCGACCGCGTGGCCGCCGCGCGCGCGCTGGCTGCCGCCGGTTGCGACATCGTGGTGTGCGACGACGGTCTGCAGCATTATCGGCTGCAACGCGACATCGAAATCGAGGTTGTCGATGGCCAGCGCCGCTACGGCAATGGATATCTGCTGCCGGCCGGCCCGCTGCGCGAACCGGCGGCGCGCGGCGCGCTTTGCGATTTCCGGGTGGTCAATGGCGGGGAAGCCGGATTCGGCGAGTGGCCGATGCGGTTGGCCGCGGGCATGGCAAGGCCGATGCACGGTGGCCGGCCGCAGCCATTGTCGGCGTTCGCCGGCCAGCGCGTGCATGCGGTGGCCGGCATCGGTCATCCGCAGCGTTTCTTCGACATGCTGCGCGCGCAGGGCATGGGGGTGGTGCCGCATGCGTTCGCCGACCATCATGCCTACGTGCCCGGGGATTTCGAGTTCGGCAGCCGCCTGCCGGTGCTGATGACGGAAAAGGATGCGGAGAAGTGCATGGCCTTTGCGCAGGATCACTACTACAGCGTGCCGGTGACCGCGGAGTTGCCGGAAGCCTTCTGGATCGCGCTGCTGGATCGCTTGCCCCGCGTGGAGGGTGATGCGGCATGAGCCTGGATTTCGTCGTCGCCATCCCGGCCCGTTACGCGGCCAGCCGCCTGCCCGGCAAGCCGCTGCGCTTGCTGGGCGGGGAGCCGCTGGTCGTGCATGTGGCCCGGCGGGCGCTGGCGGCCGGCGCACGCGAAGTGTGGGTGGCGGCGGACGATGCGCGCATCGCGGAAGCGCTTTCCGGCACCGGCGTGAAGGTGGCGATGACCTCGCCCGATCATGCCTCCGGCAGCGACCGTCTGGCCGAATGCGCCGGCATCGCGGGTTGGTCCGGCGGACAGATCGTGGTGAACCTGCAGGGCGACGAACCCTTTGCGCCGGCATCGGGCATACGCGCGGTCGCCGGGCTGCTGGCTTCGAGCGGCGCGGACATGGCCACGCTGGCGGCGGAGATACGCGAGTCCGCCGAACTGTTCGATCCCAACGCGGTCAAGCTGGTGCGCGCCGACAATGGCGATGCGCTGTATTTCAGCCGCGCGCCGATTCCCTGGCATCGCGATGCTTTCGCGCAGGATCGTGATGCACTGCCGCATGGGACCGCGTGGTGGCGGCATATCGGCATCTACGCGTACCGGGCCGGGTTCCTGCGGCGTTTCGCCGCGATGCCGCCCGGCAGGTTGGAGCGGATCGAGTCGCTGGAGCAGTTGCGGGTACTGGAAGCGGGGTTCCGGATTTCGGTGGCGCCGACGCCGGAGATTTTCCCGCCCGGCGTGGACACGCCGGAGGACCTGATCCGCGCCGAAGCCTTCCTGGCTGGCGGAGCATGAGGATATTGCTGCTGTGCCTGGGCAACATCTGCCGTTCGCCGATGGCCGAGGGCGCCCTGCGCGCCCGGGTGGAGACCTCGCCACTGGCGGGGCGGGTGGCGCTGGATTCCGCCGGTACCGGCGACTGGCACGTGGGCGAGCCCCCGGACCGGCGCGCCATTGCCTGTGCCCGCAGGCACGGCGTGGACATCGGCGGTTTGCGCGCCCGCCAATTGCGCGCGGACGACTTCCACGACTTCGATTGGGTGTTGTGCGCCGACGGCCGGAACCTGCGCGATGCGCGGCGGCTGGCGCCCGAGGGCATTGCGGGGCGGGCAGCCCTGTTGCTGGATTGGGCCGGCCTGCAACCGGCCGGGGAAGTGCCTGATCCCTATACCGGCGGAGTCGCCGAGTTCGAAATGACGTGGCAGTTGGTCGATTCCGCGGCACAGGCGGTCGTGGCCCGGCTTTTGCGTGGCTGAGAGTCCGGCATAATCGGCACAAGCATGAACGACATCCTTGCCCCCGAATTGCCCGACAACCTGCAGTGGCTGAATGCCGCGCCTGGATCCCTGCACGATCAGCGCGGCAAGGCGGTGGCCCTGGCCTTCGTCAATGCCGGCTCGGCGTGGTCGTCGCAGCGCCTGGCCGAACTTGCGGTCCTGCAGGCCCGTTATCCGGGCCGTCTGCAGGTGCTGGTGGTGCATGTGCCTCGTTTCGACAGCGAGCGCGACCCTCAGCGCGCGCTCAAACGGCTGCGCCGGCAGGGCGTGGCGTTGCCGGTGACGCACGATGCGGATTGGGTGGCCTGGCAGCGGTTCGGGATAGAAGCATGGCCGACGGTCTTGTTGATCGATGGCGAAGGGGGCATCAGGCATCGCCTGGTCGGGCTGGATGTCCCGGGCGAACTGGACCGCGCGGTTTCCGAATTGTGCGATGCGCTGCCGACGCCCTACGAGGACGACCTGATTCCGTTCCGCGAAGGCAGCCCGGAGCCGCGGCTGGCGTTGCGGTTCCCTGCCGGGTTGGCGGTGACGGCGGAACGCCTGTACGTGGCCGACAGCGGGCATCACCGGATACTGGAGTGCACTCGTTCGGGCCAGGTATTGCGCCAGTTCGGCAATGGCGCGGCGGATTTCGTGGACGGGGAAGGCGCGCAGGCCGCGTTCCGCCGGCCACAGGGCCTGGCGGTGTTGCGGGAATCCCTGTACGTGGCCGATACCGGCAATCATGCGCTGCGCCGGATCAACCTGGCCAATGGCAGTGTGGATACCCTGTGCGGCAATGGCCGCGCCGGCATGGTCGGCGAAGGCGTGGTGTCATCGCCGCGTGATGTCCAGCTCAACCAGCCGTGCGCGGTGACGGTGGTGGGCAATCGCGTGCATCTGGCGATGGCCGGCGACAACCGCATCTGGAGCTACGACCTGGGTACCCGGGAACTGCTTGCGAATGCGGGTTCCGGAAAGCTGGACGTGCGCGACGGCAGCGGCTCGGTGGCGTCGTTTGCGCAGCCCGTGGCATTGGCCGCGGTGCAGCAGATGCTCTACGTCTGCGATGAACTGGGCTCGTCCCTGCGCGCGGTGCAGCTGCGCAACGACGTGGTGCAGACCCTGGTGGGTAGCGGCCCCTGGGAGTTCGGCGAGCAGGATGGGCCGCGCGAGACCGCCCGCCTGCAGCAACCGCAGGCGATTGCGCTGAGTCCGGGGGTCCCGCAGTTGTGGGTGGCCGATTCCGGCAACGGCCGGTTGCGCACCCTGAGGCTGGGAGGCGGGGAACTGAGCACGGTGGCGCTTCCGCGCCGGCTGCACGGCCCGGCGGGACTGGCGGCCGATGCCGAGGCGGTGTGGATCGCCGAAACCGATGCCCATGCGGTGCTTCGCTACCACATCGCCAGCGGCGAACTGAGCGACGTGCCGATAACGGAATGACCGAGGGCGCCACCGGTTTCGACGGCAAGGCCTACGCGGCCGCGCTGAGCACGGCGCCCGGCGTCTATCGCATGTACGCCGCCGATGACGGCCTGCTGTACGTCGGCAAGGCCGGGGCGCTGCGCAAGCGCGTGGCGAGCTATTTCAACCAGAGCCCGAAATCGCCGCGCACGCTGGTGATGCTCTCGCAGGTCGCGCGCATGGACGTCACGGTCACCCGCACCGAGGCCGAGGCGCTGCTGCTGGAAAACCAGCTCATCAAGTCGCTGCGTCCGCGCTACAACGTGCTGCTGCGCGACGACAAGAGCTATCCCTACGTGTTGCTGACGCAGGAAACGTGGCCGCGCATCGCATTGCATCGTGGTCCGCGCTCGGTGCCGGGGCGCTACTTCGGGCCTTATCCCGGGGTGACGGCGGTGCGCGAGACGCTCAACCTGATGCAGAAGCTGTTCAAGGTGCGCAATTGCGAGGACAGCGTGTTCCGCAACCGCTCGCGCCCGTGCCTTCAATACCAGATCGGGCGTTGCAGCGCGCCGTGCGTGGGCTTGGTGGAGGAAGCGGATTACGCGGAATCGGTGCGCCGTGCCAGCCTGTTCCTGGAGGGTCGCAGCGACGAGCTGACGGACCAGTTGACCGAGGCCATGGAAGCGGCCAGCGCACGGCTGGAATTCGAGGAGGCCGCGAGACTGCGCGACCTGGTTTCGTCCATTCGCACCCTGCAGGCACGGCAGTACGTGGATGGCCGCGCGGCCGATCTGGACGTGCTGGCCTGCGCCATGCAGGGCAGCGCGGCCTGTGTGCTGTTGCTGGCGTTCCGCGATGGCCGCAATCTGGGCACGCGCGCGTTTTTCCCGAAGACCAATGGCGAAGAGAGCGCGGCGGAAGTGCTGGGGGCGTTCGTGTCGCAGTACTACGCCGAACAGGCGCCACCGGCCGAGATCGTGCTTGATCGCGAAATCCCGGATGCATCGCTGATCGAGGCCGCATTGGCCGAAGCGGCCGGGCGCAAGGTGCAGTTGAAGTGGAACGTGCGCGGCGAGCGCGCCGGTTACCTGGAGCTGGCCAGCCGCAACGCGGCGTTGACCCTGGGCAGCGAACTTTCCAGCCAGGGCGCGCAGCAAGCCCGCAGCGAGGCGTTGCGCGAGTTGCTGGACCTGGCCGAGCCGGCGCGGCGGATCGAGTGCTTCGACATCAGCCATACCTTCGGCGAAGCCACTGTCGCATCGTGCGTGGTGTTCGACGAAAAGGGGCCGGTGCGCGCGCAATACCGCCGCTTCAACATCGCCGGCATCGAGCCGGGCGACGATTACGCGGCGATGCACCAGGCCATCGAACGGCGATTCCGCCGCGCGGTGGAAGAGGCGGGCGTGTTGCCGGATGTCCTGCTGATCGATGGCGGCGCCGGGCAACTGGCGCGCGCGCGCGCGGTGCTGGCCGACCTGGGCGTGGATGGCGTGGCGCTGGTGGGCGTGGCCAAGGGCGAAGAACGCCGCGCCGGCCATGAAGCCCTGGTGCTGGCGGATGGGCGCGAACTGAGGCCGGGCGCGGCTTCGCCGGCGTTGCAGTTGATCCAGCAGGTGCGCGACGAGGCGCACCGTTTCGCCATCACCGGCCATCGCGGCAAACGGCAGAAGGCGCGCACGACCAGCCGGCTGGAGGATATCGCCGGCATCGGTCCGCGCCGCCGCGCCAGCCTGCTGAAGCATTTCGGAGGTCTTGCGGGCCTGAAAGCGGCGGGCGTGGACGAGATTGCGCGGGTGGATGGCATCAATGCCGCGTTGGCCGAACGCATCTATGCCAGCCTGCACGGGTTATCATCGCCGGCAACGGACGCAACGACATGGACCGGGCGTAGCAACGAATGAAGCTGACCATCCCCACCTGGCTGACCTTGCTGCGGATCCTGTTGATCCCGGTATTGGTGGTGGTGTTCTACCTGCCTTACAAATGGACCAATTTCGCCGCGGCCTTCATCTTCGTGCTGGCGGCGATCACCGACTGGCTGGATGGCTGGATTGCGCGCCGTTACCACCAGTATTCGGCCTTCGGCGCGTTCCTGGACCCGGTGGCGGACAAGCTGATGGTCGCGGTGGCGCTGTTCCTGATCGTGCAGGACAACCCGACGCCGTGGATGGCGGTATGGGCGGCGGTGATCGTGGGCCGCGAGATCGCGGTGTCGGCCCTGCGCGAATGGATGGCCGAGCTGGGCCAGCGCGCCACGGTGAAGGTGGCCGTCATCGGCAAGATCAAGACGGTGGCGCAGATGGTGGCGCTGAGCTGCCTGCTGTATGCGGCCACGCCCGGCAAGGTGGTGCGCGCGGACATCTGGATGGGCGAGTGGATATTCACCCTCGGTGAATGGTTGCTGGCCGTTGCCGCGCTGCTGACCCTGTGGTCCGGTTTCCAGTACCTGCATGCGGCCTGGCCGGCATTGAGCGAGAGCGAAAAGGCGGCTTCGCGGGGACGCAACCCCGCGGATCCGCAATAAGGCTGGTTGACAGCGCCCGGAAGGCCGCTAAAATGCGCGTCTCCCAAGCGGGAATAGCTCAGTTGGTAGAGCGCAACCTTGCCAAGGTTGAGGTCGCGAGTTCGAGTCTCGTTTCCCGCTCCAGCTTCATGCACAAGGCCCCGCACGCGGGGTTTTGTTGTGCAGGGCGCTTGAAAAAGCGCATCGCTTGCGCCAATCTCGTTGCGCAAGCCGTCACCGGCCTGGTGGCAGAGTGGTCATGCAGCGGCCTGCAAAGCCGCGTACGCCGGTTCAATTCCGACCCAGGCCTCCATCTTTGTTCCCGCGCCATCCGGGCGCGGGCCACGCCCGGGTGGCGAAACTGGTAGACGCATCGGACTTAAAATCCGCCGGGGGCGACCCCGTGCCGGTTCGATTCCGGCCCCGGGCACCATTGATTTGCATGGCTTTTCTGGTGGCTCGGCACGTGCCCGGTTGAGCCTTTCGTGCAATTTCTGTGCAGTCTATTCCAGCTCGACAATCGCCTCGGACATTCACTGTCAGTCGTCTTTGCGGGCGCACGAGCGGATGCCTGCGTCGGATGCCCCTGTAAACTCGGAAAGCATCGAGACAATGCGGGGAGAGGGATGAGTCGTTATCTGGCCTACGCCGTCAGCATCCTGATGCTGCCGGTTTCCTTTTGGCTGACGCAGCATTGGGCGGCGTGGTGGTGGGGCGTGGCGCTGTTCGCCGGACTGGCGCTGCTGGGCACATGGGACATGTTGCAGACGCGCAGCACCCTGCGCCGCACCTATCCGATCCTGGCGCATTTCCGCTACGGGCTGGAATCCATCGGGCCGGAAATTCGCCAGTATTTCGTGCAGAAGGACACCGAGGAGGCGCCATATTCGCGCCTGCAACGCGCGCTGGTCTACCAGCGTGCCAAGGGCGTGATGGATGTCGTGCCCTTCGGCAGCCAGCAGAGCGCCTATGACATCGATTACGAATGGATCAACCATTCGCTGGCGCCCGCGCATGCCGATTCGCACGATTTCCGCATCGTGATCGGAACCGATGCCGCGCAACCCTATTCGGCCAGCGTGTTCAACATCTCGGCGATGAGTTTCGGCGCGTTGTCGGCCAACGCGATACGCGCGCTCAACGAGGGCGCGCGGCGCGGGCGTTTCTACCACGACACGGGCGAGGGCTCGATTTCGCCTTACCACCTGGAAAACGGCGGCGACCTGGTCTGGGAGATCGGTTCCGGTTATTTCGGTTGCCGCGATGGCGAGGGACGTTTCAGCGAAGCGAATTTCGCGGCCAACGCCACTTTGCCGCAGGTGAAGATGATCGAGATCAAGCTGTCGCAGGGGGCCAAGCCCGGCCATGGCGGCGTGCTGCCGGCGGCCAAGGTGACGGAGGAGATCGCGATCACGCGAGGCGTGCCGATGGGCGTTGACTGCGTGTCGCCGGCGCGGCATTCGGCCTTCTCCACGCCGGTCGAGTTGTTGCGCTTCGTGGCGCGCCTGCGCGAGTTGTCGGGCGGCAAGCCGGTCGGTTTCAAGTTGGCCATCGGCCATCCATGGGAGTGGTTCGGCATTGCCAAGGCCATGCACGAAACCGGGCTGTTGCCGGATTTCATCGTGGTGGACGGGGCCGAAGGCGGTACCGGGGCCGCCCCGGCGGAGTTCATCGACCACGTGGGCGTGCCGATGGCCGAAGCCTTGCTGTTGGTGCACAACACGCTGGTGGGGCTGGACCTGCGCGAGAAGGTCCGCATCGGCGCCGCCGGCAAGATCACCAGCGCGTTCGACATTGCGCGGACCATCGCGCTGGGCGCGGACTGGTGCAATGCCGCGCGCGGCTACATGTTCGCCCTGGGCTGCATCCAGTCGCTCAGCTGCCATACCGGGCGTTGTCCCACCGGCGTGGCCACCCAGGATCCGCGCCGCTGGAAGAACCTGCATACGGGCGACAAGGCCACCCGCGTGCACCAGTACCATGACAACACGCTCAAGGCGCTGCGCGACCTGCTGGGGGCGGCGGGCCTGGAGCATCCCGAGCAATTGGGGCCGGAGCACATCATCCGCCGGTTGTCCCGCTACGAAGTGCGTTCGTTGAGCGCGTTGTTCCGTTACCTGCGGCCGGGCGAATTGCTGGACGGGGTGCCGGAACACGCGGTTTTCAGGAATTTCTGGGCCGAGGCCCGCAGCGACAGCTTCCAGCCGCCGGCCGGCATCCGGGCGCTGCGCGATACCAAGTCGCGTTGAGCATCGCAAGGGCGCGTTGACCGCGAAGCGGACTGCCTTTACCATTTGCGCCCCCGGTAACGGGCTTTATCCGATATCGGGCGGTTAGCTCAGCGGTAGAGCACTGCCTTCACACGGCAGGGGTCACAAGTTCGAACCTTGTACCGCCCACCATCGGAACCCGTACCGGACGATCCTCGAAGGCTGCCCCAGGGCGGCCTTCGTTGTTTCCGGGGTTCAAGACGTCAGCCGGTGGCAGGCACCAGATCGATGGCCTGGCGTGCCGCGATCCATTCCTCGTTGGTCGGTTCGACCACCACGGTGACCCGGCTGGTGGCGCTGGAAATGATGGCGTCGTGGCGAGCGTTGGCCTCTTCGTCCAGCGCCACGCCCAGCCATTCCAGGTCACGGCAGACGCGGCGGCGGATTTCCGCGCTGTGTTCGCCGATGCCGGCGGTGAACGCCAGCACGTCCAGCCCGCCCAGCACGGCGGCCATCGCGCCGGTTTCGCGCACGATCCGGCGCACGTACAGGGCCAGCGCGGCGCGGACGCGCTCGCCGGTGGCGTCGTCGCGGTTTTCCAGCGGGAACAGCACGGGCGGGTCGGCGGAGACGCCGGAGACGCCCAGCAGCCCGGACTCGTGGTAGAGGACACGGCCCACTTCCTCCAGGCTCAGCTTCTCGATTTCCATCAGGTAGATCACCGCGCCCGGGTCCAGAGCGCCGCAGCGGGTGCCCATCATCAGGCCGTCCAGCGCGGAGAAGCCCATGGTGGTGGCGATGCTTTGCAGGTTGTGCATGGCGCACAGGCTGGCGCCACTGCCCAGGTGCGCGGCGACCACGCGCCCGCGGGCAGCTTCGCCCAGGCGCTCCGGCAATGCGACCGACAGGTAATCGTAGGACAGGCCGTGGAAGCCGTAGCGGCGCAGGCCGCGCTCCCAGGCGGCATACGGCAGCGGCAGCATCTGCTCGACCTGGGGCAGGGTGTGGTGGAAGGCGGTGTCGAAGCAGGCCACCTGGGGCAGGCCGGGGCGGCTTTCCAGCAGTGTCTCGATGGCCTCCAGCGCGAACGGTTGATGCAACGGCGCCAGCGGGATGAAGCCTTTCAGATCGTTCAATACTTCGGCATCGACCCGTACCGGAGCCGAGTAGCGGCTGCCGCCATGCACGACCCGGTGCGCCACCGCGCGCAGGCGGCGTCCGCCCAGCCGCGCCAGCACGCGTCCGCGGATGTGCGCGAGCGCGGCGTGGTAGGGCTGTTCCGGGTCCAGCGCGAGGGGGGCGGGCGGGACACCGGTTTCGCCGAAGGTGGTGGACGTGCGGCCGATGCCCTGGACCTTGCCGTTCCAGACCGGTGCGCGCGGCAGGGGCGACTGGCCGGCATCGAACAGTGCGAACTTGATGCTGGACGAACCGCAATTGAGTACCAGGACCAGGTCGCCCCGGGTCGGGTAGCGGTCACTCGGTGAACTCACGGCGGGCTGGTCCGGTAATGGTGGGCCAGCAGCACGGCGATGGCGCAGGAGGCGATGCGCGATTCGTGCGAGTCGGCGCGGCTGGTCAGTACAACCGGCACCCTGGCGCCCAGCACGATGCCGGCGCTGGCGGCATCGCCCATGTACATCAGTTGCTTGGCCAGCATGTTGCCGCTTTCCAGGTCGGGCACCACCAGGATGTCGGCCTGGCCGGCGACAGGGGAGTCGATGCCCTTGGTGCGCGCGGCGGCTGCCGAAACCGCATTGTCGAAGCCCAGCGGGCCGTCCAGCCTCCCGCCGGTGATCTGGCCGCGCTCGGCCATCTTGCACAGCGCGGCGGCGTCCAGCGTGGCCGGCATGCGCGGGTTGACGGTTTCCACCGCGGCCAGGATGGCCACCCGGGGTTCGGTCACGCCGATGGCATGCGCCAGGTCGATGGCATTGCGGATGATGTCGGCCTTGTCTTCCAGGGCAGGGGCGATGTTGATGGCCGCGTCGGTGATGATGAAGGGGCGCGGATAGGCCGGGGTCTGCATCAGGAAGCAATGGCTGACGCGGCGCTTGGTGCGCAGGCCGGCGCTGCTCGCCAGCACTGCGGCCATCAGTTCGTCGGTGTGCAGGCTGCCCTTCATCAGCGCTTCGACCTTGCCCTGGCTGGCCAGTTCGGCGGCGCGCGCGGCGGCGGCGTGGCTGTGGGCGACGTCCTCGATGGCAATGCCGCCCAGGTCAAGGCCGGCGGCCGCCGCCACCGCTTCCAGCCGGCTGCGCGGTGCGACCAGCACCGGTTCGATCAGACCGGTGGCGCGGGCATCCAGTGCCGCGGACAGGCTGAGCTCGTCGCAGGGATGGACCACGGCCATGCGGATGGCGCCGAGCGGGCGGACATGGTCGAGCAGGCGCTGCACGCCATCGTTGCCGGCGCTGATGCGGACTTCGGGCAGGGTGGCTCGCGCGCGTTCGATTTTTTCGCTTGGGGCCAGCACGTCGGCTTCGCCTTCGATGACGGTATCGCCGTCCTGGTTGGTGCAGGTGCAGGCCAGGCTCAAGGACTGGTCGCCGGGATCGCGCGCGGTCACGCTGACCCGGATGGACAGGGTGTCGCCGACGCGCACCGGGCGCAGGAAGCGCAGGGTCTGGCCGCGATAGACCGTGCCCGGGCCGGGCAGGCGGGTGCCCAGCACGGCCGAAATCAGTGCGCCGCCCCACATGCCATGGGCAATGACGCCATGGAAACGGCTGGAAGCCGCGAATTCCGGGTCCAGGTGCTGGGGATTGACGTCGCCGGAGAGGATGGCGAAGAGCTGGATGTCCTGCTGCGTCAGGGTGCGTTCGAGGCAGGCGCTGTCGCCGATGGCGATTTCCTCGAACGTGCGGTTCCGGATCATGCGCAGGTCATCGGCGCAGGAGAGCTCGGGGGTGTGGCTCATGAAGACTCCCTGGAGTGGGTAGCCGGTACGGGGCCGACAATGGCCGGGCCATCGTACCGGCGACCGCCATCCGGGGTACAGAACCGCGGTGACGCGGTGGCCGGAGTGCGTGCTCCTGGCCACCGCCGGGCCTGTCAACCACGCGTGCGTTTTGCGGGAGGTGCCTTCTTTTTCGGAGCGGCCTTTTTCGGCACTGCCTTGCCTGTCTTGGCGGGCGCCTTCTTCGCCGCCTTGCGGGGTTGCTTCTTCGCCGCAACGGCCGGCACGGTCTTCAACAGGGGCGCGGACAGGGTGTCCCATTGCTGCAGCAGGTCTTCGATGGTGGCGTTCAGTGGCAAGGCATGGGTTGCCACGCCCAGCGCCGCGGCCGATTCCTCCTGCCAGGTTTGCAGGGCCTCCTGCAGGCCGGCGAAGAACTGGGTCTGGTTGCTGATGGCGATTTGCGCGACGGCCTGGGAATCGCCGAAGCGTTGTTGCAACTGGCGCCAGTAGGCATCCTGGGGCAAGGCCGCCAGCGCTTGCCAGTCGCCGCTCCTGATCAGCTGGTCGACTTCGGCGCGGGATTCGGCAATGCCGTCGCCGAACGCGCGCGTGCCTATTTCAAGCCAGCGCTGGCCGCTTTCCTGCAGCAGTTTGCCGGTTTTCAAGTAGAACTCCAGGTTGGCCTTGTACAGCGTCAATGGCAGATCGTGGTCGAAGCTCATGGGGATACTCCGGTGCGTGGGGCGAATCCGTTCGCGGGGGAAAAGCGGGACGGTCTGTTCAGTCGGGAATGTGGAACCCGCCATCGACATGCAGGATTCCACCGGTCATGGCGCGGGCCAGCGGACGGCCCGGTGGGTATCCGGCCGGTTGCCACCACCATAATGGCTATCGATTCCGGCTTCCATGATCCTGGTCAATAGCGCATGGATGTTGCTGGCTGTATGGAACCATGCTTCATGGCGGCAGGCCAGGGACCGGATGTGCAGCGGCCGGGCTTGTGGCCCGGCCGCTGTGTCATTGCATGGAATGCGCAGGCATCCGTCAGTGGTCGGCCGCGCCGCTGGCCCCCAGGCCGGTCTGCGAACGGACGAACTGCGGGATGAAGCGCGCGCGCTCCGCGTTGCCGGCGGCGGACTTGTCGGTGACGGAGAAGAACCAGATGCCGGTGAATGCGGCCAGCATGGAGAACAGGGCCGGATATTCATACGGGAAAATGGCTTTTTCGTGGCCCAGGATCTGCACCCAGATCGTCGGGCCCAGGATCATCAGCCCGACGGCGGTGATCAGTCCCATCCAGCCGCCGATCATCGCGCCGCGGGTTGTCAGGTTCTTCCAGAACATCGACAGGAACAGCACCGGGAAGTTGCAGCTTGCGGCGATGGAGAAGGCCAGGCCCACCATGAAGGCGATGTTCTGGTTCTCGAACACGATGCCCAGCCCGATGGCGACCACGCCCAGCACCAGTGTGGTGATCTTGGAGACGCGGATTTCCTGCTTCTCGTTGACCTGGCCCTTCTTGATCACGCTGGCGTACAGGTCGTGCGACACCGCCGAGGCGCCGGCCAGGGTCAGGCCCGCCACCACCGCGAGGATGGTGGCGAAGGCCACCGCGGAGATGAAGCCCAGGAACACGCTGCCGCCCACGGCGTTGGCCAGATGCACCGCCGCCATGTTGTTGCCGCCCAGCAGCCCGCCGGTAGCGTCCTTGAACTCGGGGTTGGTGCTGACCAGCACGATGGCGCCGAAGCCGATGATGAAGGTCAGGATGTAGAAATAGCCGATGAAGCCGGTGGCGTAGAACACGCTCTTGCGCGCTTCCTTGGCGTCGCCGACGGTGAAGAAGCGCATCAGGATATGCGGCAGGCCGGCGGTGCCGAACATCAGCGCCAGGCCCAGCGAGATGGCCGAAATCGGGTCGGATACCAAGGTGCCCGGCGACATGATCGCGTCGCCCTTGGCGTGCACGCTGATGGCCTCGGTGAACAGGGCCTCGAAGTTGAAGCCGGCGTGCTTCATCACCATGAAGGCCATGAAGGTGGCGCCGGACAGCAGCAGGACGGCCTTGATGATCTGCACCCAGGTGGTGGCCAGCATGCCGCCGAACAACACGTACATGACCATCAGGATGCCGACCAGGACGACCGCGACGTAATAGTCCAGACCGAACAGCAACTGGATCAGCTTGCCCGCGCCCACCATCTGCGCGATCAGGTAGAACGCCACCACCGCCAGTGCGCCGAACGCCGACAGGGTGCGGATCTGGGTCTGGCCGAGGCGGTACGAGGCCACGTCGGCGAAGGTGTACTTGCCCAGGTTGCGCAGGCGTTCGGCGATCAGGAACAGGATCACCGGCCAGCCGACCAGGAAGCCGATGGAGTAGATCAGGCCGTCGAAGCCGCTGGTGAACACCAGCGCGGAAATGCCCAGGAACGATGCGGCCGACATGTAGTCGCCAGCGATAGCCAGGCCGTTCTGGAATCCGGTGATGCGGCCGCCGGCCGCGTAGTAGTCCGAAGCCGATTTGTTCTGCTTCGCGGCCCAGTAGGTGATGCCCAGCGTGGCTACCACGAAGGCCACGAACATGACGATGGCGGCAACATTGAGGGCCTGCTTTTCCGCATCGCCCTCCAGCGCTCCCGCAGCATGCAGCAGCGGTGCGAACAACAGGAGGAAAGCCAGCAATCCGATGCGCGCGATCATGGCTTGAACTCCTTCAGCAGCTCGGCGGTCAGGCGGTCGAATTCGCCGTTGGCGCGCCACACGTAGATTCCGGTCAGCACGAACGCGCTGACGATGATGCCGACGCCGACCGGGATGCCCCAGGTGATGACCGTATCGGGCGAGAGCGGTGTTCCCAGCCAATGCGGCGCGAACGCAATGACCAGGATGAAGCCGACGTAGATGGCGAGCATGACGAAGGAGAGGAGCCAGGCGAACCGGCCGCGTCGTTTGACCAGTTCCCGGAATTGCGGGCTGGCTTCGATTTTCCGATAAATGTCTTCACTGCTCATGGCGTGGCCCCTCGGTTGCCATCTGGTGCTGGTGCGGGAGACGAAAGAATGGGACATGTGCCGCGCTTGTGGAATGCGACATTGGTATCTGCCATGCAGGCAGATATCCCGGATATTCAGTAATAATGATTACCGTAACGTACTGCAGGAACCGGCCTTGCCGAGCCTAATGGGTGGAACCGGATTCGGGGCCCGGGCAATGGAACGGGACACAGAACCGATGGCAAGGTTCCGTGTCCGGGGCGCAGGTATATTCCGGCCACGATTGACGGGCTGATGACCAAGGCATGCCGTGACCGGGCGGCTCTTCGCAATCCACGCGGCACGCCGTTACCATGCCCGCATGAACGCTTCCCCCATCCGCCTCCTCATCCATGGCGCCTCCGGACGCATGGGCCAGGCCTTGTTGCGCCTGGCCGCCGCGCAGGCGGACGTCCTGACCGTGGCGGCGGCGGTTACCCGCAAGCCGCCTGCGCAGCGGGTGATCGATGGGGTGCCGTTTTTCGCCGTGTCCGAATTGGCCGGCGTGCCGGATTTCGACGTCGCCATCGATTTCAGCCTGCCTGAAGGCTTCGACGCGATCCTGGAGGGGTGTGCCGGCCGCGGAACCCCGCTGGTATCGGGAACCACCGGTTTGTCCGATGGACAGCGAATGGCCCTGGCGGCAGCCTCGGAAAGGATTCCGCTGGTGTGGGCTTCGAATTTCAGCCTGGGGGTGGCGGTCCTGGCCGGCCTGGTGGAGCGTGCCGCCGCCGTGCTGGATGGCTGGGATTGCGACATTGTCGAATCGCACCACGTGCACAAGCGGGACGCCCCTTCGGGGACTGCCCTGACCCTGGGCGAAGCCGCCGCTTCGTCCGGCGCCGAAGTCCGCTACGCCAGCCTGCGCGCCGGGGACATCGTGGGCGAACATGCCGTCCAGTTCACTGGCCTCGGGGAGCGCCTGGAACTGATCCACCGCGCCACCAACCGCGACATCTTCGCCCGCGGGGCCCTGCACGTGGCGGCGCGCCTGGCCGGCAAGCCAGCGGGCATGTACCGGGTGGCGGACCTGCTGGACTGAACATCGGGTGCTGAAACGGCTGGCGCGGACCGATCGCTGCCGGTACAATTCCCGCTCGCCTGTTACCCACCGCCCCGGACCGGAAAAACACCGAGTCCGCGGTTTCTTGCAGCCGCAAGCCGGAGGGGCAGGGTTCCTTTCACCCCAAGGCGAACTCCGTGACCCAACCCGCAATCCTCGTACTCGAAGACGGAACCGTATTCGAGGGCGATTCCGTAGGTGCAGACGGCCTTTCGGTCGGCGAAACGGTGTTCAACACCGCGATGACCGGCTATCAGGAAGTCCTGACCGATCCCTCGTACGCCCGCCAGCTGGTCACCCTGACCTATCCCCACATCGGCAACACCGGCTGCACCGGCCAGGACGACGAAGCGTCCAGGGTCTGGTGCGCCGGCCTGATCGTGCGCGACGTGCCGCGCCGGCCCAGCAGCTGGCGCAGCCGGCAGGCGCTGCCGGAATGGCTGGCCGCGCGCGGCATCGTGGCCATCGCCGGCATCGACACCCGCAAGCTCACCCGCATCCTGCGCGACCGCGGCGCCCAGAACGGGGCATTGATGGCGGGCGACATCGACGTGGACAAGGCACTAGAAGCGGCGCGCAAGTTCCCCGGCCTGAAGGGGATGGACCTGGCAAAAGTGGTGTCGACCACGGAGGCCTACCCCTGGCGGGAAGGGCAACTGGACCTGGACAGCGGCGAGTTCGCGCGCGCCGGGCCGAAGTACAAGGTCGTGGCCTACGATTTCGGCGTGAAGCGCAACATCCTGCGCATGCTGGCCGAGCGTGGCTGCGACGTGACCGTGGTGCCCGCACAGACCCCGGCTACCGACGTGCTGGCGCTGCAGCCGGACGGCGTGTTCCTGTCCAACGGCCCCGGCGATCCGGAGCCCTGCGATTACGCCATTGCGGCCATCGGCGAATTCATTGCCCGGAAGATTCCGACCTTCGGCATCTGCCTGGGTCACCAGCTGCTGGCGCTGGCCGCAGGCGCGAGGACGGTCAAGATGGGGCACGGTCACCACGGCGCCAACCACCCCGTACAGGATCTGGATACGGGCCGGGTGATGATCACCTCGCAGAACCACGGTTTCGCGGTGGATGAAGCCACCCTGCCGGACAACGTACGCGTGACCCACCGCTCGCTGTTCGACGGCACCAACCAGGGCATCGAATTCACCGGCGCGCCTGCGTTCTCGTTCCAGGGACATCCGGAAGCGTCGCCCGGGCCACAAGATGTAGCACCGTTGTTCGATCGCTTCATCGCGTCGATGGAGAAGCACTGAGATGCCGAAGCGTCAAGACATCCAAACCATCCTGATCATCGGCGCCGGTCCGATCGTCATCGGGCAGGCCTGCGAGTTCGACTACTCCGGCGCGCAGGCGTGCAAGGCGTTGCGCGAGGAGGGCTACCGGGTGGTGCTGGTCAACAGCAACCCGGCGACCATCATGACCGATCCGGAGATGGCCGACGCGGTCTACATCGAGCCGATCAACTGGCAGACGGTCGAGAAGATCATCGCCAAGGAAAAGCCCGACGCGCTGCTGCCGACCATGGGTGGACAGACCGCGCTGAACTGCGCGCTGGACCTGGCCGACAACGGCGTGCTGGAAAAGCATGGCGTCGAGCTGATCGGTGCTTCGCGCGAGGCCATCCGCATGGCCGAGGACCGCGAACTGTTCCGCGTGGCGATGGGCGAGATCGGCCTGGAATGCCCGAAAGCCGAAGTCGCGCACACGCTTGAGGAAGCGCTCGACATCCAGACCCGCGTCGGCTACCCGACCATCATCCGCCCGAGCTTCACGCTCGGCGGTTCGGGCGGCGGCATTGCCTACAACCGCGAGGAACTGATCGAAATCGTCAATCGCGGACTTGAACTGTCGCCAACCACCGAAGTGCTGGTGGAGGAATCGGTGCTGGGCTGGAAGGAGTTCGAGATGGAAGTGGTCCGCGACACCGCGGACAACTGCATCATCGTCTGTTCCATCGAGAACCTCGACCCGATGGGCGTGCATACCGGCGATTCGATCACCGTGGCGCCGGCGCAGACGCTGACCGACAAGGAGTACCAGCGCCTGCGCGATGCCAGCATCGCGGTGCTGCGCAAGATCGGCGTGGATACCGGCGGCTCCAACGTGCAGTTCGGCATCAACGCGCAGACCGGCCGGGTGGTGGTGATCGAAATGAACCCGCGCGTGTCGCGCTCCTCGGCGCTGGCGTCGAAAGCCACCGGCTTCCCCATCGCCAAGGTCGCGGCCAAGCTGGCGGTGGGCTACACGCTGGATGAATTGAAGAACGAGATCACCGGCGGCAAGACCCCGGCCTCGTTCGAACCGGCGATCGATTACGTGGTCACCAAGATCCCGCGCTTCGCGTTCGAGAAGTTCCCGCAAGCCGATGCCCGCCTGACCACGCAGATGAAATCGGTGGGCGAGGTGATGGCGATGGGCCGCACCTTCCAGGAGTCGTTGCAGAAAGCCTTGCGCGGCCTGGAAACCGGCAAGGCTGGCCTGGATCCGACCGGGCTGGATCTGGCCAGCGAAGACGATCTGCTCACCTTGCGCCGCGAATTGAAGGCACCGGGCCCGGAGCGCCTGTTCCATGTGGGCGATGCCTTCCGTGCCGGCATGACGGTCGAGCAGGTGCACGAACTGTCCTTCATCGATCCGTGGTTCCTCGACCAGATGGAAGAGATCATCGCGGAGGAGAAGCAGGTCGCAACGGAAGGACTGGCTGCGCTGGACACCCGGCGCATGCGCCGGCTCAAGCGTGCCGGTTTCTCCGACGCGCGTCTGGCGCAAGTGCTGGGCACCGACGAAACCGCCGTGCGCACCCTGCGCAAGGCGCTGGGCGTGAAGCCGGTCTACAAGCGGGTGGATTCGTGCGCGGCCGAGTTCGCCACCAGCACCGCCTATCTGTATTCCACCTACGAGGACGAGTGCGAAGCCGAGCCGACCGCGCGCGACAAGATCATGATCCTGGGCGGTGGCCCCAACCGCATCGGCCAGGGCATCGAGTTTGACTATTGCTGCGTGCACGCGGCGCTGGCGCTGCGCGAGGACGGGTTCGAGACCATCATGGTCAACTGCAACCCGGAAACCGTGTCCACCGACTACGACACCTCCGACCGTTTGTACTTCGAACCGTTGACCCTCGAGGACGTGCTGGCCATCGTCGAACTGGAGCAGCCCAAGGGCGTCATCGTCCAGTACGGCGGGCAGACGCCGCTGAAGCTGGCGCGGGCGCTGGAAGCCAACGGCGTGCCGGTGATCGGCACCTCGCCGGATTCCATCGACCTGGCCGAGGACCGTGAGCGCTTCCAGCAACTGGTCGAGAAACTGGGCCTGAAGCAGCCGCCCAACCGCACCGCGCGCAATGCCGACGAAGCGCTGGCGCTGGCGCGAGAGATCGGCTATCCGCTGGTGGTGCGCCCGTCCTACGTGCTGGGCGGACGGGCGATGGAAGTCGTCCATGGCGAGGCCGACCTGGCCCGTTACGTGCGCGACGCGGTCAAGGTCTCCAACGATTCCCCGGTGCTGCTGGACCGCTTCCTGGACAATGCGGTGGAAGTGGACGTGGACATCATCGCCGACAGCACCGGTGCGGTGTTGATCGGCGGCGTGATGGAGCATATCGAAGAGGCCGGCGTGCACTCCGGCGACTCGTCGTGCTCGCTGCCGCCGTATTCGCTGTCGGCGGAAACACAGGATGAGCTGCGCCGCCAGGTGGTGGAGCTGGCCAAGGCGCTGAACGTGGTGGGCCTGATGAACACCCAGTTCGCCATCCAGGCCAGCGAGGACGGCAGCGACGATGTCGTCTTCCTGCTGGAAGTGAACCCGCGCGCCTCGCGCACGGTGCCGTTCGTGTCCAAGGCCACCGGCATGCCGCTGGCCAAGATCGCCGCCCGCTGCATGGCCGGCAGGACGCTGGACGCGCAGGGCGCCACGAAGGAAATCGTGCCCGACTACTACTCGGTGAAGGAAGCGATCTTCCCGTTCGCCAAGTTCCAGGGCGTGGATCCCATCCTGGGGCCGGAGATGCGCTCCACCGGCGAAGTGATGGGCGTGGGCCGCAGTTTCGGCGCCGCCATGGCGCGGGCGCAGGAAGCCGGCGGCATCAAGGCACCGCAACCGGGCAAGGCCTTCGTCTCGGTGCGCGACCCGGACAAGAAGCGCGTGGTGCCGGTGGCGCAGGCGCTGGTCGATCGCGGCTTCTCGCTGGTGGCCACGCAGGGCACCGCGGCATGGCTGCGCGAGAACGGCATCGAGTGCGGACAGGTCAACAAGGTGGCGGAGGGCCGGCCGCATATCGT
This sequence comes from uncultured Pseudoxanthomonas sp., assembly GCA_964562135.1. Lineage (GTDB taxonomy): Bacteria > Pseudomonadota > Gammaproteobacteria > Xanthomonadales > Xanthomonadaceae > Pseudoxanthomonas_A. The sequence continues at coordinate 15,974 of CAZLSG010000023.1, read as the reverse complement.
CGATTTGATCAAGAACGGAGAAATCGCGTACATCGTCAACACCACCGAAGGCCGGCAGGCCATCTCGGACTCGTTCTCGATCCGCCGCGAAGCGCTGCAGCAGCGCGTCACCTATTCGACCACCGTTGCCGGCGCGCGCGCGCTGGTCCATTCTCTGGAATATCGCGGCACCGGGCCGGTCTGGGCGCTGCAGGAACTGCACAAGGAGCTGCAACGGTGAGATCAATCCCATGAGAGCCCCATTGACATCGAAGGGCGCGCAGCGCCTGCGCGAGGAGCTCGAGCAGCTCAAGTCGGTCAAGCGGCCGCAGGTCATTGCCGCCATCGCCGAGGCGCGCGCGCACGGCGACCTGAAGGAGAACGCCGAATACCACGCCGCCCGCGAGCAGCAGGGATTCATCGAAGGCCGCATCAAGCAACTGGAGGGCGATCTGTCGCATGCGCAGATCATCGATGTGGCCAGGCTCGATGCGGGGTCGCGTGTGGTCTTCGGCGCCACGGTGGTGCTGGCCGACGTGGATACCGACGAAGAGAAGCGTTACCAGATCGTCGGCGACCTGGAGGCGGACATCAAGCTGGCCATGATCGCGATTTCCTCGCCGCTGGCCCGTGCCTTGATCGGCAAGAACGAAGGCGACAGCGTGGTGATCGACGCGCCCGCTGGCCAGCGCGAATACGAAATCATCAGCGTCGAGTACCTGGGCTGAGGCGCATGGGCTCGGCCACCCTGCTGCTGCCCGCGCGCTCCCGGCTGAACGGCATGCCGTTGCCGCAAGCACTGGGCAAGGCGCTGGCCCAGGCCGACCGTTCACGGGTGGAACCGGGGTTGCGCGCGCAGTTGCGCAGGCAGTTCCAGTTGATTCCCGACCATTGGCCGGTGGCCGCGCTGACCCGGATGCTGGATGCCGGGGATGCGGCCTCCGGCGCTTGGCTGCGGGCCGATCCGGTCCACGTGTCCCCGGACATGCACGGCGCGCGATTGCTGGCGCACGGCGATGCGCTGGCGATGACGGAAGAGGATGCATTGCAGTTGCTGCCGGCATTGCGGCCGGTTTTCGGCGATGCCGGGTTCCCGCTGGATGCGCCGCATCCGGCCCGCTGGTACCTGCGGCTACCCGCCGAAACGAAGCTGCCGGCGTTCACCGAAATCGACGATGCGCTGGGCGACGATCTCCTGGCGCATTTGCCCGATGGCGAAGCGGGTCGCCGCTGGCGCATGTTGATGACCGAAACGCAGGTACTGTTGCACCACCATCCCTGGAATGCGCGGAGGACTGCACAAGGCAAGCCGGCGATCAATTCGCTGTGGTTCTGGGGGGGCGGGCGGCTGCCCGATTTCGTCCGCACGGGATTCCGGCAGGTGCGCAGCCACGATGTGCTGGTGCAGGCGCTGGCCAGGGCGGCCGGCGTGGAGTTGGAAGGCGGGTCGCCGGATGAAGGCAACGTGCTGCTCGATCTCCATCACCTGCGCGATCCGGAACAACTGGTCGCGGAAGCCGTGTCGCCGCTGCTGGATGCCGTGCGCAGGCGCGAACTGGAAGCCTTGTGCCTCGACTTCGAGGACGGCATGCGCTTCGTGTCGAAGCGCGGCCAGCAATGGCGTTTCTGGCGCCGTCCCTTGTCGCGGCTCGATGCCCCGACTGCCGGTTTTTCCTGAGGTGCCGGCATCCGCGCGTATCCGGCGCCGGCCACCGACAGCGCCGGGCGATTGGCCGGATTCGGTCTTGCCTTTGTTGCGACGGGTCTATGCGGCGCGCGGCGCCCATTCTCCGGATGCGGCGCAACCGCGGCTGGCCCGTTTGCTGAGCCCGGATTCGTTGTCCGGGGTTGAGGCGGCCACGGCATTGCTGGCCGATGCGATTGCGACCGACCGGCATATCGTGGTGGTGGGCGATTTCGATTGCGACGGCGCGACGGCGTGCGCAGTGGGCGTGCGCGGCTTGCGCATGCTGGGCGCGCGCCGGGTAACGCCTTCGGTGCCCAATCGCCAGGTGCATGGTTACGGGCTGTCCCCGGCGCTGGTGGACGAACTGGAAGCGCTGAAACCGGAACTGCTGGTCACCGTGGACCATGGCATTGCCTGCCATGCCGGCATTGCCGCGGCCAAGGCGAAAGGATGGCAGGTCCTGGTCACGGACCATCACCTGCCGGGCGAGGCGTTGCCGCCCGCCGATGTCATCGTGGACCCGAATCTGCCCGGCGACGCTTTCCCCAGCAAGATGCTGGCGGGCGTGGGCGTGATGTTCTACGTGCTTGTGGCGCTGCGTCGAAGGCTTCATGGCGATCATCCCGATCGCGAAAATCGAGCAGCGGCCATCCATGGCCGCACCTTCCAGGGAAAGCGTCCGGATCTGACCTCGCTGCTCGACCTGGTGGCGGTGGGGACCGTGGCCGACCTCGTGCCGCTGGATGCCAACAACCGCGCACTGGTGGGTGCGGGCCTGCGCAGGTTGCGCAGCGGGCAGGGCAATCCCGGTTTGCAGGCACTGATCGACGTTTCCGGGCGCAAGGCGGCCGACCTCACTGCGTCCGACATCGGTTTCGCCGTTGCCCCCAGGATCAATGCGGCCGGGCGGCTGGAAGACATGGCGCTGGGCATCGAATGCCTGCTGGCGGATGACGGCGAACGTGCCCGCGAACTGGCGGAAATCCTGCACGGCATCAATGCCGAACGCCGGGGCGTGCAGCAGCTGATGCTCGAAGACGCGGAAGCCGCGCTGGCAAGGCGGGCGGTGCGGGATGCCGATGACGATGCAGTGGCCATCTGCCTGCATGATCAGGACTGGCACCCGGGCATCGTGGGTCTGGTGGCTTCGAAGGTGAAGGAACAAATGCATCGTCCGGTGGTGGCGTTCGCGCCGTCGGAGCCGGGCAGCGACATGCTGCGGGGTTCGGCGCGTTCCATCCCCGGCCTGCATATCCGTGATGCGCTCGCGGCGGTGGATGTTGCGCATCCGGGCCTGATCAGCCGATTCGGCGGCCATGCGATGGCGGCGGGTATGAGCCTGGAAAAAGCGAACCTGGGTGGATTCGAGACCGCTTTCCGCGAGGCGGTCGCCTCGATGCTGGACCCGGCGATATTGCAGGCCGAATTGCTGACGGACGGCGAACTGCTGCCGTACGAATTCGATCGCCGCCATGCGGAGGCTGTCCGCGATGGAGGGCCATGGGGGCAGGGATTTCCGGAACCGTTGTTCGATGGCGTCTTCGAAGTGCTGGACTGGCGGATCGTCGCCGAACGACACCTGAAATTGAGCTTGTCCTCGCCGTGGCGGCGTGAGCCATTGAACGCCATCCACTTCGGCGGCTGGTCGGGCGATCCGCCGCAGGTACGCAGCCGAATCGCTTACCGGCTGGCGCCGGACGACTGGCGCGGCCCGCAGGCGATCCAGCTCATCGTGGAATTTCGCCAGCCAGCGTGAGACTGGACCATGGGAGGGGAGGCGCACGATCCGGCGGGTCACGCATCCTGATAGAATTCGCGGCTGTTTGGACGATTTTCATGGCCATGATCGAACTCAATCCCATCCGCCAGCGCATCGCCGATCTCCAGGAACGGCTGGTTTCGCTTCGGGGGTATCTTTGACTACGACGCCAAGCGCGAGCGTCTGGAAGAAGTCAGCCGGGAGCTGGAAAACCCCGATATCTGGAACAACCCCGAATACGCCCAGACCCTGGGCCGGGAACGTTCGCTGTTGGACAAGACCGTCGGCGGCATCGCCAGCGTCAGCGAAGGCCTGAACGAGGCCGGCGAATTGCTGGACCTGGCCGAGAGCGAGAACGACGACGATACCGCCTTGGCGGTGGCCGCCGATGTCGACCGTTTCGCGGCGCACGTGGAGAAGCTGGAATTCCAGCGCATGTTCTCCGGCAAGATGGACGCCTGCAACGCCTTCGTCGACATCCAGGCCGGCGCCGGTGGCACCGAGGCCCAGGACTGGGCGGAGATGCTGCTGCGCATGTACCTGCGCTGGTGCGAATCGCGCGGCTGGAAGACCGAGCTGATGGAGGCCAGCGGCGGCGACGTCGCCGGCATCAAGTCGGCCACCATCCGGGTCGAAGGCGATTTCGCCTACGGCTGGCTGAAGACCGAGACCGGCGTGCATCGGCTGGTGCGCAAGTCGCCGTTCGATTCGGACAACCGCCGCCATACCAGCTTCACCTCGGTGTTCGTGTCGCCGGAGGTGGACGACAACATCGACATCGACATCAATCCGGCCGACCTGAGGACCGACGTGTACCGTTCTTCCGGTGCCGGTGGCCAGCACGTCAACAAGACCGAATCGGCGGTGCGCATCACCCACATGCCCACCGGGATCGTGGTGGCCTGCCAGACCGGCCGCAGCCAGCACCAGAACCGCGACAACGCCATGAAGATGCTGGCGGCCAAGCTGTACGAACTGGAGATCCAGAAGCGCAACGCCGAGCGCGATGCGGTGGAAGCCACCAAGTCCGATATCGGCTGGGGCAGCCAGATCCGCAACTACGTGCTGGACCAGAGCCGCATCAAGGACCTGCGCACCGGAATCGAACGTACCGATACGCAGAAAGTACTGGATGGGGACCTGGACGAGTTCGTCGAGGCCAGCCTCAAGTCCGGCCTGGAAGCCGGGTCCAAACGCATCGACGCATGACCCTGTAGGGGCGGCCCATGGCCGCGATGCTCTACTCTTCCTCCCATCGAGTTTCTCCCAACATCATGACCGACCAGCCCACCGCGCCACAGCCTCATGCCGACGAGAACAGCCTCATCGCCGAGCGCCGCGCGAAACTGGCGGCGCTGCGCGGGCAGGGCATCGCCTTTCCCAACGATTTCCGCCGCCAGCACTATGCCGGCGATCTGCAGGCGGAATACGCCGACAGCGAAGTGTGGAGCGCCGACGCACTGGAAGCGGCTTCCATCCGCGCCGTCCTGGCCGGCCGGCTGATGGCCAAGCGGGTGATGGGCAAGGCCAGCTTCGCGCAGATGCAGGACGAATCCGGACGTATCCAGTTGTTCCTGCAATCCAACTCGCTCGGTGCCGTCTACGACGCGTTCAAGGGCTGGGACATCGGCGACATCGTCGCGGTCGAGGGCATGTTGACCCGGACCCGGACCGGCGAGTTGTCCGTCAGGGTCGAATCACTGCGGTTGCTGACCAAGTCGCTGCGTCCACTGCCGGACAAGTGGCACGGCCTCGCCGACGTGGAACAGCGCTACCGCCAGCGCTACGTGGACCTGATCGTCACCCCGGAGGCGCGGGATGTCTTCATCAAGCGCTCGCGGATCATCCGCGCGATGCGCGAATGGCTGGACGCACGCCGTTTCCTGGAAGTGGAAACGCCGATGATGCATTACATCCCCGGTGGCGCCACGGCCAAGCCGTTCGTCACCCACCACAATGCGCTGGGCATGGATCTCTACCTGCGCGTGGCGCCGGAACTGTATCTCAAGCGTCTGGTCGTGGGCGGTCTGGAGCGGGTCTACGAAATCAACCGCAACTTCCGCAACGAGGGCGTCAGCACGCGCCACAATCCGGAATTCACCATGCTCGAACTGTACGAGGCCTATGCCACGTACCACGAGGTCATGGACCTGACCGAAGCGGTGATCCGCGATGTGGCGTCGGAAGTACTGGGTGAAGGCAAGGTCTTGTGGGAAGGCAACGAAATCGACCTGCAGCCGGCGTTCCGCCGCTGGCGCATGGATGAAGCCGTGCGCCACCACAATCCCGAGATCAGCGCGCAGGACTGTACCGACCGCGAAGCGCTGGCCGGGCACTGCCAGCGGCTGAAGATTCCGGTCAAGCCCTCGTATGGCTGGGGCAAGCTGCTGCTGGAGATTTTCGAGAAGACGGTGGAGCACACCCTGATCCAGCCGACCTTCATCACCGATCATCCGGTCGAGGTCTCGCCTTTGGCGCGGGGCAGCGACAATGATCCCGGTTACACCGATCGTTTCGAGCTTTTCATCAACGGCAAGGAAATCGCCAACGGCTTCTCCGAGCTCAACGACCCGGAAGAGCAAGCCGCGCGCTTCCAGGCCCAGGTGGAGGCCAAGGAGGGCGGGGACGACGAGGCCATGCATTACGACGCCGACTACATCCGGGCGCTGGAGGTGGGGTTGCCGCCCACCGGGGGACTGGGCATCGGCATCGACCGTCTGGTCATGTTGCTGACCGGTTCGGAGTCCATCCGGGACGTGCTGCTTTTCCCCTACATGCGCCCGGAAAGCCCGCAGAATTGATGCCGCGCCTTCCGGCGCAGGAGTGACGTACCGGGGCCATTCCCGGTTCCGTGCGGCCATGATCCGGCATGCAGGTCCGTGCCGGTATCCTCCCAAACCCATGCAGTCGGGGGATTTGCCGTCCTCCGGGCTGCTTTTTGCGCGATATCCATCACATTTCCGTCGGCTGGCCGGTGGCGGGCTTACAGTTGGCATGCTTCCTGCGTGGATATCCCAGGAACCAAGTCACAGCGCCGGGATTTCACCATGCTGGATGCCAACATGACCTGCTACGCGGTATCCTCCCCTGATAGCCATGTTGCGTGGCTTGCGGGGATGGGTAGCGCATTGGATATCGTCATCGTCGACGATCAGACATCCGCGCGCACGATGCTGCGCGGTGTGATCGAGGATATCTCCTCGGAATTGGCCGTGCACGATTTCGACGATCCCCAGGTGGCGCTTGCATGGTGCGAGCGCAATCGCAGCGACCTGCTGTTGCTGGACTACCGGATGCCCGGGATGGATGGGCTGGAGTTTGCGCGTCGTTTCCGGCGCCTGCCCATGCACCGGGACATCCCCATCATCCTGATCACCGTGGTGGGCGACGAACCTCTCCGCCAGGCGGCGCTGGAAGCCGGGGTCATCGATTTCCTGGTCAAGCCGGTGCGCCCGCGCGAACTGCGGGCGCGCTGCCGCAACCTGTTGCAACTCCGCCAGCAGAGCGAGAACGTCAAGCAACGGGCCCTGTCGCTTGAGCAGCGGCTGCTCTCCAGCATGCACGAGGTGGAGGAGCGCGAACGCGAAACCCTGTCGCGTTTGGCACGGGCCATCGAATACCGCGACAGCGGGACCAGCGCCTACCTGGAGCGGATGGCGCACGTGGCCGGCCTCATCGCCGAGCAACTGGGCCTGCCCGAGGACGAAGTGCGGACCATCGAAATGGCCGCTCCCCTGCACGACATCGGCAAGATCGCCATTCCCGATTCGGTGCTGATGAAGCCAGGCCCGCTGGACGATGAAGAAACCCAGGTGATGCGCCGGCATCCGGTCATCGGCCATCAACTGTTGAGTGGAAGCCAGAATCGCTTCATCCAGGCGGGCGCACTCATCGCCCTGCGGCACCATGAGCGTTACGACGGCAGCGGTTATCCGGATGGCCTGGCCGGCGAGGCCATTCCGCTGGAAGCGCGGATCGTGGCGGTTGCGGATGTGTTCGATGCGCTGATTTCGCCGCGTCCCTACAAGAAGGCCTGGGAGCGCGAGGCCGCGTTGGCCTATCTCTACGTGCAGCGCGGCCGCCTGTTCGACCCGGCCTGCGTGGAGGCATTGATTCGCGGGCGTGAGCGGCTGGACGACATCTGCAATCGTTATTCGGTGGTCCAGAACCGCCCGGGGATGGAGTGAGCCATGAGCGATCTCTTCTCCTGGATCAAATCCCGCCTGTCCAACCGTCCGGACAGCGAACACGGCCAGGCGCTGGTCCGCATCATCCTGTTCTCCGGCGTGATCGTCTACATGCTGGTGGGCGGCGCCTACGGAAGCCTCCCGCCCAGTGTCTTCCGCACTGCGATCTGGATGAGCCTGATTGGCCTGGGGATCGGGTTGTCGCTGTTCGGCTGGATATTGGCCAGGCCGGGCAAGTCCGACCTGCGCCGGATCATCGGCATGGTCACCGACTACAGTTTGATGAGCGTGGCCATGGCGCTCAAGGGCGAACCGTTGGCCTGGCTGTACGTGATCCTGATGTGGGTCACGGTGGGCAACGGCCTGCGCTATGGCAACCGCTATTTGGCGGGTGCCGTGGCCATGGCATGTGCCGGTTTCGGCGGTGTCCTGCTCTTCAATGGATACTGGCGCGAAAACCTCAGTCTTGGCATCGGATTGTGGATCGGCCTGATTGCGGTCCCGATGTACCTTTCCGGATTGCTGCGCCAGCTGACGCGCGCCACGGAAGAAGCCCGCCGCGCCAACGAGGCCAAGAGCCGTTTCCTGGCCAACATGAGCCATGAGTTCCGCACCCCGCTCAATGGCTTGTCCGGCATGTCCGACCTGCTTGCGACCACGTCATTGAACGCGGAACAGCGCGAATGCCTGTCCACCATCCAGGCTTCCACCCGCAGCATGCTGGCATTGGTGGAGGACGTGCTTGATATCTCGGCCATCGAGGCGGGCAAGCTCAAACTCAACATCAGCGATTTTGCGCCGAAGGAACTGGTGGACAGCATCGGCCTGATCCTGCTTCCGCAGGCGCGGGCCAAGCAGTTGAGTTACGAAGTGAACGTGCAGCCGGACGTGCCCGCATTGCTGCGGGGCGACGCGCGCCACTTGCGCCAGATTCTGTTGAACCTGGCGGGCAACGCGGTCAAGTTCACCGAAACCGGGTCGGTGCGGCTGGATGTGGCGGTTGTGCCCGGTGAGGGTGCCCAGACAAATCTGCGCTTCACCGTGACCGATACCGGTATAGGTATCCCCGCCGATGCCAGGATGCGCTTGTTCGAGGCATTCGAGCAGGCGGACACCAGCCTGCGCCGCCGCCACGGCGGCACCGGTTTGGGCACGACGATTGCGAAAGGCCTGACCGAAGCGATGGGGGGCAGCATCGGTTTCGACAGCGTGGAGCAGACGGGCAGCGTGTTCTGGGTGGAACTGCCCTTCGATGCCCCGGCGCCCGCCCGTTCGATGGATGCCGTGCCGGCAGCGGCCGATTGGGAGGAAGGCAATGCTTCTCCCCCGGAAAACGTCATCGCGTTCTCCGACCCGTTCCTGCGCCACCGCGCGCGCGTGCGCAGCCTGCAATTGCTGGTGGCCGACGACCACGAGGCCAATCGAATGGTGCTGCAACGCCTGTTGCAGAAGGCGGGCCACCGCGTGGTCTGCGTGGACAGCGGCGAGGCAGTGCTGGATGCGCTGGAAATTTCCGATTACGACACGGTGATCTGCGATCTGCACATGCCCGGCCTGAGCGGCCTGGACCTGCTGAAGCAACTGCGCCTGATGGAGGCGGGGGGAGGTCCGCGCACGCCGGTGCTGGTGTTGAGCGCGGATGTCACGCCCGACGCGATCCAGCAATGCGAGCGTGCCGGAGCGCGCGCCTTCCTTCCCAAGCCCGTAGTGGCCTCGCGTCTGCTGGACGTGTTGGCGGACATCGCTTCCAACGGCAAGGTGAGTGCTCCGGTGGCGGCCGTCAGGGCCGATACGCGGGCCGTGCCGTCGGAAGTGCTGGATCCGCAGGTCCTGGACGAGCTCACCGCGCTGGGGATGGGAGAGGTTTTCGAACGCGAATTCATCGACCAATGCCTCAACGACGCGGATGGCTGCATTGGCGGGCTGACCCATGCGATGGAGAACGGGAGCAATGAGCGGATGCGGGAACATGCCCATGCACTGAAGGGCGTTGCAAGCAACCTGGGCCTGATCAAGCTGGTGGCTGCCAGCGACGAACTGATGCGCTTGCCGGATTGGCAAGTCACGCGCGAGTGGCGTCAGCGCGTGGCCATGTTGAATGCGCACCTGAGCAATGGCCGCGATGCGCTGGCAATCCGCGAACGCGAGCGCAAGACAGGCCAGCAGGACCATGGCGAGCGTTCATGACGCCCGCCCGGTCCACTGGTAGAGAAGCGGCGAGACAACAAGCAGCGATATCAAGCCGCGTGTGAGGCAGAGCGTCGCTCCTGGGCGCGCACGATGCGTTCCATCATCTTCAGCGATTTCTCGCCAAGCGCCAGTGCCGTATCCACCCAGACCTCGGTGATGTTCATCAGCTCGTCATAACTCACGCGCTGGGCCAGGTTGCGTACCTGGTTCATGGCCAGATGCGAGTAGGGGGAGCGCTGCTGTTGACGGATCAGGTCCTGCACGGCCGTTTCGCCCTGGCCCTTCGGAACGAGGATGTCCACCACGCCCAGGCGGTAGAGTTCTTCGCTGGTATGGATGACGCCGTCGAGGATCATCTTCTCGGCCAGTTGGGGCGAAACCCGCTTGCACAGGAAAGAATAGGCGCCCATGCCCGGGAACAAACCGAACAGGACTTCGGGCAGGCCCATTTCCACGCCTTCCTCGGCCACGATGGTGTGGCATGCCAGGGCCATTTCCAGGCCTCCGCCCAGTGCGTCGCCCTGCACCAGCGCAATGGTGCGGACATCCCCGCCCAGGCCGGTGTGCAAGCTGTAGACACCATCGATGCAACGGCGCGCATAGGCCAGCAGGTGCTCGCGGTTGTTGGAACGGATCAGCCTGGAGAACAGGTCGAGATCGCCGCCAAGGTTGAACGCGGGTGCCGCCGAGGCCAGCACGAAGTGACGCAGTCGGCCGGGCTGGCGCTCGCTTTCCCGCAACGTGATGGAGGAAGTGAAGCTCCACATGTCGTCCAGCAGGTCATTGCGGAAACACGGACGGCGCCCAGCCGCCATATCGTTGTGCATGTACATCCAGTGGCTGTTGCCATCCGGCGCGGATTCCGTGCGAATGGTGGGATAGGTGCGGGTACGCTGCAGCTTTTCGATATTGTTCATGTCGAGGAACCTCGGCTGGAATGAAACGGTGGATCTGGGAAGGTGCGGGAGCAGGTCTTTAATGTGAGACCATGGCGAGATGCTACACCTGAACTTAATATGAAAAACAACGTCACCCCACCGAGCTTGGCGCTGCACGGAACTGAGACATGTTCCCCCATTAATTTGTGACGCACGTCATGTTATCTGGGCGAATTTCCTGATTCCTGACTGCGCCAAAAAAGAAAGCCGGCAATGCCGGCTTCCTGTTTGCGCTGAATGGGAAGGGTGTCAGGCGGCGGATGCAGCGGCCTGGTCACGCAGCTCCTTGCGCAGAATCTTGCCCACGTTGGTCTTGGGGAGTTCATTGCGGAATTCCACGTGCCTGGGCTGTTTGTATCCCGTGAGGTTCTCCCGGCAGAATGCCTTGACCTGATCGGCCGTAAGCGAAGGATCCTTCTTCACGATGAAGACTTTCACCGCTTCGCCGGATTTTTCGTCCGGGATGCCGACGGCCGCGACTTCCAGCACGCCGTCCATGCCGGCGATGACGTCCTCGACTTCATTGGGATACACGTTGAAGCCCGAGACCAGGATCATGTCCTTCTTCCGGTCGACAATGTAGAAGAAGCCTTCCTCGTCCATCCGCGCCATGTCGCCGGTGTGCAGCCAGCCTTCGTTGTCGATGACTTTTTCCGTTTCCTCGGGTTTCTGCCAGTAGCCCTTCATCACCTGAGGCCCCTTGATGCACAGCTCGCCGACTTCGCCGACCGGCACGAGGGCGCCGTCTTCGTCCTTCAGGCAGGCGTCGGTGGAAGAAATGGGCAGGCCGATGGCGCCGTTGTAGTCCTTCAGGTTCATCGGGTTGATGCAGGCGGCGGGCGAAGTTTCGGTCAGGCCATAGGCTTCCACCAGAGTCACGCCCGTGGCCTTCTTCCAGCGCTCGGCCACCGCGCGCTGCACGGCCATGCCGCCGCCGAGGGTCATCTTGAGGGCGGAGAAGTCGATCTTCTCGAAACCGGGGGTATTGAGCAGGCCGTTGAAAAGCGTATTGACGCCGGTGATGGCGGTGAAGCGCACTTTCTGGAGTTCCTTCACGAAACCCGGCATGTCGCGCGGGTTGCTGATCAGGTAGTTCAGGCCACCCAGGCGCATGAAAACCAGTCCGTTCGCCGTCAACGCGAAGATGTGGTACAGCGGCAACGCCGTGATGATGATTTCGTGGCCGTAATCCAGTCCGGTGCCCAGCCAGGCGCCGGCTTGCTGCATGTTGGCCACCAGGTTGCCATGGGTCAGCATGGCGCCTTTGGCGACGCCGGTGGTGCCGCCGGTGTATTGCAGGAAGGCGATGTCTTCCTTGTCGATGTCGATCGCGGGGAGCGGATGCGCCCGGCCCAGCGCGAGCGTTTCCCTGAAGCGGACCGCGCCGGGAAGCGCGTAGTCCGGCACCATCTTCTTGACGTGCTTCAGCACGAAATTGACCAGCGTCCCCTTGGGGAAACCGAGCATGTCGCCCAGCCCGGTGGTGATGACCTGCTTGACCGGCGTCTGCGCAATCACTTCCTGCACGGTCTTGCCGAAGTTGTCCAGCACCAGGAGCACGCTGGTGCCGGAATCCACGAGCTGGTGCTTCAGCTCGCGCGGCGTGTACATGGGGTTGACGTTGACCACGGTCAGGCCCGCGCGCAGCACGCCGAACAGCGCAATCGGATACTGCAGGCAATTGGGCATCATGATGGCGACGCGGTCGCCTTTCTTGAGCTTCAGCTCACCCAGCAGGTAGGCGGCGAAATCGCGGCTGAGCGCATCCACTTCGCCGTAGGTCAGGGTCTTTCCGAGGTTGGCGAAGGCTGGCCGATCCCGGTACTTGGAGATGGACTCTTCAAGGACGGAAACGATCGAACGGTATTCGTCCAGATCGATCTCGCGCGGCACGCCTTGCGGATAGTTTTTGAACCATGGACGATCCTGACTCATCTTGTACTCCCTCCCCAGGGTTGCAATTGGGTTTCAGCGATATGGAAGAATGGACCCCGTGCCGGGGCATATTGGGAGCATACCGTTCCGGATGGAAAACGCGAAGCCATTGGAGATGAATTGGTTGCGGCCGTGGGCAAAAGGCCTCGCGGTGCTGTTGCTGGGGACGCTCATGTTGTCCGCCTGCCGCACGGAGCCGCCCGAGCAACGCTTGCGCGCCGGGCTGGCCGAAATGCAGGCGGCCGTTGTCGAGGGACGGCCCAATGCCTTCATGGAGGGGGTTGCAGAGGATTTCACGGGCAACGAAGGCATGGACCGTGCGGCGTTGCACAATCTCTTGCGCGGACAGGTGTTGCTCAACACGCGGATAGGAGCGACGACCGCGCCGCTGGACATTTCGATCAACGGCGATCACGCGACCGTACGGTTCAACCTCGTATTGACCGGAGGAAGCGGGCGGCTGTTGCCCGAACGTGCGCAGACATATCGGGTGACCAGTGGTTGGCGTGAAGACGGTGGCGCGTGGCGCTTGTATTACGCGGAATGGGAATCGGGCATCTGACGAAAGTGCGCGCGTTCAACAGCGGGGCCGGAGTTTGTTCAGCGATTATTGTCATGACAGGAACATTAGTTCCTGTCGGCTTGCTCCCACCGGGCGGCGCGACTAGTCTCGACAATCGGGAATGCGATTGCGCGAGGAAATATGTCGATTCGCGTTTTTCTGATAGACGACCACAATCTGGTGCGCGCGGGCATGAAGATGATCCTGTCCGCGCAGACCGACATTGAAGTGGTGGGCGAAGCGGAAAGCGGCGAGGAAGCCTTGCCGCTGATACGCCGGACCAAGCCTGATGTGGTGCTCTGCGATCTGCACCTGCCGGGCGTGAGCGGGCTGGAAATCACCGAGCGCATCGTGCGCGGTCCGCGCGCCTGCAAGGTGATCATCGTTTCCGTGCTGGAAGACGGGCCCATGCCGCGGCGTCTGCTGGAAGTAGGCGCTTCCGGCTATGTCGGCAAGGGCGGGGACGCAGTGGAATTGTTGCGCGCGATCCGCGACGTGGCACTCGGCAAGCGCTATCTGGGGGCGAGCATCGCGCAGAACCTGGCGCTTTCCAGCGTGGATGGCGAAGGCTCGCCGTTCGAGACGCTGTCGGCGAGGGAAACCGAAGTGACCATGCTGCTGGTGCAGGGGCTGCGCCAGGAGGAGATCGCGCGGCGTCTCAACCTGAGCGCGAAGACGGTGAACACGCACAAGACGCGGCTGTTCGCGAAGATCGGGGTGCGGGACAGCATTGCGCTGGCAAGGCTGGCGGCCCAGTACGGCCTGATCGACCCTGCGCGCCTGCCGTGATGGCGCGGCGCGCAGGGGAATGCGTCGCATGACGGCGGTCAGGCGTTGCGCTGCTCGTCCGGCTCCGGGTTCTCTTCGCTGTGCACCTGAACCGCCTGCTCATCAGTGCCGCTTTCATCGGCAGCAGGCAAGGACGGGGTAATCGCGGGTTGGAACAGGCTGCGGGTAACCGATGCCGGCGTATCCACGTCCGCCACGAAGAACAGGGAACCGCTGCTTCCATTGCTGGCGTGGACCCCGCTGGAGGGGGGAGCAGGCGGGGTTGCCGGGGCGACCTGTGCCGGAACTTCGGCCTGGGCCTCTGTTTCTTCGGCGGCCGGAGCAGGGGTGGCCGCGACAATGGTTTCCGGCTCAGCAACCGCCACGCTCACGGGCTGCGGTTCGGAGACCGCGACTGGGGCAGGGGCAGGGGAGATCTCGCCGGAGACGGCCGGGGCGTTGCCGGATGCATTTGTTTCCCGGTGGATTTCCGCCGTAGTCGCAGCGGCAGGCCGTTCGGCCGCTTGAACGGTCGTGGTTTCCGTCTCCGTGTTTGCGACCGGGGATTCCGCGACCGCAACGGCAACGGTTTCAACGGGCGGTGTCGCCGGAATGGTCGCCACGACGACGGCCGCCGCTGCTGGCACGGCGGCCATGGTTGGCGCAACAGCGGCATCGGCTCGTGGTGCGGGGTTCGAAGAGGGGGCCACATCTTCGAAATCGAATTCCGGTTGTGAACTGTCCGCAACGAGGGGGGCGGCGGCATCGTGGCCATCGGGGTTGCCGTCGGCATCGAACTCGCCGGCATCGCCGATTTCCGATTGGGCTGCTTCGCCATTGCCACGACGACGACGACGTCCGCCGCGACGTCCGCGACGACGACGTCCGCCTTCGCCGGTTTCGGAAGAGGGCGGGGATGCGGACCCGTCGGTTACTGCTTCCGCTGCGGATGCATCGGCGCCGGTTTCGGCATCGACCGTGACGGGAGCGGGTGCGCTGGTCCGGATATCGTCCGCGGGCGCGACCGCTGCGGCCGGGACGGCGGCGGTCGCGGCGGCTACCGGCATGGCTACGGCGGTTTCGGTGGCTTCGGCATTGCCGGCGGCCTTGTCCGCTTTCGGTGTATCTGCGGGGCGTGGCGCGCGCGCTTGCTTGCCGGATTCGTTCTGGGGTTTCTGGGATTTGGCCGGGTTCTGCTGCTTGGCCGTCTGCGCCGGCTTTTGCGCCTGTTCGCCGCGCTGCTTGGCAGGCTGATTCTGGCCCGCGTTCTGTTGCTGCTTCTGGCCACGTGGCTCGTCGCGGCGGGCATTGTTGCTGCCGTTGCGGTTCTGTTGCCCGCCACGGCCATCGCGGCGCTGCTGGCCATTGCGGTCATTGCTGCGCTGGCGGTTGTCCTGCGGTTGCGCCGGCGGCGCGGCTGCCGGGGTTTCCCCGCCACCGAACACGCGCTTGAACCAACCCACCACCCCGCCGCTGGCGGGTGCCGCGGCCGCCACGGCGACTGCCGCCGCGGGAGCGGGTGTCGCAGAGGCACGCTCTTCGCGGACGGGAGCGGGTTGCGAGTGCTGGACGTGGGTGACGGCCGGCGCGGGCGGAATGTTCAACTGCGACTTGTTCAGCGCATGCACCGGCAGCTTGCGCGGCGTGCCGCGCTGGTAGCTGGGCTTGGCGGTTTCTTCGCCCAGTTCGTTCTCGCGGATGCGGGTGACTTCGTAATGCGGCGTGTGCAACTGCTTGTCGGCCACGATCACGATGGGCGCATCGTGGCGCTTTTCGATTTCACGCAGCGCGCTGCGTTTTTCGTTGAGCAGGTAGTTGGCGATGTCCACCGGCGCCTGGATCAGCACCTGCCCGGTGTTTTCCTTCATCGCATGCTCTTCGGCCACGCGGATGATGGACAGCGACAGCGATTCCACGCTGCGCATGCGGCCGTGGCCCTCGCAGCGCGGGCAGACGATCTGGCTGGATT
>CAZLSG010000022.1:0-40902 GCA_964562135.1 uncultured Pseudoxanthomonas sp. | reverse complement strand
GCGGGACCACACGTACAGCTACGATGCCACCACGCGGCGGCTGAGCCAGGTGAAGGAAGATGACCATCCGGATCAATGGGTGGATTGCCGGCAACTGCAGTCGCTGGCCACGCGGCGTCCGCGGGAATTGCCGTTGATGGAGATGACCCGGAGCGATCCGATCACGTGCCGGATGGTGATGTATGCCAAAGCAGCCAAAGGACGCAAGCACCGCACGTGCACGGGCAAGGTGGCACGCAACAGCTACAGCCGCAAGGCCGCCGCACGCGAGCGCGAACCGTGGCTGATCGTCGCCTCGTCCTCGCTGGAAACACCCACCGCCCGGCAACTGGTGAGTGTGTATGCGCGCCGGATGCAGATCGAGTCCTCCTTCCGCGATCTCAAGTCGCATCGCTACGGCCAAGGCTTTGAAGACAGCCTGACACGCAAGGGGCCGCGCCTGCAGATGCTGTTGCTGGTGGGCATGCTCGCTTCGTTCGTCAGTTGGCTGGCTGGCCTGGGATGCGAGGCCACCGGGATCGATCAATGGCTCAAACCGGGCTGTGTGAAGCGCAAGCTGTACTCAACCATGCGCACAGGACGTGAAGCGCTGGCCAGGGGCTGGCCAATGGAGTCGATCTCCAAATGGCTGGAACGATTGCGAACCTTGCCGAAGAACGTGCTTCGTCAGGCAACCTTGGAGGCATGAAAACGTGGGGATACCTCAGGGTCAGAGTGGGCTACCGCTCGCCGGACGAATTCGAGAAAATGGCTGCCACTTGATTAACCTGTCCGAATTATCGGGGGTAGCCCGGGTTCATTAAAGGAGATGCTCATATGAAATGGCGCAACGTACTGCTTCCGCCTGTGACCATGGTGATGCTCATTTATAGTCAGCCTGCATGGTCCGATGAACCCGTGAGCTGCGAGGCGCTCTATCAGGAGATTCCGCATGACCGTATTCTGGATTTGCTGGACCCAGCGGCCCCTTCTGAGCATCGCGTCAGCGTGCTGGAAGCATATGAGCGATTGTCCAAAGTCGATAGTTGCCCGGAATTTGGCTATACCTTGGGGCAGTTGTATCGCCATGGTGATGAGTTGCCTGGCAATCTGGTTGGGCGCGATATTGAGCGGGCCAGGCCGTTGATCAAGGCAATGGCGGAAGATGGATACCTGCCGGCATATGCCGATCTGGCCGAAATGGAGATGCGTCATGGGTCATATCGGAAAGCGATGCAGTGGACGCAGGTTTATCTTTATTTCGTCAAAACATTGAAGCGGCCGTTTATGGATGCGGATGAGGCGCAATACCATCGTTCGGCATACAACGGCCATCTGTTGACACGGGCGGAAGTCGTGTGGGGCTGGCAGAAGCCGGCTGTTCCCCGCAAGCGCATTCGTGAAGATTTCAATGCCTATCTTGAGGCGCATGGAAAAGCTGTTGAACAGCGGATGCGCGAGCGCATGGAGGGGTACCATGTGCGGGCGTCGGCCCAGAATGGTCCGGGCTTGCGCCTGAAGACCGGGATGGACGATTGTCGCTTGCTGATAAAGGACAGGATTGGAGCGGCAACCGCTTCGTGGATCGCCGAGGTATTGCCGTCAGGTCAGATGGAGCGTGTTCTGCTGGAGAATTTCGTGCCGACGGTTGTGGCGGTTGATAGGCTGAGACAGGAATGCATTGCGCGATATCGATTTGAACCATTCGAGGGTGAGCAACCGCGGACAGTTCGGTTATCGGTAACGTTCGGTTCGCCGGAAGGGGCGGCTATTCGTCGATAACTGATCCGGAACTGTAATCAGCATGGCAATGGATGTTCTCGGCAAGGAAGTGGTGAGATCCCGTGTCCGCACTATCGGTTATTGGCAAGAAGACGGACCAAACTTGTCTCATGGAAATATGGCGATGACCTGCATTTCAGGTCGCACCAGAGCCAATCAGGCCCACAAATTGTGGGCTAGACCACCATATGCCTGATGACCCCGGGTAGTTAAGATTGTCAGTCGTCAAAGGCCGCCAGGTAATCGTCCAGCTTGCGCTCGTGCAGCAGCGCGGCGGCGTCCTGCCAGGTGACGGATTGGCCCAGCCGCAGGCTTTCCAGGATGCGCACGATGCTCAGTTCCACTTCGGGACTGCTGGCCAGTGAGGGGTCGGCGCGGCGGGCTTCGATCACATCGAACAGGATGGCGTTGACGTCGGCGTAGCCGACAGGTGGATGTTCCCCGTTCGTTTTCCGCCAGGCATCGCTGGCGAGCACGGTGTTGACGTGCGACTGGATCAGGTAGGTGGCGCGGCCGATCAATTTCAGGTTGCCGGGCTGCACGGCGGTCATGGTGTTGCCCACCACGCGGCCCAGCTTGGCCATCACGCCGGTAGAGTGTGCGTTGAGCAGCATCTTCAGCGCGATGATGCGGTTGAGTTCCAAGGCATCGCCTGACGGCAGGGTCACGTCGATGAGTCGCGCATCGGGCGAAATCGCGAGCAGGGCGTCCTTGTCGCCTTGTGCAAGTGGTGATTCGGCGACACGCACCACATGCAGCGATGCGTCCTTGTCTGCGAAGGCGCGCAGCCACTCCTCGCCAATGGCTGGGGATTCCGCACCCAGCAGGATCATCGCGCCCAGGTCGCCGGGCTGGGGTCCGCTGCGGGCGAGGTTGTCGGCGGAGAACGAGAGGTCGTACAAGTGTTGTTGCTCGGCACCAGCCAGCGCCAGGCTGTTCAGGGCAGAGCGGTGCAGCCACGCATCACCGATCTGCTCACGGAACGGCTGTTCGTAGAGCGCCGGGTCCAGTCCGTGGAAAGGACGGTGCAGCAGCGCCTGCCAGGCTTGCGCGGCACTTTCCACTGGCGTCCAGACCTGTATCCACGAGCGGCGTTCGCTTGCGTCGGTGCGGTCCAGCGCCGCCAGACGGAACGTGGGTGCACGTTCGGTCACGTCCACGAACACCGGCATCAATGCGCGTTGGGCAAGATAGGTGGAGTGGCGACCCTGTTCGTAGACATCGGCCTCGCTGTCGGTCCATGCGGCCACGACGGGCGCGGTGGCGGCGACGGCACGTTGCAATGCATCGAAATCACGCAGGCGCGAGGCGATGTCGGCATCGGCAGAGAAACCGAGTGCCTGCAACTCTTGATCGTCCAGTATTGGTTCCAGCAGGTGGCGGATGGCGTCTTCCATCACCACGCCGAGCGCGTACAGGCTGGTGGTGGTGGCCTGCATGCGGGTGGAGCCGGTGATCGATTGCGGGCCGGTGGCCAGGTTGACCTTGGTGATGCCGGGATGCTCGATGACGGTGCGGCTGCGCTCGAACGGCAGCAATACCTCGTCCGGGTTGTTGTAGACGAACCAGGTGCGCGAGGGGTCGTTGCCGTTGACCTCGGCGCCACGCAGGGCGGTGCCGATCACGGCGGAGGTCTCGCCGCCCTCGGTCACCGCGAACACCACGTCGTTGGCGGTGATGGCGTTGTCCTGCAATTGCAGGTGGCCGATCAGCTGCAAATCCTCGAAGCCTTCCAGCGAGCTGATCAGCGCGCGGTCGCCGCCGGTGATCTCGCCGCGCACGCGGTCCCCGATGCCGGGCAGCGCCTGTTCGATCTTCGGCCAGAACGGCATGCCCGCCGCGCGTTGCCAGAACGGGCGCCACAAACCGCTTTCCAGGGTTTCGGCGAGCCGGCCGGTGGAGCCGGTGCCGTAGAAATAGAGGCGGTGACCATTACGCAGGGCGTCCTGCATGGCCTTCGATGCCTGTTCCAGCTGTTGCAGGCGCGCCGGGTCGTCGGCCACCGCGGCGAGGGTGCGCGCGACGTCGCGGTCGACGGAGAACAGGGCGTCCAGTCCGGCAACGGTATTGCCGGCGATGCGCCGGCTCAGGTCCATGGTCTGCGGATGCCGCTGTTCGGTCAGCAGCGTGTGCAACTGGAATTGTTGTTTGTCTTGTACGTAGTCCACGGATTCCACCGAAGCCTGGATGTCGAGTTGTTGCGAAACGGTCGTCGTGCGGCTGTCGCCGGCCTGCGCCGCGCCGATCGGGATGGCGGCCAGCAGCATGGCGCGAAGCAGCAGGCGCGGGCGGCCGGGAATGCGGCGGATCATCAAGGGCATGGCGTTACTCCGGTGTCGAAGGCAGCAAGGTGATGCGGTCCGCCACCCACATGTCGGGGCGGGTGTCGCCGCTGAAACGGATGCACAGGTCGCGGAAGCCGGTGGCCGGCGCGGTCAGCGCGGCCTGCACGGTGGCGAAGCCGTCGGCATCCGGAGCGGCGGGCAGCGGGGCCACGGCAAGGCGGGGGCCGTCGCAACCATCGACGCGGATGTCGAGTTCGCCGTGCGCGGTTTCGGCAGGCAGGAAGCGGCGCTTGGTGTCCTCCGCGCCCAGCTGGAACATGTAGGGCAGGCGGCCGGCGCGCACGCGGATGGCGGAGATATCGTCCAGCGGCGCCTGCTTCCATTGCCAGCAGGGTTCGAAGATGGCCACGTTGAACAGGGCGCGCGGGCCTTCGGCGGGGCCATCGTCTTCCATGCGCAGCACGGGGCCGCCTTCGCTGCACAGGGCCAGTTGTTCGTCGGTCCGTTGCAGCAGGCTGGCGCGGGTGAATTCGAACGACTGCGCGGGATGCAGCGGCGTGTCGCCGGCAAAGACGGCGGTGTGGAGCTTCGCCGGCAGCTTGATCCGATCCAGTGGCTGGCTGTAATCCAGCCACAGCGGTTCGGGCGTGTCCGGGTCCAGCGTGTAGCGGATCGGGTAGCCCAGCGGATTGGAAAGCGCGATCCGCGCGTCGCCCTGCGGCGAGTCGCCCGGCTCCGGCAGCAGCGCGGCGTCGACGATCACTTCGAACGGCGTCCGCGCGTAGCCGATGCCCAGTCCGTCATAGCGCCGCAGTTGTTCCGGCAGCCGTTGCAGGAAGCTGGCGTAGTCCTTGTTCGCTGCGGGCGTCCAGCCGGTTTCGGCCACGGCGGCGAGGCGCGGGAAGGTGTTGTGTTCGACGCCGGCGAAGGTGCGGGTGTCGCCGGTCCACATGTTGGCCTGCAGGCCCAGGATGTGTTTGCGTTGGGAGGCTTCCAGTTCTGCCGGCACCGGCTCGAAGGCGTAGAAGGTTTCCAGCGGGATGATCTTCGGGCGTCCGGCAGGCTCGTTGGGCGAATGGGTCTGCAGGTAATCCAGGTACATCGCGGAAACCGGCGACATCACCACGTCGTGGCCGAGTCGTGCGGCCTCCAGGCCGCCTTCGATGCCGCGCCACGACATCACCGTGGTCTCGGGCGGCAGTCCGCCTTCGAGTATTTCGTCCCAGCCGATCAGGCGGCGGCCGTGGCCGGCCAGCATTTTTTCCAGACGCTGGACGAACCAGCTTTGCAGGGCGGATTCGTCGGCGATGCCGAGTTCGCGCATGCGTTCCTGCACGCGCGGCGAAGCCTTCCACTGGTCCTTCAGCGCTTCGTCCGCACCGATGTGGATGTAGCGGGAGGGAAACAGTTCCACTACTTCCGCGAACACGTCGGCGAGGAAGGCGAAGGTCTCTTCTTCCACGTTGAACAGGTTGGAGTGGATGCCGCGCTGGTTGGACACGGGCAGGAGATTTCCTTCCACGCCGAGCTGCGGATAGGCGGCGATGGCGGCGGTGGCATGGCCGGGCACGTCGATCTCCGGCACCACGGTGATGTGGCGCTCGGCGGCGTAGGCGACGATGTCGCGGATTTCATCCTGCGTGTAGAAGCCGCAGTACGGGCGCGGTTCACCCGTGCGTGGATCGGTGCCGGCATCGCCCACGGGGATGCGGCAGCCACCGACGTCGGCCAGCTTCGGGTATTGCCTGATTTCGATACGCCAGCCCTGGTCGTCGGTCAGGTGCCAGTGGAAGACGTTGAGCTTGTGCAGCGCCATGGCGTCCAGCACGCGCTTGATTTCGTCCACGGTGTGGAAGTGGCGGGCGGAATCGAGCATGTAGCCGCGCCATCCGAAGCGCGGGGCATCGTCGATCTTCAATGCAGGAATGGAGCGGCCCTCGGTACCGTCCTCGGCAGCGGCGATCAGCTGCCACAACGTGGTGGCGCCGTGGAACAGGCCGGCTTCGCTGCCGGCGCGAAGTTCGATGTGATCCGTATCGACGGAAAGACGATAGCCTTCTTCGGGGATGCCGGTTGCGGCGGGATCGAGGATGAAGTCGATCCCGGGCGTGGCGTCATTGTCCAATGCGGACGAAGGCGTGAGGCCAAGGCCACTGGTGCGCGCCAGCAGTTCCGAGAAATACCGCGCAGTCGGCGCACTGTTTCCGCCATGGAAACGAAGCGGCGTTTCGCCGGTGACGCGGTGTTGTCCCTGCATGGCCGCGACGCTTGCCGGCATCGGGATCAGCGGCAAGGGCGCGGATGCCGGGGTGTCGTCTGCCATGGCGGGCAGGCAGGTCGCGAGGAGCAGCATCGGCCATGCCATCACTCCGGCAAGCGAACGTTTGCGGCCGCACCAACATGTCATCGGCATGATCCCTGGGTTGCCACGCGCCGCCGTGATGGCCCGGAAGCCCGTGCTATAACTCAAGCCGCCACCATAGCAGAGACCACCGTCGCCATGGCTTCTTCATGCAGCCGAATGTCCGGGTTGTTCCGGCTGAGGGATCGATGTCCCGGCATCGTTTGTCGCGCAGCGAAGCAGATGTCTCCTGCGTGTCCTGTTGGCGCTCAACCTGCGACAGGAAATGACCTTGCGCGGATCCGTCGCGGCCGGATGCGCGTCATGCTGGTGGCGCTGGCATTGGCAATCCCGGCAACGCATGTCGCCGCATCGGACCGTGTGACCGCGGAGGGCGTCGGGACGCCGGTACCCGGCATCGAAGTCCTGCTGCGGGATCATCTTGATCTGCTGCGCGGCAAGCGCATCGGCCTGGTCACCAACCCGACCGGCGTCGACCGCGAGTTGCGCAGCACCGTCGATCTGCTCGCGCAGCACCCGGAGCTGGAACTGGTGGCGTTGTTCGGCCCCGAACATGGCGTGCGCGGCGATGCGCAGGCGGGCGAACACGTGGGCTCCGCGCATGACCGCGCCACCGGGCTGCCCGTGCACAGCCTGTACGGCGAACACCGTGAACCGACGCCGGGAATGCTGGACGGCGTGGATGTGCTGGTGTTCGACATCCAGGACGTGGGCGCGCGTTTCTATACGTATCCGTACACCCTGGCGGGCGTCATGCGCGCCGCTAGCGCGGCGGGGATTCCCGTCGTGGTGCCGGACCGCCCCAATCCCGTCGGTGGCGTGAAGGTGGAAGGGCCGGTGCTGGAAGCGGACCATGCTTCCTTCGTCGGCATGTTTCCCATCCCGGTGCGGCATGGCATGACGCTGGGCGAACTGGCGCAACTGTTCAATGCGGAATTCGGCATCGGTGCCGAATTGCACGTGGTCCCGGCGCAGGGTTGGACGCGCGACCAGGCCGAACCGGGACGCGAACTGCCATGGGTGCTGCCATCGCCGAACATGCCCACGCCGGACACGGCACTGGTCTATCCCGGCACCGCGCTGTTCGAAGGCACCAACCTGTCGGAAGGGCGCGGCACCACCCGGCCGTTCGAGATTGTCGGTGCGCCGTTCGTCGATGCCGATGCCCTGGCGGCAAGGATGAACGCAACGGGATTGCCCGGCGCGCGTTTCAGGCCGGTCTGGTTCACGCCCACGTTCTCCAAGCATGCGGGCATGCTGTGCGGCGGCGTGCAACTGCATGTCACGGACCGCGAGACCTTTCTGCCGGTGCGTACCGGGCTGGCCCTGCTGAAGGCCGTGCACGATCTGCATCCGCAGGAGTTCCTGTTTCTGGAAGGAAAGCCGCCGTTCTTCGACCTGCTGGCGGGCAATGGCTGGATACGGGAAGCAATCCTGGCGGGTGAACCGCTGGAGAGCATCGAGGCGCGATGGCAGGAAGAGCTGGCGCGGTTCGAGGAGAAGCGTCGTCGCCATCTGATTTATTGAAGCGTGGCGGCTGCCGAAGCCGCCACGCCCTGGATCCCAGCCGGTCTCAGCGCGGCACCAGGTCCACGCGGTCCACCACCCACATCTGCGGCCGGGTGTCGCCGGTCAGCAGGATGCACAGGTCCTGTTGTCCGGCAATGCTTTCGGGCAATGGGGCGCTGATGTCGATGAAGCCATCGGCATCGGTATCCGCCGGCAGCGGGGCGCTGGCCAGCACGTCGCCTTTGCAGCCGCTGGCGCGGATTTCCAGTTCGCCATGGGCCGTGCGTGCAGGTTCGAACTTGCGGTTCTTTTCATCGTGCGCCAGTTGGAAGTAGTACGGAATCCGGCCTGCGCGCACGTTGACCGATCCGATGCCGTCCAGATTGGCGTTGTTCCACTGCCAGCACGGATAGAAGATGGTGGTGTTGAAGATGGCGCGCTCGCCTTCCAGCGGGCCATCGTCTTCCAGCCGCAGCAGCAGGCGTCCGGAATCCGGGCAGATCGACAACTGCTCGTCGGTGCGGCTGAGCAGCGAGGCGGCGTCGAGGGCGTATTCGCTCGCGGCGGCCAGCGGCTTGCCGTCGAAGAACGCGGCGGCACTGACCCGGGCCGGCAGGGTTGCGGTGAACGGTGCTTCGTAGCGCGGCGATTCCGCCGTCGGCGCGCTGCCGTCGGTGGTGTAGTGGACGGGGTAGCCAAGCGGGTTGGTCAGTGTGATGTGCGCGCTGCCGGCCGCGCGGTCGTCGTCCACGGCGATGCCGACTTCGAAGGGCGTCTTCGCGTAGCCCAGCCCGGTGGCGTCGTAACGGCGCAGTTGCGACGGCAGGCGTTCCAGGAAATTGGCGAAATCCTTTTTCGATTGCGGCGACCATGCGGTTTCCGCCAGCGCCGCCAGGCGCGGGAACACGTTGTGCTGCAGGCGTTCGAAGAAGCGCGTGTGCTCGGTCCACAGGTTCGCCTGCACGCCGATGATGTGGTGGTGCTGCGATTCTTCCAGTGCCTCCGGTACCGGTTCGAAGGCATACACGTCCTGCAGGGTGATGGTGGCCGGTCGGCCGGGCGGCTCGTTCGGAGACTCGGTCTGCAGGTAATCCAGGTACAGGTCGCCGACCGGGGTCATCACCACGTCGTGGCCTTCGCGCGCGGCCTTCAGGCCGCCCTCGATACCGCGCCAGGACATCACCGTGGCCTCGGCCGGCATCGGGCCTTCGAGGATTTCGTCCCAGCCGACCAGGCGCTTGCCGTGCGCGGCCAGGAACTTCTCCAGGCGCGCGACCAGGTGGCTCTGCATCTCCATCTCGGTCTTCGCGCCGACTTCGCGCATGCGTTCCTGCACGCGCGCTGAGGCTTCCCACTGGTCCTTGACCGCTTCGTCGCCGCCGATGTGGAAGTAGGTGCCGGGGAACAGCCCGATCATCTCGCCGATCACGTTCTCCAGGAATTCGAACGTGCTTTCCTCGGCGTTGACCAGGTTGGGGAACACGCCCCACTCGCTGGACGGGACCAGCGGCCGGTCGGTGGAGCCCAGCTCCGGGTAGGCGGCGATGGCGGCGGTGGCATGGCCGGGCACGTTCATTTCGGGAACGATGGTGATGTGCCGTTCGGCGGCGTAGGCCACGATGTCGCGGATCTGCTCCTGGGTGTAGTGGCCGCAGTACGGGCGCGGCTCGCCGGTGGCCGGGTCGATGCCGCCATCGCCGGCCGGGATGCGGCAGCCGCCGATTCCGGTGAGCTTTGGATACTGCTTGATCTCCACGCGCCAGCCCTGGTCGTCGGTCAGGTGCCAGTGGAAGGTGTTGAGCTTGTGCAGGGCCATCGCGTCGATGACCTGCTTGACCTGGTCCACCGTCCAGAAGTGGCGGGCCGAGTCGAGCATGAAGCCGCGCCAGCCGAAGCGCGGCGAATCATCGATGCGCAACGCGGGCAGGCGGGTGGCGACGGTTTCGCCGCCGGTCATCAGTTGCCACAGGGTCACCGCACCATAGAACAGGCCCGGTTCGCTGCCGGCCGAGACAGTGATGCCATCGGGCGTGACTTCCAGCAGATAGGCTTCGGGGGATTCGTCCGTGCGGCCTTCATCCAGCACGAAAGTTATGGCGGGCTTGCTTGATGAGTCCGATAGTTTCAGGGCGGGGCCACCGACCTGCTGCAGGTAGCCGGCGAACTGCCGGGCCACGGTTTCCGCCGCTTCGCCCGTGGCGACCAGACGGGTATTGGCGGTCACGTCGAAATGGCCGGGCTGGATTTCCAGCGAGGCCGGCAGCGGGATCAGTTGCGGGCTGGCAGGCCCGGCCGCGGTTTCGTTTGCGGGCGTCTTGCCGCCGCATGCCGCAGTCGATGCCAGCGCCAGCGCCATCAGGACGCCCGTGGCCCGTCGTATCAAGCCGCAATCGGACATGTGCTTACCCTCGT
This sequence comes from uncultured Pseudoxanthomonas sp., assembly GCA_964562135.1. Taxonomy (GTDB): domain Bacteria; phylum Pseudomonadota; class Gammaproteobacteria; order Xanthomonadales; family Xanthomonadaceae; genus Pseudoxanthomonas_A. The sequence continues at coordinate 30,573 of CAZLSG010000022.1, read as the reverse complement.
GTACGTATGGTGTGGAAGCTTCCCAAAAAATACGGGCCCGAAACATCCGGGCCCGTTGGAGAGAAACGTATGCAATCGGTGCGGGTTGCTCAGAACCGGACCCGCAGCGAGAGCATGTAGCGGCTTCCCGTGCGGTAGAGGCCGCGGACCAGCTTTTCCGTGTTCTGCACGCCCGGCACCTGGGCATAGGTGTAGTACTCGGAATCCAGCAGGTTCATGCCGTCCAGGGCGATGCTCAGGTTGTCGTTGACGCGGAAGGAGAGGGTGGCGTCGAGCGAATCGTGATCATCGGTGACCAGGTTGTTGCCGCGGTCCACCTGGGTGAAGTACTTCGAGCGATAGGAATAAGTCGCGCGGGCGGTCCAGCGGTTGTTCTCGAAGAACGGACTGATGCTGTACTGGTGTTCCGAGGTCCACGGCACCGGGTCGCCGCTGGCGGAAGAGGCGTCGGCGTAGGTGTAGTTGGCGAGGATGCCGAAGCCGCGGCCGAAGCTCTGCTGGTAGTTTAGAGAGAGCCCCTGGATCTTGGCCGTACCAGCGTTGTTCGGGCGTGAGATCGTGAACACGGTGTCGGTGCCAGTTGACTGGTTGAAGTGCACCTCTTCAGCGGTCGTGACCAGGATGTAGTTGCCGATGTCCTTGTAGAACAGGGTGCCGGCAAGGATGCCGTTGTCGGAGAAGTACCATTCGGCGGAGGCGTCGATGTTGGTGGAGCGGTACGGATCCAGGTACGGATTGCCGCCGCCGCCGGTCCGTGTTTGCGGCCCCAGCCACAGGTAGTTGGACATGTCGCCGTAGTTGGGGCGCGACATCACCTTGGCGGCCGAGAAGCGGAATACCCAGTCGTTCCAGTCATAGGCCAGGTTCAGATTGGGCAGGAAGTCGCTGTAGCGCCTTCTTACGTTGACTTGCTCGTAGGTGTGGTTGCCGTTGTTCGCGGCGGGGGAGCAGTCGGAGCTGACGGTGCATTGCCAGCCCATGCTGTCCGACTCGGTCTGCACGTAGCGGAAGCCGACATTGCCGCGGAAGCCGTTCCAGCTGTAGTCGGCCTGCACGTAGGCAGCGTTGATGTCCTCGGATACCGTCCAGGTGTTGGAGACGAACGACGAGTCGTTGAAGGTGCCGGGTTCGGGCATGGTCTGCCACGGCGCCAGCCAGTCGCCGCTGAGGATGTAATCGGCCAGCGCCCAGCCGTCGATGGTGAAGCGGTTGTTGAGATCGCCCACATCGCCGAAACCGCTCAGGTAGTTGTCCGGCAACGGACGCGGACTGAACATGGAGGCCGTGGCGTCGCCGTAGCCGCGGATCGAGGCAAGCGAGACGCCGGCCATCCGCTGCCCGGTTTCATGTTCGCGCTGCTTGTAGCCGAAGCGCACCTGGTAGATGGGAGAATCGAAGCGGATGCCGAAATCCAGCTGGCCGTAGTCTTCCTTGTCCCAGGTGGGCTTGGTGACGATGTTGCCGCCCCAGCCGGGGGCCCAGTTGTCTTGCGTCGGCGGGTTGGTGTGCCATGGATCGGGATAACCGCCGTCCATGCGGAATGCGCGCGGGTCCAGGAACGGGCTGCCGGCGTAGGCGGGCGGGAAGTGGGCGGCGATCTCGGTGGTGGGCTCGGTCTGGTAACCGTTGAAGTCCAGGCGGGGCGTGCCGCTGATGTCGTAGCTGTAGTGGGCCAGGCCCAGGAACGAGCCGTAGACCTGCCGGCCGGTGCCGCCGCCGGCTTCCGATGTGCCCAGGTGCGCCGAGGCGAACCAGCGCTCGTCGTTCCAGGTGGCTTTCAGGTCGTAGGAATCGGTATCCACCGTGGCCTGGCGGTTGATCAGGTCGTACACCGTCAGCGCGTTGCGGAACGAGGCCTTGGTGATGACGCCGCCATCGACGGTCAGGTCGGTCATCTTCGACAGGCTGTTCCAGGTATTGCCGTTGAAGGCGAACATGGAGTGGCTGATGTTGTCGTAGCCGGCCTTCACGTCGAGGGCGTTGAGTTCGATGTCGAGTTTGTCGTTCGGCTTGAACTGCAACGACAGCGACAGCGTGTCGCGCTTGCGCTCCTGCTCGAAGTAGTGCGCGCTGATCGAATTCGGGGCCACCGCGTCGGGGTTGGCCAACAGCGTGGTCGCGCAGGCGCCGACGCAGCTGGGCGGCAGCACGCCCGGCGGATCGGTGGACCAGTCGGTGCCGGTGGTGCTGATGGAGTTCGGCGATCCTTCCCTGCCGTTGATGTAGTGGTCGCCGGTCACGGTGCCGTAGGACTCGATGCCGTCGCGGCGGATGTTCTCGATGTCGCGCTGCGCGGAAACGATGAGGCCGAAGTTGTCGGCCTTGTTCTTCCAGCCGACCACGAACGAAGCGTTCGGCTCGCCGGTGCCGATGCGGTCGTTGTACAGGTAGCCGACCTGGCCGAAGATGGTCGTGCCGTCCAGATCCAGCGGCTTGCGCGTGCTGACGATCACGGTGCCGCCGATGGAGCCTTCGTCGATGTGCGCCTCGGGGGACTTGTAGACTTCCACCTTGCCGACCAGTTGCGGCGCCAGCAACGAGTAGTTGAAGGTCCGGCCCGGCTGGTCGGCGATGTACCAGTCTGCCGAGGCCACGGTCTGGCCGTTGAGCAGGGTGCGGCTGAGCGCCGGGTCGGTGCCCAGGATGCTGACCTTCTCGCCCTGGCCGAAGGCCTTGTCGATGGTCACGCCGGGGATCAACGCCATGGCCTCGGCCACGTTGGTGGACGGGAACTTGCCCACGTCCTCGGCGGTGATGACATCGATGATGGCGTCGGCGTTGCGCTTCACGTCCAGCGATTGCTGCAGGCTGGCGCGGATGCCGGTGACGACCACGCGGTCGAGTTCGGTGGCGGCTTCGTCGCCGGTCGCCTGCGTGGCTTCCTGCGCCTGCACGTGTGCTGCGAAGCCCAGGCTCGCCACGATCGCAGCCGAAAGGATCGATTTTCTACAGTTCATGGTGCTTCCCCATAGCTGATTGAGTTGAAGCAGCGGTGATCGCTGCCGTGCCTATGCTTCTTGCGGGTACTGCCTTGTTGCCTGTCGTCGCCGGCCGCGCTTCCGGCATCGACGACGCGGTGGTTGCTTCACGTGCGGTCGTGCTCTTGTTTCTCATTCCAGGGCGTCCTGCCCGAGGTACCAGTTGGCCGCGCCCAGCACGCCGAGCTGGCCATGCTCGACCAGCCGCACCGGAATGCGCTCCAGCGCCGCGCGCATCGGCCCCTTGTTGAGGAATCGTTCGACGAAGGTGCTGCCCACGAGGAAATCGCGGATGTGCGGGAGGATGCCGCCGGCGAGGTAGACGCCCCCTTGGGCGCCATAAAGCAATGCCATGTCGCCCACCGTGCTGCCCAGCAGGCCACAGAAGATCTCCAGGCTTTCGCGCGCCAGCGGATCGGCGCCCGCGATGGCAGCTTCGGTAATCTCGCCCGGGGTCCGGTAAACGGCTTGCGCATCGCGCACCACGCACAGCGCCGCATGCAGATTCATCAGGCCGGGGCCCGACAATGCGTATTCGGTGGGCACGTGGCTGCGTTCTTTCAGCATTTCCGCCAGCAACGCCATCTCGATGGCGTTGCCCGGCGTCAGCGCGGCCTGCCCGGCTTCCGTCGGCAACACCACCGGACGATGCGCGGTCGGGATCCATACGGCCGCGCCCAGCCCGGTGCCCGGCCCCAGGATCAGGGTGGGCGCCTGTGCCGGCGCGGTGGCCGGACCGGTCAACTGCAGTACTTCGCTGGCGTCGACATGGGCGGCGGCGTGGGCCACGGCCTCGAAATCGTTGACCAGGCGGAAGTCGGCGAAGCCCAGCCGTTCCCCGGTCTCGCGCGGGGAAAGCCGCCACGGCAGGTTGGCGGTGATCACGGTGCCGTCTTCCAGTGGGAAACCGGCGCTGGCGATGACGCCGCGCTGCACCGGGGCCCGCGTGTGGTTGTGCAGGAAGTCCTGGATGATCTCGGTCAGGCCCGGGTAGCGGGCACAGGCATATTTTTCGTAGGCCAGCACGGCCACGGGGTGGGCCGGGTCGCCGCTGCCGCACACCAGCCCGATGCGGACATGGGTGCCGCCCACGTCCGCGGCGATGAAGGCTTCCGACGAGGCCGTCATGCTGTCCACCGCTGCCGGATTGGCGATTGCGACCACACTTCTCCCCAGATGTTGGTTGCTTCGGGCAGGCGTTCGCATGCCCTTGATGGGGTCCGAGTTTGGGAGCGGTATGACAACGATGTCAACACCTTGTCATCTGTCGAGTGTAGGCCGGAACCGAAAGGAATCATATTTGTCATCATTGGCTCAAGGAAGGGGCGATTACAGGCATTTTCATTATTAATTGTTCATTTTCATGGGGTTGCATGAGAAGGGTTCGGGCTTCTTTCGCTGCATTGCGGCATAGGAACGAGAGTCGGAGAGTCGGGTGCCGTCATTCCCCGGAGCAGGAAAGTGGCGATCCTGAAAAATTTGTGACAACGTTGTTCCCAGTTGTATAAGTCATCCTGTGGCGCCAGCGTCCATCTCGCCGCCGGCGCGTCCGGCCACTGAACCAAGGGGAGTCAAGTCGACATGACCGTTGCCAAGGGCACCAGCCCGGTCACCTCCATCGCCATTATCGGGGCGCTGTTCTTCATCATCGGGTTCTTCACCTGGATCAATGGGCCGCTGATCACCTTCGTGAGGCTGGCCTTCGATCTGGACGAGGTGAACGCCTTCCTGGTGCTGATGGTGTTCTACCTGTCGTATTTCTTCCTCGCGCTGCCGGCGGCCGGATTGCTGAAGTTCACCGGCATGAAGAAAGGCTTGGCGGTGAGCCTGTTCGTGATGGCGGTGGGCGCGGCGATGTTCGGCGAATTCTCGACCCAGCGCTGGTATCCGGGTGCGTTGTCCGGCCTGTTCGTGATCGGCGGCGGATTGGCGCTGCTGCAGACGGCGGTGAATCCGTACATCAGCATCCTGGGGCCGATCGAAAGCGCGGCGCAGCGCATCGCATTGATGGGTATCTGCAACAAGTTCGCCGGCATCCTCGCGCCGCTGGTGCTGGGAGCGGTGGTGCTGCAAGGCATCGGCGACCTGGCCGCGCAGGTCGAGGCCGCCGACCAGGCGACCAAGGCCGGCCTGCTGGACGATTTCGCCGCCAAGATCCACGCGCCCTACCTGGTGATGGCGGGCATCCTGGTGGTGGCGGCCATCGCCATCCTGTTCTCGCCTTTGCCGGAACTGAAACCGTCGGAAGCCAATGCCGAAACCATCGCCGAAGGCGCGAGCGGCGGCCGACGCAGCATCTTCCAGTTCCCGCACCTGTGGCTCGGCGTGCTGTGCCTGTTCGTCTACGTGGGCGTGGAAGTGCTGGCCGGCGATGCCATCGGCACCTACGGCGACGGTTTCGGCCTGCCGCTGGACCGGACCAAGTTCTTCACTTCGTTCACGCTGGGCGCGATGCTGATCGGCTACCTGGCAGGCCTGGTGCTGATCCCGCGCTTCATCTCGCAGGAGCGCTATCTGAGCGTGTCGGCGGTGCTGGGACTGGTGTTCGCGGTGGGTGCGTTCCTGACCACGGGTTATCTCTCGGTTGGATTCGTCGCGGCGCTGGGCTTCGCCAACGCGATGATGTGGCCGGCGATCTTCCCGCTGGCGATCAAGGGGCTGGGCCGTTTCACCGAGACCGGGTCGGCATTGTTGATCATGGGCATCGCCGGCGGCGCCATCATTCCGCAGCTGTTCGCGGTGCTCAAACAGCATTACGACTTCCAACTGGTGTTCCTGGCGCTGGCGACGACGTGTTATGCGTACATCCTGTTCTATGCGTTGCGCGGCCACCGGGCCGGCAAGCCCCGGCAGGGCTGATTTCGCGCATCATGTGGGCCGATCGCCAGTGTGGATGATGCAGTGATGCGCAGACCGACCATCAAGGACGTCGCGGAGCGGGCAGGGGTATCCCTGAAGACCGTATCGCGCGTCATCAACAACGAACCCTCGGTGATGCAGGGCACGCGCACGCGCGTGCTGCACGCCATCGCCGAACTGGACTACGAACCGGACCAGTCCGCGCGCAACCTGCGCAGCGGCACGCCGTTCGTGGTGGGCCTGATCTACGACAACCCCAACCCGTACCACATCATCGGCGTGCAGAACGGCGTGCTGGCGGCGTGCCGGGAAACCGGCTTCGGCCTGCAGATCCATCCCTGCGATTCGAGTTCGCCGATGCTGGCCGAGGAGCTGGTGGAGTTCGTCAGGCGTTCGCGCCTGGCCGGCCTGGTGTTGACCGCACCGATGTCCGAGCGCAAGGACCTGGTGGATGCGCTGGCGGCGCGCGGCGTGCGCTTCGTGCGCATCATCGCCGCCACCGAGGATCCGCAGGACGGGCATCCCTGCGTGTTCGTGGACGACCGCGATGCCGCCTACGAGATCACCGAGCACCTGATCCAGCTGGGGCACCAGCGCATCGGCTTCCTGTGGGGCGGCGCGCAGCACCGTTCCAGCGGCGAGCGTTATGCCGGCTACGAGGCGGCGCTGAAGGATTACGGCATCACCCTGGACAAGCACCTGGTGGTGCCGGGCGACTACACTTTCGACGACGGTTTCCGCGGCGCCCGCCGCCTGCTGGCGCTGCGCGACCCGCCTACCGCCATCTTCGGTTCCAACGACGAAATCGCCGCCGGCGTGCTGGCGGCGGCCAAGTCCGCCGGCATGAACGTGCCCTACGACCTGTCCATCGCCGGTTTCGAGGACAGCCCGTTCTCGCGCCAGTCGTGGCCGGCGCTGACCACCGCCAAGCAGGCCACCGAGGACATCGCCCGGCAGGCGGCGCGGCTGCTGATCGCCGGGCTGCGCCAGGATGCCTACGACGACCATCCCACGCCGCTGCACAACCAGGGGTTCATCCCGCAACTGGTGGTGCGCGGTTCCACCGCGCCGATGCGTCCGCGCAGCGAACGACCCGAGACATGACCAACCAGCTTCCCGAAGAAACCGACACCCTGATGTTCCGCGAGGCGGCGGAAACCGCTGGCGTGGTCGAGCGCCAGTACGCCGCCAACCACGACACCCTTGCGGCGCTTGCGGCGGACCTGCGCGCGCGGCCGCCGGCCTTCATCGCCACCTGCGCGCGCGGCAGTTCCGATCATGCCGCCACCTACGCCAAGTACCTGTTCGAAACCCAGTTGGGTTTCGTCACCGCCTCGGTATCGCCTTCGGTGGGTTCGGTCTACGAAGTGAAGCAGAAGTTGGGCGATGCGCTGTTCGTGGCGATCTCGCAATCGGGCAAGAGCCCGGACCTGCTGCGCAATGCCGAGGCCGCGCGCGCGGCCGGCGCGCGCGTGGTCGCGCTGGTCAACGTGGCCGACTCGCCGCTGGCGGCGCTGGCCGACACGGTGATCCCGTTGCACGCGGGCGCCGAGCGCAGCGTGGCGGCGACCAAGAGTTACCTGGCGTCGCTGGCCGCCATTTTGCAGTTGGCCGCGTACTGGAAGGACGAGAGGCCGTTGCGGCAGGCGCTGGACGATTTGCCGTTGAGCCTGCGCGCGGCTTGGCAGATGGACTGGTCGCCTTTGACGGATGGTCTCCAGGGCGCGCACAACCTGTTCGTGCTCGGTCGCGGGCTGGGACTGGCGGCTGCGCAGGAGGCCGCGCTGAAGTTCAAGGAAACCTGCGGCCTGCATGCCGAGGCCTACAGTTCGGCGGAAGTGAAGCACGGGCCGATGGCGCTGGTCGGTCCCGGTTTCCCGGTGCTGTGCTTCGCCCAGCCGGATGAAACCGAGGCCGGCACGCTGGCGCTGGCCGAGGAATTCCGCGGCCGTGGCGCGCAGGTGTGGGTGGCTTCGGCCCGGGGCGAACTGCCGCTGGTGGCCGCGCCGCATTCGGCCTGCGCACCGTTGCTGGCCATCCAGAGTTTCTATCGCGCCATCAATGCGCTGGCGCTGCGGCGCGGGCACAATCCCGATGTGCCGCCGCATCTGAACAAGGTCACCGAAACCACATGAGCTTGCCGCCATGAGCACGTATGCGCTGGTCAATGGCCGTGTGCTGACGCCGGACGGGTTCGGCGATGCGCTGGCCGTGGTCGTGGAAGCGGGCAGGATCACGGCCGTGGCCGAAGAAGTGGAATTGCCCGGCGATATCGTTCGCCACGATTTGCGCGGTGGCTGGTTGCTGCCGGGCTTCATCGATGCCCAGGTCAATGGCGGCGGCGGCGTGCTGTTCAACAACACGCCCACGGTGGAGGCGTTGCGGACCATCGCGCAGGCGCACCGCCGGTTCGGCAGCACCGGGTTGCTGCCCACGCTGATCAGCGACGACCTGCGGATAATGGAACAGGCGATCGCGGCCACGAAGGAAGCGATCGCACAGGGAGTGCCGGGTATCCTCGGCATCCATCTGGAAGGTCCGTATCTCGCACCGGCGCGCAAGGGCACGCACGACGCCGACAAGTTCCGCGTGCCGGACGCTGCAGAAATCGCGCTCGCCACGTCGCTGGACAACGGCGTCACCCTGATCACGCTGGCGCCGGAGCGTGTGCCGGCGCAGACGATCCGCGGCCTGGCCGCGCGCGGCGCCATCGTGGTTGCCGGACACACCGCCGCTAGCTACGAAGAAGCCCGTGCCGGACTGGAGGCGGGCATCCGCGGATTCACCCACCTGTACAACGCCATGTCGCCATTGCAGGGCCGCGAGCCCGGCGTGGTGGGCGCGGCGCTGGAAGACCGCGACAGCTGGTGCGGCATCATCGTCGATGGCGTGCACGTGCATCCGGCCAGCCTGCGGGTGGCGCTGGCGGCCAAGCCGCAAGGCAAGCTGTTCCTGGTGACCGATGCGATGCCGCCGGTAGGCGCGGACAGTCCGGACTACATGCTTTATGGCGAAGTCATCACCGCGAAGGACGGCGTGGTCCGCAATGCGGCCGGCGCGCTGGCCGGCTCCGCGCTGGACATGGCCACCGCGGTGCGCAACAGCGTGAACCTGCTGGGATTGCCGCTGGCCGAAGCGGCGCGGATGGCCTCTACCTATCCCGCGGAATTCCTCGGCCTGGGCGGAACGCTGGGCAGGATCGCGCCGGGTTACCGGGCCGACCTGGTGTTGCTGGACAGCGATCTCCAGGTGCGCGCCACCTGGATTGCCGGACAAGGATCGTAGGAGCGGCTCTTGGCCGCGATTGGCTTTCCCGGTAAAGCTTCATCGCGGCCAAGAGCCGCTCCTACGTGAGGGGATGGGACAGTGGCAACGAATCCACCACAACGATTCGCTTCGGTCGATGCGCTGCGCGGGATCACCGTGGCGGCGATGCTGTTGGTCAACAACCCGGGCGACTGGGGACATGTCCATGCGCCGCTGCTGCACGCGGACTGGCATGGCTGCACGCCGACCGACCTGATCTTCCCGTTCTTCCTGTTCATCGTCGGCGTGTCCATCGCGCTGGGCATCGTGCCGCGCGCGGAAGCCGGCGCCGACCTGCGCGGGCTGCAACGGGGCATTGTGGTGCGCGCGCTGAAGATCATCGCCATCGGCCTGTTGCTGCACCTGCTGGCGATGTGGTTGCTGGACCGGCCCGTATACCGGCCCATGGGGGTGCTGCAACGCATCGGCCTGTGCTTCCTGGCGGCCGGGACGGTGGCATTGCACGCGAAACCGCGCTGGCAGTGGGTACTGATCGCCGTCCTGCTGGTGGGTTACTGGTTGCTGCTGGCGATGGGTGGCAGTTACCTGCCCGGCGAGAACCTCGCCAACCGGTTCGACACCGCGTTGCTGGGGCCGTTCCAGTACCGGTTCGACCCGGCGACCGGATTGGGGCAGGAGCCGGAAGGATTGTTGAGCACGTTGCCCGCCATCGCCACCACCCTGCTCGGTGTGCGCGCCGGCGCCTGGCTGCGCAGGGGCGAACTGCGCACGATGCTGGCCTGCGCCGTGGCGTGGTTGCTGCTGGGCTGGCTGTGGTCGCTGTGGTTCCCGCTCAACAAGCCGCTGTGGTCGTCGTCCTATGTGTTGTGGACGGCGGGTTGGGCATTGCTGGCGTTGCTGGCGGCGCACGTGCTGATCGACCGGCGCGGCTGGCCGGCCATTGGCCGCAGTTTCGGCGTCAATGCCATCACCGCCTATGCCGGCGCCGCCGCGATGATCTACGTGCTGTTGGGCACGGGCGCGTGGGGATGGCTGTACCGCAATGCGTTCGCCAGTTGGATGACGCCGCTGTTCGGTCCGTACCTTCCCTCGCTGGCGATCGCCGTCACCTATGTGGGGTTCTGGTGGCTGGTGGTGCGCTGGATGGACCGGCGCGGCTGGCACGTGAAGGTGTGATGGCGGGCGAGTGAATGTGCCGCCTGGCACGCCAATGCGCTGCATTGCACGGGATGGCGAACCGAAGGTTCCGTCATGATGCGCAGCCAGTGATGGCAAACCGGCCTTGGACCTTGTCATCATCTGCGGCTGTGACAGAGGGTCTTGGGCATGAGAGGGAGCCATGGGCATTGAACCGGATGACTCTGGCGCGGATGCGTCGGAAGGCCTCGACATCCGTGTCGGGTCGCAGACCTACCGCGTGGCCGATCCCGCCTCCATAACGCAACTGCTCGGGGAGGTTCAGGAGGGTGTCGAGGGCGCCTGGGACCGGGTCTATGCGCTGCTCTATGCCGAGCTTCGCCAGGTCGCCGTCGCCCTGATCCGGCGGCAATATCGAGGGCAGACAATGTCGCCGACGTCACTGGTCAGCGAGACCTGGATCAGGCTGTCCGGCGCCGAACTCGGCGCCAGGGACAAGTCCCATCTCGTGACGCTGATTGTCCGTGCCATGCGATTCGTGCTGGTGGACCAGGCACGTCGCATACGCGCCGGGAAACGTGGGGAAGGGGTTCAGGTCATGAGTCTCGAAGACTCGGTGGACGTTGGCGAGGACGACCGTTTCGAACAGTTTCTGGTTCTGGACAAGGCACTGACCGGCCTGGCGGAAGTCGACCCGCGCATGGCCAGGGTCGTGGAGATGCGGTACTTCGGGGGCATGACCCTGCCGGAAATTGCGGAAGCGCTCGGCATCACCGAGCGGACTGCGGGAAGGGACTGGAGGAAGGCGCGCGCTTTCCTGTTCAGCGTGTTGGCGGATAGCGAGGACGCCCGGCTTCCTTGAGGAGCGGGGCGGCCTGCGGCAACCGCGCATATCCGGAGAGGGTGACAGTCCGGGCTGTCGTTGGGTGGAATTCCGACCCGAGACACATCTCACAAATAGTAATCCGGATTCCGGGATTGCCTGCCTGATCGGGCTTTATGTCAGTGCCGTACATATTGCCAATGTGACTCCTGGCAGTTGTTCGCGTGGGATGTCTAGGTCTTCCGCCGTCTTGCGAGATAGATGAAAGACAGGTTCCGGACGCACTGCGTCAGCGGAGCCTGTCCTGCTGTCTTCGGCAAGCGGCTCTCGCGGAGTGTCCGGACCCGAAGGTGGTTGAGGCGCATGCAGTGCGCCTCACATGGCGGCGGCCACCGTTCGCCGACCCGACATATCCCGACCCGATCAGCCGTAATGGAACCGCTTTGCAGATGAAAGAAACCAGGAAGAAATACGCTCGTGCCCGAACAAAGGGATTTGCCGCTGCCATGTTGCTGGCTTTTTGCGGGGGCAGTTTCGCGCAATCCTGTCCCGCCCCGCCGTCCATGGACGTGCTGGTGTTCATCGACAATTCCGGGTCGATCAGCACTGCCGAGTTCGACGCCGCCCAACAGGCCATCGCCAACATCGCCACGTCGGTCCTGAGCCGCCCGGGCTACCGCCTGGCCGCCGTCAACTGGGGTTGCGATGGAGAAGATACGGCGGCAGATCCGGCCCGCGACGGTTGCCGTATCGATCTGGCCACGGGCAGCGCCATTCCGGGGGGCTGGTCGTCCAATCCCGCGGATTTCGCCTATGCGGGCATCAACAGCAGCGCCAACACGGTGTGCCGTTCGTTCGGACATACCAGTTCCGGCTTCGGTGAACACGACAGCTGCGGCGGCGGCAATTTCAACACTCGCCTGAATAAGGATTTCGCGCAGCACGCGCTGAAGATGCTCGACGGCGTCCTCTACGGCAGCGGCGGTACCGGAGGAACGGACAGCTACGGCGATGCGACCGTGGCCCCTGCCGCGCCCTCGCAACGGCTGATGATCATCCATCTGACCGATGCCGAAAACGCCGCTACCAGCCGCATCCGCGAAGTGCCCGGAAGCGAAGCCGCGCTTGGCGACTACTACTACAGCAATCATCTGAAGAACGTGCGCAATGCGTTGATCGTCGGCGTGGGTATCGACCGTAGCGCTACCTTCCCATCCGCGGCGCAGAGGCTGGGAGCACTGGCCAGCAAGGGGGGCGCCGGCACGAACTACGATACTGTGCACGCGTCCGCGCCCTCCACCCAGACCGACGACGTGGGTGCGCCTCGCCTGGCCACCTACAGCACCACATTCGGCGCCACCGAGATTCTTGCTGCCGCCGAAAGCGCATTCGACGCGACCATTCCCGCCTGCGTCGTGTTGCGCAAGCAAAGCGTGGGCGACATCGGCAGTTTCAGCTTTACCGGCGGCACCAACGGCCTGCCGGCCAGCCTGACCCTGACGACGACGGCAACCACCAATCCGGCAGGGGCCGCGTATACGCTGACCAACTTCAACGTCGATACCAGCATCCAGGAATCCATTCCGGCCGGATGGGCGATGAGTGGGGTGTCCTGCGTGGACGCGGCGAGCGCCACGGTTCCCGTCACCAGCAATCCCACGACGGGCCTGGTGACGATTCCCGGCAGCCAGATCACCACGGGCGCGCAACTGACGTGCACCGTGACCAACACCCGGGTTCCGCCGGCGTTCCCGTCCTGCACCTCGGACATGTACCTGTCCTCGGGCACGGTCAGCGCGACCGGACTCAACCTGATCAACGTGGGCAGTTCGATCTCGGTCACGCCGGTCGGCTCGGGTTCCCATCCCTACAACGCCATGGGCTTCAATCCGGTCGACTTGTACCTCTACGGCATCATGGGCGCGCCGCCCGCGAACAACCGCCTGATCCAGATCGGCGCCGACGGCAGCACCTTGGATCTGGGGCCGGTCACGGGACTGCCCAACAACAACTACATCAGCGGCACGATCTCCGACAGCGGCACGCTCTACGTGCTTGCCGGCGGCGCCTCCTCGACCCTGTACTCCATCAACCTGACGACCAGGACGGCAACGCCGGTCGCAATGTCGCAGAGCGTCCAGACCCAGGATCTCGCCTGGATCGGCGGCTTGCTCTATGCGGTCCAGGTCACCAACGGACAACTGCGGTCGATCCATCCGGTGAGCGGCGTGGTGGCGGATATCGGTTCCCCGCAGGGCGCCATCTCGTTCGGCGCGACATACGGTTCGCCGACCGGTCTGTTCGCCAGCAGCAACGGTGACGGCCGCTTCTACCGGATCGACTTGGCCACCGGCGTGCAGACGCTGCTGTCGGATTCGCTGCCCTCGGTGATGGCGAGCGACGGCGCCAACTGCCCGACGGCGCCGATCGTGTTCCCGGCCGACCTGACGGTGACCAAGACCAATACGCCGGACGAGGGGCCGACCGACCTGCCCGACGACACCGTGACCAGCGGCACGCAGACCACCTACAGGATCGTGGTTGGCAACCAGGGTCCATTCCCTGTTGCCGGAGCGATCGTCCGCGACGAGATTTCCGCCGGCCTGACGGATTGCGAGCTGGTGGCGCCGGCCTGCGCCGTCGTCAGTGGCACCGCGACGTGCCCGGAGGAGGGAACGGGAGCGGGCCAACTGTCCATCGGGAACCTGCTGGGGCCCGGTGGCGTGTCGATTCCCCTGTTGAGAGCGGACAGTTCGGTTGCGATCAACCTGCGTTGCACGGTCGATTGAATCGTCCCGGGCTGCCGATCGGGATTGGTCGTCCGGGACGCAGTCGTGGCGGAATGGATACTGCGCGAAATTCGGGGGGCGATGGATCGGGTGGGGGCGAGCGAATAAAGGCTGCGGGAAGCGGAGGGGAAAGGGCAATGACATCGAGATCGACTTGTCGAAATGGCGCTGCGTCATTCCGTTGGCCGTGGGAATTCGGCCGGAAAGGTCCCTGCATTCGCTTCGGGTTCAATACCTCCCGGGCGTGCACGCCAGCGGTCTTGCTGGTGCTCGCGCTGTTGTTCGGCATTGGCGATGCGAGGGCGCAGGCCGCGAACCAGTGTTCGGTCGCCAACTCCGTTCCGCTCATCAATTCGCCTGCTGATAGCGGGTGGGTGCAGGACGGCGCGGACGGTCTCACGCACACGCCCGCGCTGAACGCCAACCAGGCGACGACGCGCTACGGCACGCAGACCAATGGCGCCATCCGGTTGGCGGGCGAACTGCAATGGAACAACGCCACCGGTGGCAGCGGTCGGGCGACCATGACGATATTCGTCAATGGCGTTGCCTATGCCCAGTTGTCCACGTCTCCGAACAGCGCCGGTCAAACCAGCACTGCGGGCACGTTCACCGGCCAGAATGGCGCGTTGATATCGGTGAATGGTGCAGCGGAAAGCGTCTCCCAGGTCTTCGTCGGCGATGAGTCCACGGGCAGGACCTTCCGCCCGATCACGGTGACATTGCCGCTTTCCGTCACCCAGGTGACCAGCCTGCAATACGTCTACCACGCCAACTACGAAGGTGCCGGCGCGGACGACGACATCCGTTACCGCAATCTCAACGTCAACCAGTGCAAGGCCTCGTTGCGGTTGCAGAAGCAGATCGTGACCGGCCGCGAAAGCAATACGGACCAGTTCACGCTGAACATCGTGCGGGGCGGCACGACCGTCGCAAGCACAACCACGACCGGCAACGGCACGAACGTCAACAATGGCCTGATCACGGTCGCTCCGTTCGATGTCGGCGTGCTGCACACCTTGTCCGAAGCGGCGGCGGGCACGACCGACCTGGACGACTACACCACCACCTACACCTGCGCCAACGCGTCCAGCGGCACCGGCACGGTCATGCCCGGCGGCACGGGTATCAGCTTCGCCATCGCGCCGGCTTCCGGCGACGACATCACCTGCACCCTCGTCAACGCGCGCAAGCCGGTCACCCTCACCCTGACCAAGATCAGCCACGGCGGCACGCGCGCCTTCACCTTCACCGGCAACAACGGCTGGAGCAGCCAGACCCTGACCACCACCGTCCCCGGCGTGGGCGTCACCGGCGCGACGCAGACGCTGAACAACCCGCTCACCGCGACCACGATCACCGAGGCCCTGCCGCCCGGCTTCGTCCTCAGCAGCGTGGCCTGCACCGGCATGGGGGCGGGCGGCGCGGTCACCACGGGCACCAACTCGTTCACGCTCAACGCGGCCGCCATGGACGCGGGCAGCGAGATCGCCTGCACCGTGACCAACGCCGTGCAGAGCCAGCCGGCGTTCCCGTCCTGCACCTCGGACATGTACCTGTCGCAATCGCCCGACACGTCGACCAACACCCGGCTCTACGGTGTCGGTACGGGTACCAACCCCTTCACCTATCCGCTCATCGGGCAGGGTGGCTTCGTCTACAACGCCACGGGCTACAACCCGGAGGACAACTTCCTCTACGCCATCCGCTACCCGCTGGCGACCGGCAGCAATCACCTGCTGCGGGTAGGCGCGGACGGGAGCACCGTCAATCTGGGGGCCGTGACCGGGCTGCCCAATGCGACCTACAACAGCGGCACCTTCAGCGATGCGGGGGTCTACTACGTCAAGCCCACGGGCAACAACGCCACGCTGTACGCCATCGACGTGATCAGCCGGGCCGCCACGCCGATCAGCCTGAGCGGCTCGTTCACGGCGTCCGATATCGGGTGGGTGAACGGCCTGTTGTATGCCGTCGCCGACAACGGGCAGCTGTACTCCATCACCACGTCGGGTACGGTAACGGCCATCGGCTCACCGACCGGGGGAAGCGTCCTGGGCGCGCAGTTCGGTTTCCCGAACGGCCTGTACGGTGCCGCGAACTCGGGCGGTTTCTTCCAGATCGACCTGGCGACCGGCGTGCGGACGCGGATATCCGGTTCGCCTTCGTCCACGGTGAACGACGGCGCCAACTGCCCGACGGCGCCGATCACGTTCCTGGCCGACCTGGCGATCACCAAGACCGATGGCGCCACCAGCTACACGCCCGGCACCAGCGTGGTCTACACCATCGTGGTGAGCAACAACGGCCCCTTCGGCGCGCAGAACGCGCGCGTGCAGGATGCGCTGCCGGCCGGCATCAGCACGGCCAGCTGGACCTGCACCGCCGCCAATGATGCGGCATGCCACACGGCCAGTGGCAGCGGAGATATCGATGCCCTGGTGGACCTGCCGTACAACACCTCCGGCCCGGGCGCGACGGCGACGTTCACGCTGACCATGGCGGTGCCCGCCGGTTTCGCCGGCGATCTGGTCAACACGGCAACGGTGACGCCGGGCCAGGGCAACACCGATCCCAACCCGGACAACAACACGGCCACGGATACGAACGTACAGGTTACGGCGGACCTGTGGATCACCAAGACCAACACCCCGGCATCAGGCCCCAACGACCTGCCGGACGACACGGTGATCGCGGGTACGGAAACGATCTACGACATCGTGATTGGCAACAATGGTCCATTCCCTGTTTCCGGAGCGGTCGTCCGCGACGAGATTTCCAGTGGCCTGGTGGATTGCGAACTGGTGACGCCGGCCTGCGCTGTCGTCAGTGGCATCGCAACGTGTCCTGGGGTAGGAGCGGGCGCGGGCCAGTTGTCCATCGGCAACCTGCTGGGTCCGGGCGGCGTGTCGATTCCGCTATTGGAGGCGGGTGGCTCGATCAGGATCGGCCTGCGCTGCACGGTGGAATGACGGAGTCATGGCATTGCCCGGCGACCATGGATGATTGCCGGGCTTTGCCGCCATGGGGCGGATGGGTTCATGGACCCTGCTTCCCGGGGTTGCATGCCGGCTTCATGGGCCGGGCGTGATGGGCATGGATGATGGGCATCACAAGGAAGCTTGCCGATAACCTGTCGACAGGACCAGGCGACCGCTTTTGCTTACTGTATCGGGGGGAGCTTCCCGGTGCGTTCAAGTTCGTCGATGGCCCGGGCGGTGGCATCCAGTGCGCGCTGGTCTTGCGGATGCCGCTCCTTGAGCAGGGCCAGGTTTTTCCGCAGCAAAACCAATGCCTCTTCCGGTTGTCCTGTGCGTGAGGCGACCTCGGCCCGCCCCAGCGCCGGCTGGTAACGGAGACGTGAACTGAAAGGATGCAGGATGCCTGCACCGGACTGTGCCTGGAGCTCCCTGAAAACAGTGTCCGCTTCGGCCAGGCGGCCTTGCTTCAGATACAGTTGTCCCAGGTAGAGCTGGTTGAAACTGCGGCTGAAATGTTCCGGTGGATAGAGAGAAGCAAGCGTCTCCTGTTCCTTGGTGAACAGCGCTTCGGCATCCGCAAGGGATTGGGGCGTACCGGCTTCCATGAGTAGCCGGGCAAGTTTTCCTCGAGTAGACACCGGCGGCGGGAGTGCGTTCGATTCCGCTGTCGCGATGACGGTTTCCCAAAGTGCGCGGGCCTCTTCATTGGCCTGCTTTCTTTCCGATGGACCCAGCGTGGCGGCATTGTCGACGAGACGGCTGGCCAGATTGGATCGGGTGTGGACCACGGTTTCGTGGCTGTCCGGATAATGCCTTGTCAGGATGGAAAGGGCTTCCCTCGTCGTTGCAATGGATGCGTCACGGTCCTGCTCCCAGACTTCGAGCATGGCGCGGTATGCCAGCGCGATGCCATGTTCGGGGTGATCCTTCCCGAGGGTTTCCACGATGATGGCTTCGCCGTCTTCGATGTTCTTGCGGCAGGCAAGGAAATCACGTTGGTTGCAGGCACTGTTGCCGGCGAGGAGCAGCGAATTGGCCGTCAATGGATGGGCGTCGCCCAGCGCGCGGCGCGTATCCTGCAACATGGATTCGGCGGTGGCACCGGCTTCTTCGAAACGTTGTTGCCAGAGCAGGCTACGGACCAGTATGCGTTCAGCCGATGCCTTCAGGAGGGGGCGGTTTGTCCCGGCCAGTGTGATGGCCTCGCGCAGGCTGACGTCGGCTTCCGGATAGCGTTGCAGGCGGTTGTGCCATTGCCCGCGCAGGATCAGCAACTCGATGTAGGGCTCCGGATGGGTATGCCGTCGTGATCCGGCAAGCTCCAGGGCTTGATCGAGCATGTTCCAAGCCCGCTCCTGCTGGCCCAGGTCCCAGTGGGCGCGCGCGGCTTCGATCATCAGTTGCAGGCGTGGGCGCAACAGGACGATGTTGCGGTCGTCGATGGGGGTGGACAAGGCTTGGGAAGCGATGTGCAACGCTTCTTCCGGTTGCCCTGTGCGATTGCGCAGGCCCGCTTGCGTGGCCTGTATCTCGAGGGACATGGCGACGCTGCCGGTTCCGGACAGGAGGGCGGCTTCGTCGGCCAGCCGGGAGGCGCGGCGATCGTCGCCGATGACGGCATGGTTCCGGGCCAGCGCCAGCAGGCCGCGCGCGAGCATCTCGGGCTGGTCGTCCAGCGCCAGTTGGCGGATCTGCGCTTCGGCTTTTTCGAGCAGGGAGCCTGACGAGAAGTTTTCCTGGCTGAGCCCGGACATCGTGGCGTTGCCGAGCGTCTGCTCGAAGACGCTGGCCATCGCGGCATACGATTCCGTCTGCCTGAGCGTCTGCCGTGTCTGATGGTGGAACGAGACCGCCCATGCCGCCAGCGCAATGCAGGCCAGAGCCGCGAACATGGATGCGTACGGATGGCGCCGCATCGCGGTCGCGGCCCGGTAGGGCAGGCCGCCGTTGCGGGCATGGACCGGCCGCTTCTGCAGCCAGCGGAGCAGGTCGTCACGCAGGTCCGCCACGCTGGCGTAGCGTTCCTCGGGCCGGATGGCGGTGCTGCGCGCGGCGATTGCGTCCAGGTCCCCGCTCAGGCGCGACGACAGTACGCGCGTGTCGGGCAGGTTGCGCGCGAGGGCTGCTTCGGGACTAGCCTGCCGCGCCATCGACGAGAGGGATTCGGCCATCGGCGGCGACATGGCAGCGGACGCGAGCACGGAGTGCGAGTGTGGCAGGCGTCCGCAAAGGAGGCGGTGCATCACCATGCCCATCGAATACACGTCCTGCACCGTGGCCGGTGCCGCGGACGAGAAGGTTTCCGGTGCCGCATAGTCCGGGGAGGCGGCTATCCGGCGGGAGCGGTCGAGCCCCGAAAGCGTCGTGGCCAGGCCGAAATCAACCAGCTGTACGTTGCCGTCATCCGTCACCAGCAGATTGGAGGGCTTGATGTCCTGATGCAGCACCATGCGGCCATGCGCGTAGGAAAGGGCATCGCATGCCCTGGCCAGCAGCTCGACTCGTTCGCGGATGCCCGCGCGGCGCTCGTCGCACCAGACGTCGACCGGTTCGCCGTCGACGAAGCGCATGGCGAACCACGGGTGGCCTTGCGGGTCGATGCCGCCATCGATCAGTGCCGCAATGCCGGGATGGTCCAGTTGTGCCAGCGTGTTACGTTCGTTGCGGAATGCATCGACAAGGGATGGGTTCGTCAGTTCCCGGCGGATGCATTTCAATGCGACCCGCTGCTGGTACTGGCCGTCGTCACGCATCGCTTCGTAGACGCTGCCCATGCCGCCGACGCTGATCAGGCGCGTGACCCGCCAGGGGCCGAGCCGGGTGCCGATGCGCGCGTCCTGTCCGATATCCCCATCCAGCGCGACATGACCGCAGAGTTCCTGCGGGAACTGGTCGAGCGGGTGCGTCGTCGCATTGGCTTCCAGCATGGCGACCAGGGTGCGGTGAGCCTCCGGGTCCCGGGCTTCCAGTTCGCCCAGTGCGCGTGCCCGCTGCGTCGCGTCGAGCGCGACGTAGTCGTCGAAGAGGGACAGCGCGCGCAGTTGGGCAGGGGTCATCGGTATGAGTGGATGCGTTCTGCCCAGGGCGCAGCGCGTCCGCGGGAGCCGGGCTTCACCATGTCGCTTTGTTCCGGAACATCGCCGCCATCCTACCGGAAAGCCGCGCATCTTCGAGTTCCCCCGGTCTCCGTGCGCGTTCGGCTTGGCGGCGCATGATGGGGCCAGGTTGATGGCGGTCCGGTTCATGCGGCGGCAACCGATTGCGCGCTGGCGATCGTTGACCTTGGACGTGGCGATGCCCCGCGTATCCGGTTGCTGTCAAGGCGCGATTGTCCGGCCCGGGATGTTTCCGGTTGCTCGGGCATGCGCGGTACGGCTGCTGGCATGATCATGGTTGCGCCAGGTCAATTACATCGGGGTGTGGCGCAGATAGACTGTCCCGCATGGTCGCCACGGACGCCCTCGCCGAACCGATCTTCAGCGCCCGCGGCCTGACCAAGGTCTATCGCATGGGCGAGGTGGAGGTGCATGCCCTGCGCGGCATCGACCTGGATCTTTATCCGGGCGAATTCGTGGTGCTGCTGGGCGCTTCCGGCAGCGGCAAGTCGACCCTGCTCAACATCCTGGGCGGGCTGGATGCGCCCAGCGCGGGCAGCGTGCACTGCCGCGGCCATGAGCTGACCGCCGCCGACGAGGCCGCATTGACGCGATTCCGCCGCGACGAGGTCGGCTTCGTGTTCCAGTTCTACAACCTCATCCCCAGCCTGACCGCGCGCGAGAACGTGGCGCTGGTGACCGAGATCGCGCGCGCGCCGATGCGGCCGGAGGACGCGCTGGCGCTGGTGGGGCTGGGCGAGCGCATGGATCATTTCCCGGCCCAGCTTTCCGGCGGCGAGCAGCAGCGCGTGGCGATTGCCCGCGCCATCGCCAAGCGGCCGTCGGTGCTGCTGTGCGACGAGCCGACCGGCGCGCTGGATTCGAAGACCGGCATCCGGGTCCTGGAGGCGCTGGCCAACACCAACCGCGAGACCGGCGCGCTGACCGTGGTCATCACCCACAACGCGGTGATCGCCAACATGGCGGACCGCGTCATCCAGCTCAGCGACGGCCGCATCGCCGGCGAGCAGCGCAACACCGAGCGCGCCGATCCCCGGGAGCTGCACTGGTGAGCGCAACCGCCGCCATTGCCACGCGTCCCGCTGGGTGCGGGAGAGGCGGGCCATGACCGCGCTGCACCGCAAGCTCTGGCGGGAGTTCCTGCACATGCGTGGGCAGGTGATCGCGATCGCGCTGGTGATGATCGGCGGCATCGCCACCATGGTGATGGCGCTGGGCAATCATTCGGCGTTGTCGGAAACCCGTGCGCTGTACTACGCCGAATACCGGTTCGCCGACGTGTTCGCCCGGGCCAAGCGCGCGCCCGTCGGCCTGCTGGAGGAAGTCCTGGCGATTCCGGGCGTGCGCGAGGCGCAGGCCCGCGTGTCGGCTTTCGCCACGCTGGAGGTGGAGGGCTACGACGAACCGGTCACCGGGCAGTTCGTGTCGTTGCCGGAACCGGGCGACCCGGACATCAATCGCCTCTACCTGCGTCGCGGTGAACTGGCCGTGGCCGATGACGAAGTGGTGGTAGGCGAGACCTTCGCCGACGCGCACGGGTTGCGCCCGGGCGACGAGATCGTCGCGATCCTCAATGGCCGCAAGCAGTCGCTGCGCATCTCGGGCATCGGCCTGTCGCCGGAATTCATCTATCCGATCCGTCCCGGCGACGTATTCCCTGATTTCGAGCGCTTCGGCGTGTTGTGGATGCCGCGCGAACCGCTGGCGCGGGCCTGGGATCTGGACGGCGCGTTCAACGACCTGGTCCTCACCCTGGAGCGCGATGGCCGCGAGAACGACGTGATCGACGCGCTGGATGCCATGCTGGCGGCCTATGGCGGTTTCGGTGCGCACGGTCGCGACCTGCAGATGTCCTGGCGCTTCCTCGACGAGGAACTGGAGGGGCTGAAGGTCATGGCGCAGATGTTCGCGACCATCTTCCTGCTGGTCACCGCATTCCTGCTCAACATCGTGCTGGGCCGGCTGATCGGCAGCCAGCGCGAGCAGATCGCCCTGCTCAAGGCGTTCGGCTACACCCGTTTCGAAGTGGCCACCCACTACGCCCAGCTCGCGCTGGCGATGGTGGCGGTGGGCATCGCGCCGGGCGTGATGCTGGGCGCATGGATGGGACACGCCATGGCGAGCCTGTACATGGAGTTCTACAGCTTCCCTTACCTGGTCTGGCGGCTGGATCTCTCATTGTTGGTGCTGTCGGTCGGATTCGCCGTGGCCGCCGCCGCGCTGGGCACCACCGGCGGACTGTTGCGAGCGTTCCGGCTGGCGCCGGCGGAAGCGATGCGCCCGGAGGCGCCGCCGCTGTTCCGGCGTTCGCTGTCCGAGCGCCTGGGTCTTGGCCGCATGCTCAGTCCCGCCGCAAGGATGATCCTGCGCAATCTGGAACGGCGACCGTTGCGCTCCGCCATGTCGGTCATCGGCATCGGACTGGCGGGCGGCATCCTGGTAATGGCGCGCTTCCAGGGGGGCGCCATCGACGAAATGATCGGCGTGCAGTTCGGATTCGCCCAGCGCGACGACCTGAGCGTGGTCTTCGTCGAGCCCACCAGCGCGCGTGCCGCGTTCGACCTGGCTTCCCTGCCCGGCGTGCAGGCGGTGGAACCGTTCCGCAGCGCCGCCGTGGAGTTGCGCAACGGACATCGCGGTTATCGCACCAGCTTGCAGGGCCTGCCCGACGACGGCGACATGAAGCGCGTGCTGGACAAGGACCTGCAACCGGTGCCGCCGCCGGCCGAAGGCGTGATGCTGACCGATTTTCTGGCCGACATGCTGGCGGTGCGGCCGGGCGACCGCCTGCAGGTCGAATTCCTCGAAGGCCACCGGCGCACATTGGATGTGACCGTGTCCGGCGTGGTCAGCGAATACGTGGGCGTGGGCGCCTACGCGCGCCGCGAGACGGTCAACCGGCTTCTGGACGAGGGCGATGCGATCAGCGGCGCATGGCTGGCGCTGGACGCATCCGGACGTGCGGACACGATCCGCGCCCTGCGCGATGCCCCGCGCGTGGCCGCGGTGACCGACCGCGATGCGACGATCCGCGGCTTCGAGGACACCCTGGCGCGCAGCATCCTCACCTTCACCCTGATCGCCACCCTGATGGCGGCCAGCATCTGCGTCGGCGTGGTCTACAACGCCGCCCGCATCACCCTGGCCGAACGCGGGCGCGAACTGGCCAGCCTGCGCGTGCTCGGCTATACCCGTGGCGAAGTGCGCACGCTGTTGCTGGGAGAGTTGTTCACGCTGACCTTCCTGGCCCTGATACCGGGCATGCTGTTCGGCTGGGGCATGGCGGCGATGCTGGTGCATTCGTTCCAGTCCGACCTGTACCGTATTCCGCTGGCATTGCCGCCGGCGGGCTTCGCCTTCGCCGCGCTGGCCATGCTGGCCGCCACCGCGCTGTCCGGTCTGCTGGTACGGCGGCGTCTGGACCGCCTGGACATGGTGGCGGTGCTGAAATCACGGGAGTGAGCACATGAGTTTCCTGAAATCCCCGCGCGTCTGGCTGGCATTGTCCATCGTCGCCGTGCTGTTGATCGTGGCGCTCTGGCCCAGTGCAAGGCTGGTCGATACCGGCACGGCCGACCGCGGCGAAGTGCGGCAAACCTTCGATGCCGAAGGCCGCACCCGGCTGGTGGACCGCTACGTGCTGTCGGCGCCGGTGGCGGCGACGGCGCGGCGGCTGGAGATGGATCCGGGCGATGCGGTCGAAGCGGGACAGCCGCTGGTGGTGCTGGATCCGGCCGCTTCCGCGCCGCTGGACCCGCGCAACCGCGCCAGCGCCGAAGCCGGCGTGTCCGCCGCGCGCGCGCGGCTGGCCAGCGCCGAGGAACAGCAGCGCGCCGCCGATGCGACCGCCGCGCAGGCGCGCGCGGATGCGGAAAGGTTGCAGGCCCTGGCGGCGCAGCAACTGGTCGCCGCCGACCAGGCCGAACGTGCGCGCACCCAACGCATCCTGGCCGAGCGGGCGCTGGACAGCGCCCGCTTCGCGCGCGCCACCGCCGCGCACGAACTGGAAATGGCGCAGGCCGCATTGCGCTTCGGCGAAGGCAAAGGCGATGCCGGCGCGGCGATGACGTTGGCCGCGCCGGTCTCCGGCGTGCTGGTGCGTCGCCATTACGAGAGCGCACGGCCGGTGCAGCCCGGCGAAGCGCTGCTTGAGATCGGCGATCCGGCGCGGCTTGAGGCGGAGATCGAAGTGCTCTCGGCCGACGCCGTGCGCCTGCGCGAGGGCATGGCGGTGGAATTGCTGCGCTGGGGCGAGGCGCAGCCGCTGCACGGCCGCGTGAGCCGGATCGAACCCGGCGGCTACACCAAGTTCTCCGCACTGGGCGTGGAGGAACAGCGGGTGTGGGTCATCGTCGACCTGCTCAGTCCATCGGAGGAGTGGCAGCGCCTGGGCGACGCCTACCGGGTCAACGCCCGCTTCATCCTGCGCCGGGCCGAGGACGCGGTGCGGGTGCCGACCAGCGCGGTGTTCCGCCACGGCGACGGCCATGCCGTGTTCCGCGCCGACGGCCGCCGCGCCCGGTTGGCGCCGGTACGCATCGGCTTGCAGGGCGGCGGCTACACCGAAGTGCTGGAGGGAATTTCGCCGGATGGCAGGGTGATCGTCCATCCGGACCGCACGCTGGAAGATGGCGACGCGGTGCGCAGCCGCTGATCGGCGTACAGGTTCCTGGCACTTGCGGCCGCTGCCCGCCCGCCTGCACCATCGTGGACAACCGGTTGTCCGATGATGGGTTCAACGCATCGCCGTGTGGAGGCGCGCATGTTCAAGCACGTGATTCTGGCTGCAGGTCTTGGTCTGTCGTTTCTGGCGGTTCCGGATGCCGTCCTGGCTTCCGCGCAACCCGGGGAAACGGAGTACGACGCCGAACTGGCGGCGTCCCTGGGTGCAGACGACCATGGCATGCGCAGTTATGTTCTGGTGATCCTGAAAACGGGACCGACCCGGGTTGAGGACGGGGAAGCCCGCAGTGAAATGTTCAAGGGCCACTTCGCCAACATGGAGCGGTTGGCTGCGGAAGGCAAGCTCGCGCTGGCCGGACCGCTCGATGGCGTGGAGGGGCGGCGCGGGATTTTCGTTCTTGCGGTCGACGACATCGAGGAAGCGAAGGCGCTGGTCGCCACCGATCCGGTGATCATCAACGGCGAGATGACGGCGGAATACCACAAGTACTTCGGTTCGGCCGCCTTGATGCTGGTGAACGACAACCATGCCAAAGTGGCGAAGAAGCCGTTCTGATCAAGAATCGGGCCCAGCAGGAATTGGCTGCGACCAGCACGCCGGCAATTAAAGCTCAGGGGCAGGAAGCTCATCCATTCGCTCGATCGCGCGGTTCGGGACTGAAAACCTGCATTGATGTGGACCCGTTTCACAGGTCTGCTTGAGGGTATCAACGACCAGTCAAGTTTCTTTCGCCCTGCGCGCCTGTCCAATGGCGGCGATGCGCGCCTTGCGAACGGCTTCGCCGATTTCCACGCCGGACAGGCCGTCTTTGGCGATATCGCGTGCGCTTACCGCCAGCGCGGCGGCATGCAGCCGTTGCAGTTCCCGGCCCTGTGGATAGTCGTTGTCCTCGCTGCCGAGGCGGCCACGGGAATCCGCTTCGCAGACACGCGCCAGCCGCGCGATGCGTTCGGGTTTGCGGAAAGCGTCGCAGCGAACCAGCAGTTCGTGCACGGTGGCGTCGCGCAGTTCGGCCAGGCGGTGCACGTTGAGGTGTTCGCGGCAGGCGATCGCGGCCAGGTCGCGGTGTTCGGCCGGCACCTTCAACCGTTCGCACAGGGCGCGCAGCGGCGCCAGTCCGGCATGCTCGTGGCCGATATGCCGCGGCAGTTCGTGCTGCGGCGTCAGCGCCTTGCCCAGATCGTGCGTCAGCGCGGCGAAACCGACGACGCTGTCGCCGGGCGCCAGGCGGGCCGCCATGTCGCTGACCAGTTCCTGGTGGCGGCCTGTGTCGATCTCGGGATGGTATTCGGCGCGTTGCGGCACGCCGTACAGCGCATCGACTTCCGGCAGTATCGCGGCCAGCGCATGCGCCTGGCGCAGGGTGGACAGGAACGCGGAGGGCTGCGCGGATTCCAGTGCGCGGCGCAGTTCCTGCCAGACCCGCTCGGGCACCAGCGCGCCGAGTTCGCCGCTGGCGGCGATCTGCCGCATCAGGGCCAGCGTTTCCGGTGCGACGTTGAAGCCCAGCGGTGCGAAACGGGCCATGAAGCGTGCCGCGCGCAACACGCGCAGCGGGTCTTCGACGAAAGCCGGGCCGACATGGCGCAACACGCGCGCTTCGATGTCGCGCGCGCCGCCATGGGGATCGACCAGCGTGCCGTCCTGATCCTGGGCGATGGCGTTGATGGTGAAGTCGCGGCGCTGCAGGTCTTCTTCCAGCGTCACCGCCGGATCGGCATGCACGACGAAGCCCCGGTAGCCGGGCGCGGATTTGCGTTCGGTGCGGGCCAGCGCATGTTCCTCTCCGCTGTCCGGATGCAGGAACACCGGGAAGTCCCGGCCCACCGGCGTGAAACCGGCGGCGAGCATGGATTCCGGCGATTCGCCCACCACCACCCAGTCGCGGTCGCCGGGCGGCAGCCCCAGCAACCGGTCGCGCACCGCGCCGCCGACGAGATAGATCTTCATGCACGAATGATGCCCGATTCCCTGTGTAGGAGCGGCCTTGGCCGCGATGCCTTTCGTGAATTGATCGGAAGGCATCGCGGCCAAGGCCGCTCCTACAGGGGATATGGCGACACCGGCTAGCCGGCGGGGCAGACGAAGGCTTTGCGCTGTCCACCGGTGTGGCCCAGCATGCGGTCGGTGACCGGCAGGGCGTCGCCACTCAGGCGCCAGTCGTAGATGGCGCTGAAGGCCAGCACGCGGGCCACGTATTCGCGGGTTTCCCGGTAGCTGATGGTCTCGATCCAGAAATCCGGATCGAAATGCGGGCGCTGCGACTGCCAGCGCGCAGTCGGCGTGGGGCCGGCGTTGTAGGCGGCGATGGCCACGTAGGGCAGGCCGTACTTGTCTTCCATCTCGCGCAGGTAGGCGGTGCCGATGGCGATGTTGGTGTCCGGGTCGTACAGGCTGGAGGCGCCGGCATAGTTGCCCAGGTCGATGCGCTTTGCGACCGCTGCGCCGGTGGCAGGCAGCACCTGCATCAGTCCCATGGCGTTGGCGCCGGAGCGTGCGCGCGGATTGAACACGCTTTCGGCGCGGATCTCGGCGGCCACCCAGGCCGGGTCGATGCCGCGCTTGGCGGCCTCGCGGCGGATGGTGGCGTCGTGGTCCAGCGGAAAGCGCAGTTCGTACAGGCGTTGTTCGTCCGGGTTGCGGCCCAGCGAGAACACGGCGCGGTCGTACCAGCCGTGGTCGCGCGCCACTTCCACCGCGATGCGGCGCTGGGTGTCGTCGAAACGCGCCAGCGCGTTGCGCCATTCGGCGGTGGCCCAGCCCGGGCGTTCCAGTTGCCACAGCTCCATGGCGCGGACGATGGCCGGGTCGCGGGCGACGGCATTGCGCGCCTCCGTGCTGTCGTTCGGTTTCCACGGGCACAGCGCGTACGGCAGGTCCAGCCAGTCGGCGGCGAGGAAGCCGTGGAAGGTGGCGGACTTCGCCGCTTCGCGGAACAGGCGCTCGGCTTCGGCTTTCTCGCCGGTCTTGTCGGCCAGCCGCGCTTCGAAGTAACGCCAGCGCGAATCCTCGCGCTGGGCGACGGGCATTTTGCGGATCGCGGCCAGCGCCGTCGGCCAGTCGCCGCGCGCCATGGCTTCGCGCGCACGCCATTCGTGCAGGCGTTCGTCGTAGGCGGACTCGGGCACGTCGGCCAGCCGCCGCGCGGAATCCGGCAGGTAGGAGGCCACCGTCCACAACGCGATCTGGTGCAGCACCTGGCCGCGTTCGGTTTCGCCAAGGCCCAGCGCTTCGGTGTATTGCGGCAGCAGGCGCTCGGCGGTGTCCGGATCCTTGCGCGCCAGTCGCGCCAGTCCGTGCGCGGCGATGCGGCGGCTGCGCTCGGTCTTCGGCCATTCCAGTGCGCGTGCGTGCGGCGCATCGATGAAGGCGGCGTAGTCGTTGGCCAGCGCCGCTTCGGCGGCGGGCAGGTTGCGCGCGATGCTGCGCATCAGCCCGGCTTCGCCTTCCGTGGCGGCGGCATCGAAACGTTCCCAGCGCAGCGAAGGCGTCAATGCGCCGCGCGCGGACAAGGTGGTGAATACCGGCGTGCAGGCATCGGGCAGCGATTTGCCGCCACTTCGCCAGATGGCGCTGGCGTCGGCATCCCATTGTTGATCCGCCCGGCCCAGCGCATGCAGCGCAACCAGCCGCGAGCAGCGCAGTGCGGTGTTGTCGGTGTCCTGCCAGGCGGACAGGAAGGAGGACCAGTCCTGGCGCTTGGCCAGCGAGTTCAGCCAGAGCGGGCGGAAGGTGTCGGCTACGGCCTGGCCGTCGTGGCGTTTGAGGAAATCCTGCCCCTGCGCGGGCGGAAGCGTATCGATGCTGCGTCGGAGCCGGGCGAATTCGACCCAGCCGGCCAGCGGATGGCGGTCCAGGCCCGAATACCGGGTGGCATCGTACTGGCCACGTTCCGCGGCCTGCAACGCGGCTTCGACCTCGGCGCGCGGGGTTTGCGCCGATTGCGCGGCGGCGGTTTGCGCCAGAATCAGGGTGGCGGCCAGTACGATGGCGGGGCGGATGCGGATCGTCATGCGCGCGAATATAACGAAACGCCGCTGAATGCCTGCGACTGCGGCAGGCAAGGGCAGTGGCCGCGGGGAGAGTCGGATTTGGAAGGTTTCTGGGTGTTTCCCCTGCTGGGGGCGGTGGCGGGGGTGCTGGCCGGGTTGCTGGGGATCGGGGGCGGCCTGGTGCTGGTGGCGGCGTTGGCTTGGTTGCTGCCGTTGTTCGGCGTTCCCGCGGAGGCGGCGATGCACGCGGCACTGGCCAGTTCGCTGGCCAGCATCGTGCTGACGGCGGCTTCGTCGGCGTATTCGCACCACCGCCGTGGCAGCGTGCTGTGGCCCACGGTGGCGTGGATGGTGCCCGGGCTGTTGCTGGGCGCCTGGCTGGGCAGCGGCGTGGCGGTGTATCTGGAAGGCGCGGTGTTGCGCTGGATCGTGGCGGCGTACTGCTTCGTCGCCGCGGCGCAGATGGCCTTCGGTGGCGTGGCCGCGAGTGCCGCTGCGTCTGCCGATGTCTCGCCGCGCGGCTGGCCGATGACGCTGGCCGGTGGCGGCATCGGCGGGCTGTCGGCCATCGTCGGCATCGGTGGCGGCAGCATGACCGTGCCGTTGCTGGTGTGGCGCGGGGTGAGGCCGGTGCGCGCGGTGGGCACGTCCTCGGCCTGCGGCGTGTTCATCGGCATTGCCAGCGCGCTGGGTTATGCGCTGCACGCGCCGGCCGGCGCGTTGCCGGCCAACGCCATTGGCTATGTGTACCTGCCGGCGGCCATCGGCGTGGCGGTGGCGTCCATCCTGACCGCGCCATGGGGTGCGCGCCTGGCGCATGCCATCAGTGGGCCGGCATTGCGGCGCGTGTTCGCCGTGTTCATGGTGGTGGTGGGGCTGAGCATCCTGGCGACGGGCTGATCCGCGCGAGGAGGCGAGAAGCCGTAGGTCGGCCCCACGCGGCCGACGCGCGCCGGCATTCTTGGCACCCCGAAGCATCGGCCGCGCAGGGCCGACCTACGAACGCAACGCGTCTTCCGGGACGTCGATGTGCAGGGCCAGCGCCAGATGGTCGGAGTTGGCGGCGGGCAGGGCCTTTCCCGGGCCGGCCACGAGGTCCGCGCTGACCAGGATGTGGTCGATGGCGCGCTGCGGGCGCCAACTGGGGAAGGTGGGGACGCAGATGTCCGGTGGGCGCAGCCGGGTGTGCCGGTACAGCGACTCCATTTCCGGTTCGTCGGCCTTGCAGTTGAAGTCGCCCATCAGCACCGCATGCGGATGGTCCGACAGCAGTTCGGCGATGAACGCCAATTGCGAGCGCCGGGAGTTGGCGCCCAGCGACAGGTGCGCCACCGCCACCGTCAGCCCTTCGCGGCCTTCGCCGAAGCGTGCCAGCAGCACGCCGCGGCCCTTGATGCGGCCGGGCAACGAATGGTCGCTGACTTCCACCGGCTCCAGCCGGCTGAGCAGGCCGTTGGCGCTGGAGGCCACCCGCCCGAGGTCGCGGTTGGGCTGGTGGCTCCAGTAGTCGAAGCCGGCGCGCTCGGCCAGGTAGTGGGTCTGGTTGGTGAAGCCCGAGCGCAGGCTGCCCGGGTCGGCTTCCTGCAGGCCCACGATGTCGTGCTCGCCGGCCATCAGCGCAATGGTGTCCAGGCTGCCGCGCTTGTTGCCGGCCGGCAGCGCGTGCGACCAGCTCCGGGTCACGTAGTCGCTGTAGCGACGCGTGCTGGAGCCGGCCTGGATGTTGGCGCTGAGCAGTTTGAGCCGGCGCGTGTCGGCAGGGTCGGCCATGCGGGGCGGGGGCGTCCCGGCTTACTGGCCGGCCGCGCGCTCGCGCGCGACCAGGTGGTCCACGGTGTTGAGCATGCCGCCGTAGCCGGTCGTCTGGTTCACGTTGACCAGGTACTTGCCGTTGACGATCAGCGACGGCGTGGCCTGGACCTGGCTGCGCATGGCGAACTGGCGGGC
>CAZLSG010000021.1:0-41262 GCA_964562135.1 uncultured Pseudoxanthomonas sp. | reverse complement strand
ATTCGGCCTTGCTGTCCTTGACCAGCTTTTCAACATTTTCCAGGGACATCGCTTGAAACCTCGGGTGGTTGGTAGAGGGTTGCCAACCTTCGAAGCAAGGGGCGTGCCAGCTTCGTGTTCCATCCAAGCTGTTGATTTCAATGAAGTGTTGAGTACGGCCAAGCACAAAAACGCACCATGATCGTGCCTTGTGGGCATGAGCGCACCAAAACAAGGCAAAACGGGTTTGCGGTTATGCTGGGCGTCCCTCCCCGCGTCTCACCATCCATGGGCGATCTGCTTGCCGCGCTGTTGCTGGGCATCATCGAAGGCATCACCGAGTTCCTGCCGATTTCCAGTACCGGCCACCTGCTGATCGCCCAGCATTGGCTGGGACCGCGTTCGGACCTGTTCAACATCGGCATCCAGGCCGGCGCGATCCTGGCGGTGGTGCTGATTTACCGACAACGCCTCTGGCAGTTGTTGCGGAGCTTCCTGCAGCCGGCGGCAAACGGCGCAACCGTTGCCGGGGAACAGGGCCCGCGCGACTACGCGTTGAAGCTGGCGGTCGCCTTCGGCGTCACCGCGGTGCTGGGCATCGTGGTCAAGCAGCTGGGCTTCGAGTTGCCGGAAAAAGTCGAGCCCATTGCCTGGGCGCTGATCATCGGCGGCGTCTGGATGCTGGCGGCGGAGCATTTCGCCGCCAAGCGCGCGCAAGCCTTGGGCGAGCGCAGCAACATCACCTGGACGGTGGCCATCCTGGTGGGCATTGCCCAGGTGGTGGCCGGCGTGTTCCCGGGGACCTCGCGTTCGGGCGCGACCATCTTCGTGGCCCTGCTGGCCGGCACCACCAATCGGGCGGCGGCCACCGAGTTCGCGTTCCTGGTGGGCATTCCCACCATGTTCGCCGCTACCGCGTACGAGTTGATGGATGTGGTGGCCTCGGGCGAGGCCGGCGACGAGAATTGGGCCGCCTTCGCGGTGGCCTTCGTGGCCTCGGCCATCACCGCCTTCATCGCGGTCAAATGGTTGCTGGGGTATATCCAGACCCATCGTTTCACCGCTTTCGCGGTCTATCGCATGGTTCTGGGTGCCGCGCTGTTGCTGCTGGTGCCGTCGGGGGCGGGTGTTTAAGTCGCCTGTTGCCGGGCGTATGCTGGACGTTCGTGCGTGTTTCCCGTCATCGCCATATCAAACCCTCTAATGGAGAATCCCGATGTCCAAGTCCCATGCCTTGTTGCCCCTGCTGATCGCCGCCGCGCTTGGAATGGCGGCTTGCACGCCGAATGCCGGTAACGAGGGCAGCGGTGCGCCGGTATCCGAGCCGGCAGAAACCGCGGCTCCCGCCGCCGATGCCGCCACGACGCTGGCCGCCTATTACTGGCATCTGGAATCGGCCACCGATGCCCAGGGCCAGCGCGTGGACGCGCTGTTCCCCAGCGCCGACAGTGCGCTGGTGTTCCAGTTCGCCGATGGCCGGTTGGCCGTGCGTGGCGGCTGCAACAACCTCAATGCTTCCTATGAACTCGGCGCCGATGGCCAGCTGAACACCACGCGCCCGGTCTCCACGATGATGGCCTGCGAATCGGCGCTGATGCAGGCCGACGCCGCGGTGAGCGAATTGCTGGGCGAGCCCTTGCAGGCCGAGGCAACCGGCGGCGACGCCGCCAGCCTGCAGCTGACCGCCGCCAACGGCACCGTGCTGGTGTTCAAGGGCCAGCCGACGCCGCAGACCCGTTTCGGCGGGCCGGGCGAGCGCGTGTTCCTGGAAGTCGCGCCCGAGCGGGTGGCCTGCAACCATCCGTTGATCCCGGATTTCAAGTGCCTGCAGGTGCGCGAGATCAGCTTCGACGAAAACGGCCTGCGCGGCGGCGAGCCCGGCGAATGGCAGCCGCTTTACGAGGAAATCGAAGGCTTCACCCACGTCGAGGGCCAGCGCAATGTCCTGCGCCTGGACCGTTACACCCGCGAGCAGACGCCGGCCGATGCTTCGTCCATCGTCTACGTGCTGGACATGGTGGTGGAGTCGGAAATCGTCAAACCGTGATGCCTGCGGTCCGCGCGGCGCAATGCCGCGCGGGCCTTGTCCGCCGGGTTCAAGCGGTCGCGGCGGGGTTCAACGAATAGGTTCCATGCACGATGGCTTCGGCCAGCACGTGCCGGTGCATGGCGCGGAACACGTCCGCCGCGGTGAAACGGTCCGGCAAATCCAGTTTCGCCACGTCCAGCGCGAACAGCCGGAAGAAATAGCGGTGCACGCGCAGGTCGTTGAACGGCGGATACGGCCCATCGTAGCCAAGATAGTCGCCGCTCATCTGCGCATCGCCGGCAAACCAGCCGGTGTAGTCGTTCAGTCCCTGGCGCGAGCCTTCCGGCCCCGGCGGATTCTGCTTGCCGCGCGCGGTGAAACCGTCGCTGCAACTGCTGGCGGCGATTTCGCGCATGCCTGGCGCAATGTCGATCATGGCCCAGTGGACGAAGTCAGCGCGCGGTTGCGAGACCGGGATCTGGAGGTCCTCGCGGCCTACCGTCCCGGGCACCGTGGGCGCGTCCGGGTCGATGCACAGCAAGGCGAAGGATTTCGTGCCTTCCGGCACGCCTTCCCACGCCAGATGCGGATTGCGATTGGGGGCAAGACCATCCGGCCGGCCGGCCGCGAATTCGGCGGGAATGGGCTTGCCGTTCTCGAAACTGTCGCTCCGGATGCGCATGGGCGTGTTCCTCGGGGATCCGTGACTCAGGTTTCAGGGTAACCCAGCGCGACCGCAGCCGGTGTCAGGATGGCGAACGATTCGGCCAGCGTTTCGGCATATCGGCGCCAATGGCCGGATTCGAAGAACACCGGCATGCCCTGTTGCGGTACGGGTGGTTGCAGGCCGGCTGTGGTTTTCAGGGCTTCAGCAAGAGCAACGGGATCATTCTCGATGCCATCAATGCGAACCAGGGCATGCGGATACAGTGCGTCGCGGTTCATGACCAGGATCTGCTCAATCTGGGCGGCCATCCACTCCGCGGCTTGCAATGGCGAAGCCATGCCGATCTGCGAAGGTGAACCGAAAGCGAGCCACTCCAGCAACATGTCGCGCGGATCCCGCACCACGGCCAGCAGCATGCCGTTGGACAAGTGTGGGCGAAGTGCGTGCAGGAAGGCATTGTCCCACCACACCAGCCAGTCGATGACGCGGCCATCGTTTATGCCGCGCTTGGGCAGGCCTTGCCGCCACTCCTGGACCAGCAATGCACCGCCAAGCTTGCCGGTGGAAAGGTTTTCCACGGACGAGAAGTCCTGGAATCCATCGTTGGGAGGCTGTGGTCCGAAGCGGTCGTTGCGGAATGCGGTGAACACCGAGAGGATCTCGGCAATACGCTCCACTCCCGAGCCCGGCAGCCCCCACAGAAAGATGGTATCGGCAGCCGGAACCTGGGGGTTTGCGGTGAAAGAGGGCAACAACCCATGTTTGGGTTGTTCCGCCAGGGGGCCGAGTGGTGGAAGAGGTCTGGAGGATGCGGCGCGCCTGGTGGCGAGGGAAATCCAGTTCGATGCGGCTTCGGCATGACGACCGGCGTGGTCCTGCGCGCGCGCCAGCCAGTTCAACAGGATGTCCCGCGCAGGCTCGCTCGGGGTTTGCGTCAGGAGTGCTTCCACGCGCTCCACGGCGGCTTCCGGGCTGCGTGCCTGCAAGGCATCGAGCTCGGTCGCCAGGGCGCCGATGTGGCCAGGCATCAAGGTCAATATCTGCCGGGCGATTTTTTCAGCCTCATCCCTGTTGCGCCGGTGGGCGTGGGCCGCCATGCGTGCTTCCAGGGCAGGCAGTGATTGCGGGTAGGAACTCACCCAGCGTTCCACGATCCTCGAGGCTTCATCGCTGCCTACTTCTTCCACGCTCAGCCGTGCAAGCCAGAGGTTGGGCGTGTCCTGCCCTGCCGTGACCAGCGCAGCCTCCAATGTCTGGCGGGCCTGCTCCTGTTGTCCTTGTTGCCGCCAGTAGGTCAGCAGGGTGCTCAGCGTGGCATGGTCATCAGGCTGTTCCGCCAGCGCGGCAAGGAGCAGAGGCCGCGCCTGCTCCGGATCACCACTTGCCAGAAGAAGCTGGCCTGCCATCCTGCGCAGGGCCGGAGTGGACGTGGCGGGGTTCTCCAACAGCGGCTGGAGCCATTCGGCAGCCTCCCGGTGGCGACCCTGGCGGGCAACCAGGCCTGCGACCAGCGGACGCAGGTTCCTGGAATGGGTTGAGGTTTCCGCCAGCGGCCTCAGGGCTTGTTCGGCAAATGCCCACAGCTGCTTGCCCATGTAGGCAAAACCCAATACGTAACGCAGTTGTTCGTCGTCAGGCACGTGTTTGAGTGCGGATGAAACGATGCCGATGGCGCGATCGGCATCGTTGCGCTGCAGCGCCACCATGCCATCGATACTGGCGAGTTGGGGGTGGTTCGGCGATACCCTGCCTGCCAGACGGTTCAGGCGTTCGGCCTCATCCGGTTGGCCGCGAAGCAGGGCAAGCTGTGCTTGTGCAAGGTACGAGGCAAATAAGTTGGGATCCAGGCCGGTGCTGCGGGCCAGCTCCACCTGTGCTTCATCCAGTTTCCGGGCACTCATCAGCAGGCCGGCGCGTTCCAGGTACAGGCCGGCCTCATCGGGCGCCAGGCCGATGGCGCGGTCGATGCTTTCCAGGGCGGCTTCCTGCTCACCCGCCTGCCTCAGTGCGGCAGCCAGCAGCCGGTGCGCCTGCGCGTTGCCGGGTTCGCTGGCGGCCCATTCGCGCGCCAGTTCCAGCGCCTGCATGCCGTTGCCCTGCCGCAGGGCGTCGATGATGGTGTCTTGCATGTGGGTCCGCGCGTGTCCGAAACGCGCATTGTAGCGCCGCCTAGCCGGTCGCCATCCCCAGCCGTCCGGCCACCCAGCGTTCGGCGAAGCCGTCGCAGGCGGCATTTTCGATGAAGCCGCAGTGGCCGCCCCACTGCGCGGTTTCCAGACGGGCGGTGGACGGCAGCTGCCAGCGGGCGAAGTCGCCGAAAGGGATGACCGGATCGTCCTCGGCCATCAGGATGTCGGCCGGAATCGCCAGTCCGGCCAGGCGGTCGCCGGCGATGCTGTAGCCATCGAAATAGGCATCGATGGTGCCGAAGTCGGTGTGCCGCTCCACCATCCAGCGGGTCAGTTCGCGCACGCTCTTGGCCAGGGTTTCGTCGTCGTAGTCGTGGCGCTCGGGGAACAGTTCGCGCTTGCGTTCCAGCGAACGCCGCCATTTGCGCTGGAAGTACCAGTGGTACAGCGGCAGTCCTTCTTCCATGCCCATCATGGCCGAGGCCGGGTCCAGCACCGGGCACACCGAGGTCACGTGGGCCAGCGGCAGCCCGGCCTGCGGGGCATGCAGGGCCAGCCGCAAGGCGAAGTTGCCGCCCAGCGAATACCCCGAAGCCACGAACGGGCGTACCGGGAACCGCTGCGCCACGTCGCCGGCGGCGTGGATCACTTCGTCCAATCGGTTGGAGTGGAAGATTTCCTCGTTGAGGTGGTGGGTGTCGCCATGGTCGCGGAAGTTCAGCCGCACCACGTCCAGCCCGGCCGTCAGCAATTGCGCCGCCGTGGTGCGCATGTAGCCGGATTCGGTGCTGCCTTCCCAGCCGTGCAGGAGCAGGGCCAGGCCGCGCGGCTCGCGGCCCGGCACCATGCTGTGCACGCCCAGCAGGCGCACGCCGTTGCCGCCATCGAAGATGTGCTCGCTGGAAACCGCGCCGGTGGCGTTTATCGCGTGCAGGCCGCGCCGTTGCCGGCGGCGGCTGGAACTCAATACCGATTGCAGGTGGGGGTTGCGCAGCCAGCGGGGCGGCCGGTAGTCGTCTGCGGTGAGCATGTCCATGCGCGGACTATAGGGCCAAGGGACAAGCCAGCGTGCGACGGCTCAGCCGCCTTCCGACATTGCGGTGATGATCCGCTCGCGCGAAATCTCCGCGATCCGCCGCCGGCCTTCCACGTCCGCCACCCGGATCGGCTCCAGGAAACAGACATCGGCCACGCGCGCCGGTTCACCCAACAGGCGGACGAAGTTGGAGAAAAAGCTTTCCCGGGGACCGAAGGCCACCACGGTCTGCGCGTCGCCGCGCCTGCCGTAACGCAGCGCCACCGGCTGGACCGGAACGCCGGCTTCGACGGCGGCCAGGAAGATGCGCGCGTGGAACGGGCCCACTTCGTGCCCGCCGCGGGTGCGGCCTTCGGGGAACACGCCCACCGACTGCCCTTCCCGCAAGCGCGCCACCATCACCTGCAACACGTCTCCCAGCGATTCCTGGCTGCCGCGCTTGTGGAAGATGGTCTGGCCGCGCGCCGCCAGCCAGCCGACCACCGGCCAGCGCGATATTTCGTACTTGGCCACGAAGCCCATCATCCGCTGGCTGTGCAGGACTTCGATATCCACCCAGCTCACGTGGTTGGCGACGAACAGCGTGGCGCCGGGCAGGGGTTCGCCGACGCGGCGCAGGCGGAAGCCGAAGATGCGCATCAATCCGGCCGACCAGGCGCGGATCATGCGATGGTCCAGGCGCTCGCCGCCGCGTACCCGCAGGCCCGCCCACAGCGGCACCATGCCCAGCAGCGTGATGGGCAAGGAGATCAGCAAGTGCAGCAACAGCAGCGGCACCCGGTACAGATAACGGAATGCCCGCGCCAAGCCGTTGCCGGCCGCAGGAGTGTGGGGAGGGTTCATGGCCGCCCACGATACCGGATACGTCCGCGGTCGGGCTACGGTGCCGGACCGGCGTCGTTCAGGCGATAGCCACCACGGCCAGCGTCAGCCGCGAAATGCAGACGGGCTGGCCTGCCTCGTTTTCTATGCGGATTTCCCATACCTGTGTGCTGCGGCCCACGTGCACGGCGCGCGCGGTGCCGGTAACGGTGCCTTCACGGACGGCGCGCAGGTGGTTGGCATTGATCTCCAGCCCGACCACGCGCTGGCGGGCCGGGTCCACGCACAGGCCTCCGGCAATGCTGCCCAGGGTTTCGGCCAAGGTTACGGAGGCCCCGCCGTGCAGGATGCCGAAGGGCTGGCGGGTGCGCGGATCGACCGGCATGGTCCCGCGCAGCCAGTCCGCGCCGGCTTCGGTCAGCGTGATGCCCAGGTGTTCGACCATCGAGCCGAGCCGCAGCTCATTGAGGGCATTGATATCGACGGGAGCCAGGAAGGCCATGTGCATTTCCTTCAGAGAATGGGTACCAGGCCGGCACCGAAGGCGGTCAGGATGCGGGTATAGAGCCACTTCGGGCCGATGCTGACCTCGGGGAAGTCGCCGACCGGGACATAGCACGTGTGGAAGTCCGGGTGGTCGGGCAGCAGGGGTTCGGGGCATTCCGGCCCGGGCCGGAACTCGTAGCTGGTGGCGTAGCGCCACGGCCAGATGTCGAACACAGGCAGCGCTTCGGAGACCTTCCCCAGGCTGTAGTCGAGCCCGGAAAACACCGGCGGCTTGGCCCGTGGCGCGATGATCCAGGAATTCTCCGGCGCCATGTCCCGGCGGATGCTGGCGGCGAGCGCCTGGGCGAAGGCTTCGTCCTCGATGATCACGGCGCTTTCGGTGTTGTAGTTTTCCGAGCGGGGATCGAAGTTGTGCGAGCCGATGACGCCGATGCGGCCATCGACCACCATCGACTTCGAGTGCAGGCCGGTGCGCGGTCCGGCGCGCTCCACCGGCAACGGTGCGGTGGCCGCGCCGCTGCTGAGGAACGAAGGCCGGGATTCGGTGCGTTGCTGTTTGCGGGGCGTTTCGCCGGCCGATCCGGAAGGGCCGGCCGATCCGCTGCCGAACAGGCCGGTCCCTGCCGGCGCGTCCGTGCCGCCATCCGCGGACGCAGCGATGTCCACCTGCGGTGCGTTGCCGGGGAACGGCTTGTATTCGTAGATCTGGAAACCCAGCTCGCGCAGGTAGCGCCGCTTGTACTTGAACGACATGGAATACACCACCGGATTGTCGGTGGCGGCCAGGCTGTTGGTGGAAACGACCACCGTGGGGACAGGCTGGCGCTGGCGCATGGCCTTGAACAGATCGCGCGCCTGTCTGGACATGACCAGATAGGGGGTCTGCAACAGCACTTCCGATTCGGCCCCGGCGATAAGCCTTTCCAGTTCGGTGGCCGCGTCGTCGGGTGCGGCGGCGCTGTCCTGCCGGTGCTTCTGCGGCAGGTCGGCCGCGTAGGTCACCGCGCCCACCGGGAACGCCGGCTGTACCAGGCGTTCCTCGACGAGCGCGCTGTCGGAAGCTTTGCGCGCGAATTCCTCCACACGCTCCGGATGCAGGAACCGCGCCTGCGGCATGGCGGGCACGCCTTCCCTCAGCAGCTTCTTGCCGACGTCGTTGAGCCGCTCCGCCGGCACGCTGCGCGGAGCGTGCCAGAAGGCGTCGAAATTGGCCGCCATGGCCTGCGCTTCCGGGCCCGCGATCAGCACGTCGCGGTCGCGGAAGTTGTATTCGGCGTCCCAATCGTAATAGTCGTCCTGGTAATTGCGCCCGCCGGTGATGCCGATGCGCTCGTCGACCACCAGCAGCTTGTTGTGCATGCGCTGGTTGAAGCGGCGGAAGCAGCACAGCACGCTGCCCGCGTAATCCAGGTAGTTGAGCTTGGCCTTGCCGAAGCTGGGGTTGTAGATGCGGATGGCCAGGTTTTCGTGGACGCCGGACAAGGCCGCGAGTATCTCCAGGTCCTGGATGGCGGTGAGCTGGTCGATCAGGATGCGGACCTGCACGCCGCGCCCGGCGGCGGCGATCAACTCGTCCAGCACCAGCCGCGCGCTGTCGTCCTTGTCGAAGATGTAGGTCTGCAGGTCGATGCTCTCGCGTGCGCTGCGGATCAGGTTCAGCCGCGCCAGCAGGGCGTCCCCGCCCTCGTCCAGGATCAGCGCGTAGTGGCGCGGGGCCTGTTCGGTGGAGGTCTCGATGGCGTGGCCGGCCAGATCGTAGAGGGGAGAACGCAGCGCGCAGGCATCTGCCTCCTGGCAGGCGACGTCGTCCGTGCGCGAGGTTGCGGCAATTTCCGCGGCGCGGTCCCGCTGTGCGCTGGACAGGGTGGCGCAGCCGCTGCACAGCAGGACCAGCCATGCCAGCAACAAGCGCGATGGCAGGGACGGATACCGGCATCCCATGTCAGTTCCCGGGTCCGTCCAGGCGCGCGAACAGGGTGAGGACAACCTGGTCGTGCAGCGCCATCTTCCAGCCATCCATGCCGAAATCGCCGCGGCGGATTTCGCCGGTGACGACCACGTCGCAATCGTATCCATGCCGCTCGCAGGTGGGCGGCGCCACGTGCAGCACGGCCGGCCGGCGGATGCCGCGCACGCTCAATTCACCCGCAAGCGCGCCACCGCGCCCCAGCAGGCTGCCATCGAAAGGGTGCGAGACGAACTCGATGGCCGGGTGCCGTTCGGCATCGAAGAACTGTTCGCCGCGCGCCCATTCGCTGTAGCGCGGGTGTCCAAGTATTTCGACGTCCTGCGTGTACATCTTCAGGCGCACCTGGTTGCGTCCGTCGGGCAGCCGGCGGCTTTCCCCTTCGTAGCGCGGGAACAGGCCCTGCAATTTCTGTCCCCAGCGCGTGCGCAACTCGAAGCCGAACTGGCATTGCTCCGGATGCAACGGTGTTTCCGCGGCGGCGGCGGGCAGCCACGCGCACAACAGCATCAGGAAAAGCAGACCCGGCCGGGGGAGGCGTACGGCGGTTGCGGTCATGGCCACCAGAAGGCGGACAACCGCGCCACGCCGGGTTCGATGATGGCGTCGGCGGACAGGGCCAGGACCGCGATCCCGGCTGGCGGCATGCCGCGGTAGTCGCTGGACTGGCCGCTGTGCATCAGGGCGGCCAACTGCTCGAAGCCCGGATTGTGTCCGACCACCAGCAGGCGTTCGGTTTCGCGATGGGCGTCGATCACGTCGGCCAGGGTGCCGGCGGTGGCTTCATAGATGCGATCTTCCAGCCGCTGCTCGACATAGCCGATGGTTTCCAGCACGGCTTCCAGTGTCTCGCGGGTGCGCCGGGCCGGCGAGCACAGGATGCGGTCGGGGACCAGGCTCTGGTCCGCCAGCCAGCGTCCGGCCGCTTCTGCTTCGGCCAGGCCCTGCGTGGACAATGGGCGGTCCAGATCGGACTGGCCGGGCAGGGCGGGTTCGGCATGCGCATGGCGCAACAGGATCAGTTCGCGCATGGTGCAGGTCTCTCCGGCTGGCGCAGTGGCGGGGGCTTCAGGCTTTCTTGAGCCATTTGAACAGGGGTTCCCAGTCGGCCTGATGGTCGCGCACCTGCGCGGAACGGTAATCGAACAGACTGCGGCCCAGCCCCACCAGTACCACATAGGCCTGCGTATCGCGCAACTGCGCCACCACCGGGTAGGGCCAGGTCTTCAGCATTTCCAGCGCCTGCTGGGCTGTGTTGGTCCAGGGCTTGCTGCGGTTGATCACCAGCCCCACCGGCAGCTTGCGCTTGTGGATGCGCGGCACCTTGGCCAGGGTGTTGAGGAAGCCCACCGTGGCTTCGATATCCAGCGCCGAGGGCAGCACGGGGACGACCACGGCGTCGGCATGTTCGATGAAATTGTCCAGATCGTCGGCCATCGCGCCCGCGCGCGAGTCGATCACCACCCGCTCGGCATCGTCCGGCAACCACGCCCGCCAGCTTCGCTTGCCGCTGCCGTCGATGGGCAGCACGGCCGATTCCAGTTCCGCCCGCCGTTGCGCCCAGCGCATGGAGGAGCCTTGCGGGTCGGCATCCACCAGCACGGTGCGCTTGCCGCCGAGGGCGAAATGGGCCGCCAGATTGGTTGCAATGGTGGTCTTGCCCGCACCCCCCTTGGAGCTGGCGACCAGAATCGTCTTCATGCGCGCACCTCTGTCATCCGGAGAACCCGCAGGGTACACCGGGGCGTGGGAAGGGCGGTAGCTGCGGGCCGGGGGTCTGGAGGAGGGAGTGGGGGTCTTTGTTATCGTTCTCCTTCCTCCGGCCCGACCACGCCATGAACGAACTGCAGGACCTTGCCGCCCTGATCCGGGCCAACACTCCGTTGATCGTCATCGAAACCCGGGACGAAGGCCGGGCGGTCGAGCTTTTCCGGCAGACCCTGGCGCAGGTCTGGCGGGCCCTGTACCGCTGGACCATCACCGAGGGCCTGCGCCGGATCGACATGGACCGCGAGGACCCGTCCGACACGCCTCCGGATGCAAGCACCACGCTGGCCGCGATCCGTGATGCCAGCCAGCGCGGCATCTACCTGCTGCTCGACTTCCATCCCTATCTTGGCTATGCCAGTACCCAGCGGCAGTTGCGCGAGATCCTGCAGCGCCGCGGCTGCCTGCCGCATACCCTCGTATTGGTCGGGCACAAGGTCGAGCTGCCGCCCGAACTTGAAGCCAAGGCCGCGCGCTTCCGGCCGCGGCTGCCCGACGCCAATGCCCTGCTCCGGATCGTCCGCGAGGAAGCCGCCGCCTATCAGCGCGAGCATGGCGGCAAGCGGGTCGAGGCCGACGAGGACACGGTGCGCCGGATCGTGGCCAACCTGCAGGGACTGGACAGCGCGGACGCGCGCCGGATCGCCCGCCATCTGGTCAACGATGACGGCGTGCTGGCCCCGGACGACCTGCCGAAGCTGGCGAAACTGAAGTTCGAGCTGCTGAACAAGAGCGGTCACCTGCACTACGAATACGACACCGCACGGTTCGCGGAGGTTGCCGGCGCGCGCCGGCTGAAGCGCTGGATCGAACAGCGGCGGCGAGCATTCGCCGAAGGTGACGCCCCGCCCGGGCTGGACCCGCCCAAGGGCGTGCTGTTGCTGGGCGTGCAGGGCTGCGGCAAATCGATGCTGGCCAAGGCCATTGCCGCCGGCTTCCGGGTGCCGTTGTTGCGGCTGGATTTCGGCACCCTGTACGACAAATACCACGGCGAGACCGAGAAGAACCTGCGCGCTGCGCTGGCGTCGGCCGAACAGCTCGCCCCTTGCGTGCTGTGGATCGACGAAATCGAGAAGGGCGTGGCCAGCGGCGGCGAGGATGGCGGCGTATCGCGCCGGGTGCTGGGTTATCTGCTGACCTGGATGGCCGAACGCAAGGCCCCGGTGTTCCTGGTCGCCACGGCCAACCAGGTGCACGAACTGCCGGCCGAATTGTTGCGCAAGGGGCGCTTCGACGAAATCTTCTTCGTCGACCTGCCGGACGCGGAGACGCGCGCGGACGTGTTCAGGGTGCACCTGGCGCGCCGGCAACTGGAGGCCGCCATTTTCGATCTGCCG
The DNA here is from genome assembly GCA_964562135.1 of uncultured Pseudoxanthomonas sp. GTDB lineage: Bacteria > Pseudomonadota > Gammaproteobacteria > Xanthomonadales > Xanthomonadaceae > Pseudoxanthomonas_A. Next base: position 29,023 of record CAZLSG010000021.1, on the reverse strand, counting down.
GCGCTGGCTGCGGCCAGCGAAGGCTTCTCCGGCGCCGAGATCGAGCAGGCCATCGTCTCCGCGCTGTACACCATGCACGCCGAACAGCGCCCGCTGGACACGGCCATGCTGCTGGAGGAAATCCGCGGCACCCGTCCGCTGTCGGTGCTCATGGCCGAGCAGGTGGCGGCCTTGCGCGCCTGGGCGCAGGAACGCACCGTGCCGGCGGACTGAGCGGGGCAGGACCGCTGCCCTCCAAACCATCGGCACATGCGGGGGGAACCATCCCTTGCCCAGACTGTCCAAGCACACCCGTGCAACGACGGGTCATGGACAATGGGTTGCAGGGATCCGATGGGGATGGCCGGGAATGATTGAGTTGCAGGATGTGCATCGCCACTACGCAATGAGCGGCCAGACCGTGCGCGCGCTGGCCGGCGTGGACCTCAAGGTCGGCACGGGCGAATTCGTCGCCATCACCGGCCAGTCCGGCTCCGGCAAGTCCAGCCTGCTCAACATCCTCGGCTGCCTGGACCATCCCACCAGCGGCCGCTACCTGATCGAAGGGGGTGACGTGGCCATGCTCGACGACGAGGCCGGCAGCGACATCCGCAACCGCCGCATCGGCTTCGTGTTCCAGAGCTTCCACCTGCTGCCGCGCCTGACCGTGCTGGAGAACGTGCTGTTGCCGCTGCGCTTCCACCGCCATCCTCCGCCGGGGGTGCATGAGCGTGCCGGCGAATTGCTCGAACGGGTAGGGCTGTCAGAGCGCCGCGACCACCGCCCCGGCGAACTGTCGGGCGGGCAGATGCAGCGCGCGGCCATCGCCCGCGCGCTGCTGCTCAACCCGGCGCTGCTGCTGGCCGACGAGCCCACCGGCAACCTGGACTCGAAGAGCGCCGCCGACGTGCTGGAACTGATCGACGAAGTCCACCGCGGCGGTCAGACCGTGGTGATGGTGACCCACGACAACGACATCGCCGCGCGCGCGCCGCGCCAGGTGCGGCTGCGCGACGGCAGGATCGAACATGATTCGGCACTGCACTGACCCGTCCCGCGAATGCTCCCGCGCCGACGTAGGTCGGGGCTACGCCCCCGACGTGCCATGTCCGGGCGTGCAGAGGCGTCGCGGACGTAGCCCCGGCCTGCGCCCATTCGCACTATTTGCGGGCCGGATCAGGAATCCCCTGCTCGCCTTCGCGCTGCTGCTCGCCGCCGCCGCGCCCGCGGCAAACGCCGTGGTGCTGACCGGCGAGGTGCGTTCCACCGAGGCGCAGACGCTCATCACCCCGCAATCGAACAGCTCGCCGGTGGTGATCCGTTTCTTCGTGCCCGAAGGACAGGCGGTGAAAGAAGGCGACGTGGTGCTGCGGATCGATCCCGGACAGTCGGCATCGATGATCCCGGACCTGGAAGCGCGGATCGAACAAACCCGCGTGCGCGGCGAAAAGGAAGTGGCGGAACTTGAGGTCCAGGCCCTGGACGCCGAACTGGCGCTGGTCGACGCAGAAGCCCAGCTTGCCGCCGCGCGCATCGATGCGAAGATCCCGAAAGGCCTGATCGCGGACCTCGACTATGATCGTCATCAAGGCGAACTGGACCGCGCCACGCGCGAAGCCGCGCTCAAGCGCCGGCAACTGGCCGAAGCGCGCGAGGCGGCAAGCCGGCGCAGGCAGGACGCCCGGCTGGAGGTCGACAAGCTGGCAATCCAGCGCGACTACCATGCGTTGATGGTGAAGACCTCCGAGGTCCGCGCCGACCGCGACGGTTACGTGGTGCATGGTTTCAACAACAACTGGATCGGTGGGCGCATCGACGAAGGTTCCTCGACCATGCCCGGCAGCCGCGCCGGCGAGGTGGTCAGCGGCAGCGGCACCAGCGTGCGCGCCTGGGCGCTGGAACCGGACCGCCGCGGGTTGCAGGTCGGGCAGCCCGTCGAACTGAGCTTCGATGCCATCCCAGGCAGCCGCGTCGAGGGCCGCATCGCCGCGATTTCCGGCGCACCGGACCGCCGCCCGGAATGGGGCAACGGCCGTTACTTCATGATCGATGTCGATTTCGAGGCCGGCGGGCTGAAACTGCTGCCGGGGATGAGTGCCCGCGTGATCGCGCGGCCGCCTGTGGACGCCGCGGGAGCCGGCCGATGAGCATGTCGCGTCGCTTTCCGCTCCTGTTGGCCGCATTGCTGCCCATCTCGGCGCATGCCGCCACCCTGCGCATCGACGGCGAAGTCTATGCGCTGGAGAAGTCCTCGCTGATGCCGCCGGTGATCGACCGGATGTGGAATTTCAACATCACCCGGTTGGCGCCCGACGGGGAGCCGGTGAAGGAAGGCGACGTGGTGCTGGCCTTCGACGGCAACCAGCTCATGCAGCAACTCACCGAAAAGCAGAGCCAGTTGCAGGAAAAGCAGCGCCAGCTGGAAAACCTCGAACTCGATCTGGCCGAACGACAGCGCAACGAAGCCTTGCTCACCGCCGAGGCGCAGGCCGCGCTGGACAAGGCGCAGCGCAAGACCGAGCAGCCGCGCGAACTGATCGCCGGGCTGCAATACGACAAGCTGGTGGAGGAGCGCACCCGCGCCCAGCGCCGCATGGTGCTGATCTCCCGGCGCGAAGGGCTTGCCGCCGAGCAGCGCCGGCAGGAGCGGCGCCTGGTGCAGTCGGAACTGGAGCAACTGCAGGCCGATGTGGATCGCCTGCAGCAGTCGCTGACATGGCTCAACATCAGCGCGCCGCGGTCGGGCGTGATGATGCACAAGAGCAGCTGGAGCGGCGAGAAGTTCGATGTCGGCTCGCAGGTATGGCGCGGCCAGACCATCGCCGAGATCCCCGACGGCACCGCGCTGGCGGTGCGCGCGGAACTGCCCGAGCGCGATTTGTTGCGGGTCGCCCCCGGCGCGCCTGCGCGGATCGTGGTCGAGGGCGGCGGCGGCGGTGTGCACCGGGGCAAGGTCTCGTCGGTCGGCCGCACCGTGCGCAGCAAGTCGCAGGTCCAGCCGATTCCGATCGTGGACCTGGAGATCCGGCTCGATGACGCTTCCGCGCGGCTGCGCCCCGGACAGGCGGTGCGCGTGGAGCTGGTGGTGCCGGACCAGCTGCCCGGGGGCGGGCCATGACGCCCTGCTTGCGGCACCTTGCCTGCGCGCTGGCGTTCGCCGCGCTCGCTGCCTGTTCCAGCAACGATGCACCGCAGGCAACCGAGATCATCGTGCCCGGCGAACTGGTGTTGAGCACCGATGGCGAAGGCGAGCTCCGCTCGGCCAAGCCGACGCCGCTTTCGGTTCCGGGCCGCAACTGGGCAGCGCGCCAGCTGGAATGGATGCTGCCCGAAGGCAGCATGGTGAAGAAGGGCGAACTGCTGGCGAAGTTCCGCGCCGACGAAGGCAAGCAGCAGCTCGACCAGGCGCTGATCGACCTGCAGCGCAATGCGCTGGCGCGACTGGCGAAGGAGAGCGCCCTGCAGGCGACCCAGGACCGGGTGGACGTGGATCTGTCCCAGGTTGCCGTGCAGCTCGGCATCGCGCAGCGCTATGCCGACGCCGACCTCAGCACGGTCGCCCGCAACGAAGTGCTCGATGCCATCGAGGACAGCCGATTCCTCGAAACCAGGCAGGACACGCTGGAGTGGCAGCGCGCGCAGTCCGGGACGCGCGGCGGCGCGGAGCTCGCCGTGCTCGATGCCCAGCGCGCCACGTTCGACCTCAATGCCAGGACCCGCCGCGACGACCTGGATGCGCTCGAGTTGCGCGCGCCCAACGACGGCGTGCTCCTGCTTACCGCCAACTGGTCCGGCGACAAGCCGATGCTCGGCACCACGATGCGCGCCGGCCAGGAGTACGGCAGCCTGCCGGATACTTCGGCAATGGAAGTGCAGATCGACCTGCCGCAGATCGAGGCGCAAGGCATCCAGGTCGGCAACACCGTCGAACTGCATCCGCTCGGACGCCCGGACCAGGCCTTCACCAGCGAACTGAGCTGGGTCGCCAGCGCGGCCACCGTGCTCGACCGCGAGAACCCGGTGAAGTACCTGTCCATGCGCGCGCCGGTCCCGGCCGAGGCGATCGGCCGGCACAACTTCGTGCCGGGCCAGCGTTTCGCGGCCAGGATCATCCTGCTGCGCGAACCGGAGGCCATCAGCGTGGCCAACGTCGCCATCGAAGAGCAGGACGGCAAGGCCTGGGTGCAGGTCCGCAAGGGACGCGGCCACGAGCGCCGCCAGATCGAGCTTGGCGTGCGCGGTACCGCGCGTTCGCAGGTGCTGTCGGGCCTCAAGGCCGGTGAGGAAATCCTGCTTTCGTCCGCCGGCGGCGAACCGTCGCCCGGCTCTCCGGGCGATGCCGGAATGGCGGGCGAAGACGGCGGCGACGCCGCGGGCGGAGAGACATCCCGATGAATCGCTGGCTGATGAAATTGCCGCCGGTCTGGCGCGAGGCCGTCGAGGAACTCTGGCGCCGCCGCCTGCGCACGCTGCTGACCCTGCTGGGCCTGATCTTCGGCGTCGGCGCGATCGTCGCCATGCAGGCGGTGGGCGAGGGCAGCCGCCGCGAAGCGCTGCGGCTGGTCGAAAGCCTCGGACTGCGCAACCTGATCGCGGAAACCAGGCCGCAGGACGAGGCGACGCTGAAGGAATCGCGCGCGCGCAGCCTGGGCCTGAGCATGGCCGACGCGCACGCCGCGCTGGCGGTGGTGCCCGGCGCGGACAAGTACGCCGCCGAAAAACGCATACGCACCCATACCGTGTTCAGCGATCACGGCCGCAGCGACGCCCAGGCCAGCGGCATCAGCGCCGACTGGTTCGAGTTGTCGGCGTTGCAGGTGGCGAAGGGGCGCGCACTGGGCGCGGACGACGACAGCGCGATGGCGCCGGTCGCGGTGATCGGCCACCAGGTCGCTTCCAGCCTGTTCCCGGGCATCGATCCGGTTGGCCAACTGGTCAAGGTCAACCACGTCTGGCTGGAAGTGGTCGGCGTGCTGGCGGACCGCGACCTTGGCAAGGACGATTTCGAAGGCGTGCAGCTCGGCTCGGAAAGCAACCGCATCTACGTGCCGCTGGCCAGCGCCCACGCGCGCTTCCGCTTCCAGCCGCAGGAGGACCAGGTGGACCGCTTCCTGTTGCGGCTCGATTCACCGACGCAACTGGCCGCGGGCGCGGGCGTGCTGGCCGCGGTGCTGGACCAGCGCCACGCCGGCATCGCCGATTACCAGCTGGTGGTGCCGCAGCAGTTGTTCCAGCAGCACCAGCAGACCCAACGCATCTTCCAGGTGGTGATGGGCGCGATCGCCGGCGTCAGCCTGCTGGTCGGCGGCATCGGCATCATGAACATCATGCTGGCCAACGTGCTGGAGCGCAGGCGCGAGATCGGCCTGTTGCGCGCGCTCGGCGCGCGGCGGCGCGACGTGATCGCGCAGTTCCTGCGCGAGGCCAGCGTGATCTGCATTGCCGGCGCGTTGCTGGGACTGCTGTTCGGTGCGGTGCTGGCTTACCTGATCGCCACCTTCGCGGGCTGGCAGGTGGCGTGGGCGCCATTGCCGATCCTGCTGTCGGTCGCATTCTGCGCGCTGGTGGGGTTGGCATTCGGTGTCTATCCGGCGCGGCAGGCGGCGCAGCTGGACCCTATCGCCGCGTTGCGGCACGAGTAGGCGGATCGGAGAGGTCCGGGGCCCGCGTTCTCTGGCGTGTTTCAGCCCGCGATGCGCCCCAGCACCCATGCCCATGCCGGCAGGGTGGCGATGGACAGCAGGATGCCGTAACCGACCATGGCGGCGGCCAGGCGCGGGGCCAGGTTGTGCGCGATGGCCAGCGCGCCGGCGGTGATCATCGGCGGCATCGCCGACTCCAGCACGTTGGCCTGCAGCATGTGCCCCTGCATGCCGAACATCAGCGACAGCAGCAGCGCGAGTGTCGGCATTGCCAGCAGACTCAGGGTCAGGCCTGTCGCCAGCGGCTTCATTTCATCCCGTGGCAGCTTCAGCTGGATCGACAGGCCGACGGCCAGCATCACCAGCGGCAGCAGGGCATCGGACAATTTCTGCAGGGCCGATGCAATCCAGTGCGGGGGTTGTTCCGGCATCAGGGTCAGGCCGAACAACAGCGCCCACACCGGCGGGAACTTCACGATCCGCATCACTACGTCCCGTGCCGTGGGCTGTGAGTCGCCGCCGTATTTCGCCAACACGTACAGACCGAACGTCGACAACAGGATGAACGTGCCGAACTGGTCGTACACCACCGCATAGGGCAGCGCGTTCTCGCCGAGCAGGGCGCGGACCATCGGATAGCCGATGAAGCTGGTATTGCCCAGCGCCACGCACAGCAACAGCACCGCATGCTCGTCGGCGCGGAAGCCGAATTGCCGCGTGGCCAGGTTGACCAGCAGTACCGTCGCCACCGCCAGGATCCACGGCGTGACGATGACGCCCAGCAGGGAAATATCCACCTGCAGCCGCGGCACGTAGATCAGCACCGCGGCCGGCAGGCAGACGTACAGCACCACCAGGTTCAGGACTTCGGGCGCATTGGCCGGCAGCAATTTCAGGCGCGCGAACAGCATGCCCAGCGCCAGCATGGCGAGGATCAGCGCGAATGCATCGAAGGCCATCGGTCGACGGGCTCAGAAGTGGGGACGCCCATTATCCCGTAGGAGCGGCTCTTGGCCGCGAGGGGCCTTGCCGCGAAAGGCGGTCGCGGCCAAGAGCCGCTCCTGCACCGGGAACATGGAGGTCAATAGCCCGCGGCCTGCCCGTCCTTGCGGCTTTCCGAGGCGCCGTAGTACACGCCGGTATCCGGATCGCGCAGGATGGCCTGGTAGCCGCCGTAAGGGCCCAGCGCCCATTCCACGTGGTGGCCCTTGGCCATCAGCGCCCGGACGGTTTCGTACGGGAAACCGGACTCCAGCTGGACCACGCCGCCATCGCTCATCGCGATGTTCTGGCCGGTCGGCTCGGTGGAGCCGTCATGCTGGATGCGCGGCGCGTCCCCGGCCTCCTGCAGGTTCATGCCGAAGTCGATCAGGTTCATCACGATCTGCACATGCGCCTGCGGCTGCATCGCGCCGCCCATCACGCCGAAGCTGATCCACGGCTGCCCGTTGCGGGTGACGAAGGCCGGGATGATGGTGTGGAAGGGGCGCTTGCCCGGCTCGAAGCTGTTGGGGTGTCCGGGCTTGAGCACGAACATCTCGCCGCGATTCTGCAGGATGAAGCCCAGGCCCGGCGGCGCCATGCCGCTGCCCATGCCGCGGTAGTTGGACTGGATCAGCGACACCATCATGCCGTCGGCATCGGCGGTGGTCAGGTAGATGGTGTCGCCTTCCTCCAGTTGCCTGGGCGTGCCGGGCTGCGCTTCGCGCAGCACCTTGTCCGGCGAGATCAGCTTGCGCCGCTCATCGGCGTAGGGTTTGGAGATCAGCCGGGCGACGGGCGCCGGATGGAAATCCGGATCGGCGTACCAGCGCGCGCGGTCGGCGAAGGCCAGTTTCTTGGCCTCGACCAGCAGGTGGATGTGCTCGGCGCTGCCGTAAGGAATATTCGAGAAGTCGTAGCCTTCCAGGATGTTCAGCATCTGCAAGGCGGCGATGCCCTGCCCGTTGGGCGGCAATTCCCAGACATCGTGGCCGCGATAATTGGCGCTGGCCGGCTCGACCCATTCGCCTTGGTGCGCGGCCATGTCCTCGAAGCCCAGGAAACCGCCGTGCTCGCGGAAATAGACGTCGATGATGCGGGCGATGTCGCCCTTGTAGAACGCGTCGCGGCCACCGTCGGCGATCTGCTGCAGGGTGTCGGCCAGGTTCGGGTTCTTCCAGAGTTCGCCCTTGCGCGGGGCGCGTCCGTCCACGGTGAACTGTTCGCTGAAACCGGGCCACTTCGACAACCGCGGCACCGAGCGGTCCCAGTAGTAGGCGATGGTTTCGTGGACCGGATGGCCTTCGCGGGCGTAGCGGATGGTCGGCGCCAGCACGTCGCGCATGGGCAGTTTGCCGAAGCGGCCGTGCAGCGCGAACCACCCGTCCACCGCGCCGGGCACGCTGACCGGCAGCGGCCCGTGCGGCGGGATGTCGGCCAGGCCGAGCTGCTGGAAATGCTCGAGCGTCAGCGATTTCGGCGAACGGCCGGAACCGTTGTAGCCATGCAGGCGCTTGGTCTTCGGGTCCCAGACAATGGCGAAGAGGTCACCGCCAATGCCGTTGCCGGTGGGTTCCATCAGGCCCAGTGCCGCGTTGGCGGCAATCGCGGCATCCACCGCGCTGCCACCGGCCTTCATGGTGTCCAGCGCAATCTGGGTGGCCAGCGGATGCGAGGTGGCGGCCATGGCGTGCGGCGCGATCACCTCCGAGCGGGTAGCGAAATCGCGTCCGGTGATGCGGTCGGCCGCCATGGCGGCCGACAACATCCCGGACAGGCCGAGGAACAGCAGGATTCGGATCATGGTCGGCGCGGTGGCCTGCCCAGGCAGGTCTTCAACCGAGCATCTTACGGCCAGGAGGGAGGGTTGGCCTGCCATGCGGCATGCACTTCGGTCAGCATGGCGCGCTCGCCATCATTCCAGTCCGGCAACAGTTGCGGGAAATTTTCCGGATTGTTCCAGAGGCCTGGCTCCGTCCGGACGGCGGCGGCGTACCACTGGATCGCTTCCGGTTTGCGATCGACGCTCCACAACGCCAAGGCCAGGGTGGGCGGTATCCAGGCCGGACCGCCAGGGGCAGCGACCAGGCTGGCCCATTGTCCCAACGCGGCTTCGTGCTCGCCCAGCCGGAACAGGTCCCAGCCATAGTTCCAGCGAACCGCCCGCCCAAGGTTGCCGTTGGCCGGGGCGTTGTCCATGGCTTGCGCATAGAGGGTTTTCCCCAGTTCCGTGCGGTTTTCACGGAAGGCGATGCGTGCCAGCTGGGCGGTCGCTTCCACGGCCCGGCGACTGCGTTCCCGCGCCCTGATCAGCTGTTCGGTCACGCCCTGGCCTTCGCCTTCGACCAATACGATAGGGCGCACGGCGCTGTCCTGGTCGAAATAGAACTCTTTCGGCTTGGGCAGGTTCTGCGCGTTCGCGGCCACTGCAAACAGCGCCAGCACGAGACCGGACAGCACTTTGATCGACATTGAATCATCCCCCGACGCGGAACAAATACCTCCTGCATCCTAACCGCTGCACCGCACAAAACAGGAGTGAGCGCCGTCACGGAACGCCGCATTGTTACAATTACCGGCCAATCCCACGCACGGCCTTTGCCGTGCGCCGCCAGCCGCCTTGCACGGGCCAGCCATGACCAGCACCGCCGAACTCACCTCCCCTTCCTCCGCCAACATGCCGCAGATCGGCGTGCTGGACGGCGATTACACGCTGGAACACAAGTACACGCGCACCGACGGCCGCATCTACCTGAGCGGCGTGCAGGCGCTGGTGCGCCTGCCGTTGATGCAAAGGCTGCGCGACCAGGCGGAGGGGTTGAACACGGCCGGCTTCATCAGCGGCTATCGCGGCAGCCCGCTGGGCGGATTCGACCTGGAGTTGTGGCGCGCGCGCAAGCATCTGGAAGCGGCGGCGGTGAAGTTCATTCCGGGCCTCAACGAGGACCTGGGCGCCACCATGGTCTGGGGCACGCAGCAGACCAATCTTTTCCCGGGCGCGAAGGTCGATGGCGTCTACAGCATGTGGTACGGCAAGGGCCCCGGCGTGGACCGTTGCGGCGACGTGTTCAAGCACGGAAACGCCGCCGGCACCTCGAAGCATGGCGGCGTGCTGGCACTGGCCGCCGACGACCACAATTGCCGCAGCTCGACGCTGCCGCATGGTTCCGAGGACGAATTCGTCAGCGCGATGATGCCCATCCTCAACCCGGCCGGCGTGCAGGACATCCTGGACCTGGGCCTGGTGGGTTGGGCGATGAGCCGTTACACCGGGCGCTGGATCGGCTTCAAGACGATTGCCGAGACAGTGGAGTCGTCGGCCTCGGTGCAGGTGGACCCGTTCGCGCGCCGCATCGTGCTGCCGGAGGATTTCGAGATGCCGCCGGGCGGCCTCAACATCCGCTGGCCCAACCCGCCGCTGGACCAGGAAATGCGCCTGCACAAGTACGCGGTGGCGGCGGCGCAGGCGTTCGCGCGCGCCAATGGCGTGGACCGCATCGTGCTGGATTCGCCGCGCGCGCGGCTGGGCATCGTCACCACCGGCAAGAGCTACCTGGACGTATTGCAGGCGCTGGAGTACCTGGGCCTGGACGAACAGGCCTGCGCCGACATCGGCATCCGCGTCTACAAGGTGGGCATGACCTGGCCGCTGGAGCCGGTGGGCATCGCCAATTTCGCCAGGGGCCTGGAAGACATCGTCGTGGTGGAGGAGAAGCGTGCCTTCATCGAGCGGCAGATGAAGGAGCAGTTCTACAACTGGCCGGCCAATGCCGGAACACGCCCGTCCATCGTCGGCAAGTACGACGAAGCCGGCGAGTGGATCCTGCCCTCCACCGGCGAGCTCACGCCGGCCACCATTGCCGGCGTGATCGGTCGCCGCATCCAGCGCTTCTTCACCGCCGAATCCATCGAACAGCGCCTGCGCTGGATGGAGGAGAAGGAAGCCGAGATGGCGCTGCCGCGCGCCAACTTCCCGCGCGTGCCGCATTACTGCAGCGGCTGCCCGCACAACACCTCCACGGTGGTGCCGGAAGGTTCGCGCGCGCTGGGCGGCATCGGTTGCCACTACATGGTGACGTGGATGGACCGCGACACCGACACCTTCACCCACATGGGTGGCGAAGGCGTCACCTGGTCCGGGCAGGCGCCGTTCACCGAGACCGAGCACGTCTTCCAGAACCTGGGCGATGGCACGTTCTTCCATTCCGGCTCGCTGGCGGTGCGGCAATCGGTGGCCACCGGCGTCAACATCACCTACAAGATCCTCTACAACGACGCGGTGGCGATGACCGGCGGCCAGCCGGTGGACGGCACGCTGTCGGTGCCGCAGATCGCGCACATGATGCGCGCCGAAGGCGTGGACACGATCATTGTCGTCAGCGACGACATCGGCAAATGGCGCCGCCGCGACCTGTTCCCGTCCGGGGTGGAATTCTTCGACCGCAAGGAACTGGACGACGTGCAGCGCAAGCTGCGCAAGGTGAAGGGCGTCTCCATCCTGATCTACGACCAGGTCTGCGCCACCGAAAAGCGCCGCCGCCGCAAGCGCGGCAAGCTGCCGGATCCGGCCAAGCGCACCATGATCAACACGCTGGTCTGCGAAGGCTGCGGCGACTGCGGCGTGAAAAGCTTCTGTGTTTCCGTGCTGCCGAAGGAAACCGAATTCGGCCGCAAGCGCGAGATCGACCAATCCAACTGCAACAAGGACTTCCGCTGCGTCGATGGGTTCTGCCCCAGCTTCGTCACCGTGCATGGCGGCAAGCCGCGCAAGGGCAGCGTGCCGGGCAAGGGACGTGCGAATGCAGTGGATCTTCTTGCGTCACTGCCGGCGCCCACGTTCAAGTCCGACCTCGGCCAGCCCTGGAACATCCTGATCACCGGCGTTGGCGGCACCGGCGTGGTGACCATCGGCGCTCTGCTGGGCATGGCGGGCCATCTGGAAGGCAAGGGCGCCAGCGTGCTGGACCAGACCGGCCTGGCGCAGAAGGGCGGCGCGGTCACCACGCACATCCGCATCGCGCGTACGCCGGAAGACATCCATGCCGTGCGCATTGCGGCCGGCGAGGCCGACCTGGTGCTGGGTTGTGACATGGTGGTGGTCAACGACTACTGGGTGCTGTCCAAGGTGCGCGGCGAGCGTTCGCAGGTGGTGCTGAACACCTACGAAGCGATGCCCGGCACCTTCACCACGCACCCGGACATGCAGTTCCCGGCCACCGACATCATCGCGGGCGTGAAGGTCGCGCTGGGCGGCCGCGAGCCGATGCTGGTCGATGCCACGCAGGTGGCGACCGCGCTGATGGGCGACGCGATTGCCAGCAACCTGTTCATGCTGGGCTATGCGTGGCAGCAGGGCCTGGTGCCGATTTCCTTCGACGCCATCATGCGCGCGGTGGAACTCAACGGCGCGGCCATCGACATGAACAAGACCGCCTTCGCATGGGGCCGCCTGGCGGTGGTCGACCCGCAGGCCGTGCAGGAAGCCGCCGGCCTGATCCGCAACACCCAGACCGAAAGCGAACGCACGCCGCGCAACCTGCAGATCCTGCCGCCGGGCGAGTGGGAAAGCAGCGAGTGGGGCGCCAACGCCGCGCCCCGCAGTCCTGACAACGAGAGCGAGCTGCGCGGGTTGCCGGAAGGCCGCGCGGGCCAGGGCGCCGATGTCGCGTTCCTGCCGCTGGACGACCTGCGCCTGTCGCGCTCGCTGGACGAACTGGTCGCGCGCCGCGCCGCCTTCCTCACCGAATACCAGGATGCCGCCTACGCAAAGCGCTACACGGACCTGGTTGCGCGCGCGCGCGATGCCGAGCACCTCAAGGCGCCGGGTTCCACCGCGCTGGCCGAGGCGGTGGCGCGCTACTTCTTCAAGCTGATGGCGTACAAGGACGAATACGAAGTGGCGCGGCTGTACACCAGCGGCGAATTCAAGCGCCGCCTGGAACAACAGTTCGAAGGCGACTACGAAGTGCGCTTCAACCTCGCCCCGCCGCTGTTCGCCAAGAAGGACGCCCATGGCCGGTTGATGAAGAAGGAATACGGCCCGTGGATGTTCAAGGCCTTCGGCCTGCTGGCGAAGCTGCGCTTCCTGCGCGGTGGCGTGCTGGACATCTTCGGCTACACCGAAGAGCGCAAGGGCGAGCGCCGGCTGATCGGGGAATATGCGGAGACGGTGGAAACGTTGCTGGCTTCATTGGATGGTGAACGCCTTGCGCTGGCGGTGGAAATAGCCAGCATCCCCGAGCACATCCGCGGCTACGGCCACGTCAAGGAAGCGCACCTGCACAAGGCCAAGGCGCGCGAAGCGGAATTGCTGGCCCGCTGGAACGATCCGAAGGCGCTGCACATCTTGCAAGTGGCGTAACCGCTTGCCCGGACGCATGTCCGGGTTTGCGCACGGGGCACTCGCTGCGTTGGGGCACCATCCTGCAGCCTGCTTGGCGTGGCGGAGAGCTTGCCGGTGTGTTCGTGTCCAGTGCAAATTTCAACGCGGCTCAAAGAGGTGCCAACCCACAACTGTGAGATTTGGCATGTTTTATCTGCCAAAGCAGCGCAGCGGAGGTAGGCTGCTGTAGCCAATTGGGTGTTTGTTTGAATGGGTGCGCGGTGACAGACGGCCTCTCATCGAAGACTGTCGCGCGTAAACAATATTGGGTTTAGACTCCACGACGACAACAGGTATCGTAAGCGCACTAATGGAGTGGTGTCAGGATGATGTCGACAGGATTGTCGCCTACGGAAAACAATGCGCTGACATCGGGTTTGGATATTCCAACCGCTCATATCGATGTCGTTCCGTCCGGTGTGACCGGAAAGCTCCTTCGTTACGTGACGCCAGACAGGTTGAGCAGCCTGCTGGAGCGTTGTCAGTCCTGCGCCGCAGTGGAGTACTCCGGGAATTCCGACTCTGCGTTTGTTGCGTGGTTGTTGCCTATCGGTGCCTACAGGGCTTCTACAGGGTTGATCGATACCAACCAAGCCTTCCTGCTTGGCCAGGTGGCCTACCGGCACGTCGATTATCGAACCTGTACATCCATGCTCGAACTCGGTGGCCGCATGCATCCAGCCGCCAAAGCACTGCGGGAAGAGATTGCGTTCTCTGGCGCTCGCAGCGCGAGCGAGGCTAATCACGTCTACACCCCCCATGACCGTTTGCCAGCATTGTTCGAGGAATTGGCCGAGGTCCTGCGCGAGCCGCCAGCCAAGCTTGATCCCGCTGTTTTCGCTGCCGTCGTGGGGTTCTATTGCAGTTGTCTGCATCCCTTCAAGGACGGCAATGGTCGCTGGGCCCGGATAATGACGATGCAGGCCGGCGTGGCGGCGGGAGGCTCCGTGGCCGGCGCGATCGCCTGCGCCTACCTGGCGATGTTCTACGCCGAGCTGGCGGGGACCATTTGGCCGGCCTCCTTCGCCAATGGACTGAGGCGTTACCTGTCTCTCTTCAGTAGGTTCAGGGACGAACTGCGCAGCAGGATCGATACGTCCGAACAGAAACAAGCGATCCAGGATTTATTGGCGGCGCTGGAATCCTGCGCGCGATCACGGCGCGAGTACGAAAGGCTCCTAATCCGCGTGTTCTCCCATAACGCGCTGGACTTGCAGGACATCAAACAGTCATGCGGGCTGTCCACAAGACGCTTGCAAGGATTCACGGAACGAATCGAGGCGATTTGCCAAGCGCGCCATGTTCCCGGTTTGAAGAACGATCCGGCATTGATTGCGGGCATATGGGCCATCGCTTCGGAAGCGAAACTGTCAGCCTTGGAGGCAGCGAAATGAATGTAGTGTTTTCGATAGGTAGTGAGCTGAGCAAGAAGGGACAGGGCAACCTGCGCATCGCCATCCGCTGCATGTTGGCGGCGGCCGTGGGGGCGGCGGCGATTGGACCGACCGACTCCGGTGCGCAGCAAATCCCCGCGGAAGTGCCGACGACGACCTTTGATACGCTACAGGTGCAGGGATTCCGTGTTCATCGCGTGCCACTGCCGCCGCCGCGGATGTCCTTGAACACGGGGGCCATGGCGTCCATGAACCCCAACAGCATCAGTTTTTTCCTGGACGGCGTCCGGCAGGACAACTTCCTGGGCAACCACGACACAGGCAACAACGATCAGCCTGATCCGGGCCCGCCAACCAAGCCGAACCCGCAACCACCCACGCTGTGCGAGGGCGTCGATGGCAAGGCGACCAGTGGGTTGATGAACAACCCGGTCAACATCATCGACGGCATGAAGCACGCCTACGAGACCGACTTCCAGTCGGTGTCCAACGCGGACCTGAAATTTACTCGTTACAAAAACCCGGCGTGGAAGGGAGTCGGGGTTCTTGGCCAGTCCTGGGTGACCAACCTCGACTACAAGATATCTTTCGCGGACGACCAGAACAGCTGTTATCCGATACCGGGCAAAGCGTCATGCAACATGGGCAATCCCAAGTACATCAACTTCTATACCGAAGAGGGTGGGATCATCCAGATGGCCCGCAGTGGCGCGCTATGGGTGGGGGAAGGCTCGGCGGCCATGTATCGCATCAACCGGATCAGCGGTGGCGCGGATAACGGCAAGTACGAGATGAACGTGCGCAATGGGTCGGTCTTCAGCCCGCGCATGGTGTTCAAGAGCAACGGCTTCATCGACTATATCGACCAGCGCGACGGCAACCGCCTGACCTACACCTACGACGCCAGCAACCGCCTGACCAAGGTCACCCATGCCTCGGGCCGCACCATCCAGCTGTCCTGGACCACCGCCACCCCGGGCGCAGTGACGACGATCACCGCGCCCAACGGCGGTGTCTACCGGTTCGCCTACTACACGGCAGGGACCAACTTTGCATCGGGCGTTGAAGCCCCGATCCTCAGGAACGTGACCTATCCCGATGGCAAGGGCAACGTGGAATACGTGCACGAGACCGGAACACACACTGTCTTTGGCGCCCCCAGGCCTTATACCCATGTCAACCGCGTGCTGCAGATACGCGTCAACGGAACACCCATCAGCAATTACACCTACAAATCGGCGGGCGACAACGGAGCGGCGGTTGCCAGCACCAGCTTGGCCGACGGCAGCAACCTGATCCGGTACAACTACCAGATCAGCCAGGGCCGGCGGGAGATGATCAACGCCTATGGCAAGAGCACCGCCTATACGGTCGAGAACGGGAAGATCACGGAGACCATCGGCGCCGCCTCGGCCAACTGCCAAGCGAGCTTCAAGCTGGCCTCCTATCACGAGAACGGTCAGTTGGAGTATGCGACCGACGAGCGCGACAATATCACCGAGTACCAGTACGACAACTTCGGGCGCAGGACCCGGGTCGTCGAAGCGGCAGGCACCTCCCAGCAAAGAACCACGCTCTGGGAGTGGGATTCCGATCCCAACAACGTTTTTCGCACTGAACTGATCAAATCGGTCACTGTGGTCGGACTGCGCCGCACCACCTATGCCTATACGCAGACCTTCGATCGATTTCCCAATAACCCCAGCCTGACTGCCAGTGTGACTACCCGAAACTTGACGGGCAATGGGGTAGCGAATCAGGATCGGGTAACTACTTATGCCTATACGTTCCACGCCAACGGCATGGTTGCCACCGCCATCGAGGATGGTCCCGTTGCGGGCACCTCCGATCGCAAAATCATGACCTACAACAACAAGGGCGACCTTGTCTCGATCGAAAACGGCCTCGGCCACAAGCGCGTATTCAGTGGCCACAACAATTTTGGCCAGCCCGCAAGAATCGTCAACGAGAATGGCGATGCAGTGGAATACGACTACGACATCCGCGGGCGGATAATCGCCGAACGCCGCTTCTTCAATGGCGTGCAGACCGAGACCAAATACGTTTTCAATGCGTTCGGGCGCCTCGATAGCGTGGCCAAGCCCTACGGGCGATCACTGGTCTACCGCTATGACGCGGTAGGTCGGATGACTGGCCAGTACGAGCAGATGGCCAATGGCAAATATGAATTCGAGGCTTACGACTACAACGCGGCCTCCGATATCGTGGCGATCTACCGGGGCGAGGTCGCCAGCATCCCGGGGGCTGCCAATCCACCGCCACCCAGCCCACCACCACCCAATCCGAATCCGGCCCCTCCGCTCTTGCCGCCCAACCCCCCTTGCCCGCCGCCAGACGGTGGCCTTTGCCAGCTGCCGCTTTCCGCTCAATTGGCGAGCGCAGGCATCATGGCCGCGCCGGCCGGAAGCACCGTAACCTTCAAAACCTTGATCGAGTACGACCAACTGGGCCGAGTTCTGGTCCACCGCGGCAACAATGGCCAGTCCATCCGTTACGCCTATGATGCTGCCGGCAACGTCGCGTCTACTACGGATGCGTTGGGCAGGCTGACCCGGTTCACTTACGACGCGCTCAATCGTATTGCCACCTCGACCGACCCGAACAACAAGGTCACCCGGTTCGGCTACAACGCTGCCGACCAGATCGTCAAGGTGACCGATCCGCGAGCCTTGGTGACCAGCTATCTTTACGACGGTTTCGGCAGCTTGTGGCGGCTCACAAGTCCGGATACCAAGGTCACCAACCATACCTATGATGTTGCTGGGCGCCTGACTCGTACGGTTCGGGCGAATGGCAAGCAGGTCGACTACACCTACGATGCGCTGAGCCGCGTGCGGACCGCAGCAGCCGGCGGCCAGACCCAGACGTTTACCTACGATGCCTGCGGCAACGGTAAGGGGCGCGTGTGCCGAATCACCGATCCACATGGTGAATTGACCTATACCTACACTCCACAAGGCAATGTGCTGACGCAGGGCCAGAGCATGGCTGGCAGCAGCATCAATTTCGGGCAGGCCTATGCCTACGACAACATGGGTCGCCTGACCGGCATTAGTTATCCGGGTGGCGTCAGCGTGGGCTATGGTTACACCTTGGGCCGCCTGTCGGCCATGACGGTCAAGGTTGGCGCCGCCACCCACAACGTCGTCACAGGCATGCAATACCAACCCTGGGGGCCGGTGACGGGCTGGACCTACGGCAACGGTCTCACCCGTCATGCGGTCTACGACCAGGATGGCCGTATGACCACGTTGCGCACACGCAATGGCAACACCAATTTTCAGAACCTGGCCTTCACCTACGAACGGACCGACCGGATTGCCCGGATTGCCAATGGCATGCTGTCGAGCCTATCGCAGGACTATACGTACGATGGGCTGGGGCGCCTGCTGCAAAGTGTCGGTGGCGCCAGTGCCGCCAAGCAGACGTTCACTTGGGATCCCAATGGCAACCGGCTCGAACAGGTGCGTAATGGCACGGTGACTGCTCATGTCACCGACTCGGGCAGCAACCGGTTACTGCAACTCTCAGGCGGACGCAACCGCAGTCTGCATTACGACGCCAGCGGCAACATGGTGCGGCAGGGCAGTGCGATCCAAGTGTACGACTACAACCCGTTCAATCGACTATCGTCGGTGACGACCAGCGCCGGGGTGACGACAAGCTACTGGATCAATGCGTTGGGTCAACGCATACGCAAGGATCAGGGCAGCACGGCGACGACGACCGGGTATCTTTATGGTCCCAGTGGCCAGATGGAAGTGGAGTACGCCTGGGGCGCGACGAGCAAGTGGTCGCATTACCTGCGATTGCCGAATGGGGATCCGGTGGCATTGGTACGGGGTAATCAGCTGTACATGATCCACACCGATCATCTTGGCCGCCCGGAGCGAGTAACCAACAGCGGCAAGGCGCTGGTGTGGCGGGCGAACAACTACGCCTTCGACCGGGCGGTGGCGCAGGACGACATTGGCGGGCTGAATTTGGGATTCCCGGGGCAGTACTGGGATGCGGAAAGTGGGTTATGGTACAACCGGTTCCGAACCTACGATCCGTTCATTGGACGCTACTTGGAGAGCGACCCGATCGGACTCGGCGGTGGGCTTAATACCTATGCCTATGTTGATGGCAACCCGGTTAACCTCGTAGATGAACTTGGGTTGCAAGCAAGACCAAACTCCTGGAACAGATTTCAGCAGCAGGCTGGTGGCCGCGGGCTAACGCAATCTCAAATTCTCTCGATTTATCGGCAAACCCAACTTCAGAACATGGGTTGGAATCGGCCTCTTCAGAACGCGCTTGAGAATTTCCCTAACCCGGCTCCTATCCCAGATATAAGTACGGTTAAGTGCGACGCCCATGGCTATTGCACCGTTGAAGTGAACATGTGTATTTGTGCAAAAGAAACGATGACAACGTGCCCGGCGAGGAAGGAGCCTGTTGTTGGGCCGATGCCTCAAGACAATCCGGCGTGTTCCTGCAATAAGGCAGTCATGCCCATTCAAATATGAGGTTGTCATGACGACGGCTTATCGACTGCTACTCGTTTTCCTTCTTGTGTTGTTATTGACGTCATTCTTTTTTCCTTGGGGTTTTGCGTACGGCAATGGTTCAATAGCCGCTCTTGGTTGGCTTGGCGCGAATGCCCTGATCGGGGAGAAGGCAATAATTGCGTTGAGCAACGTGTTCACGGTTGTTTACGCTTGCGCCTACATCGGAATGATCTTCTACAAGAAGTGGGCCCGCGCGTTGCTAACCACAACAGCATTGTTGGGAGGCCTAGCTATCCCGCTTTACGGTATGTCGGTGCAGTCTGGGTATGAGGCAATGCTTGGTTACTTCGCCACTCTTGGCGATGGGCTGATCATTGCTCTATCGTTTTTCTCTGAGCTGAGATTGAAATTCTCAAAAGCAGGTTAGCGATATGGACCCGCTCTTAGTTGCAGGATTTATCCTTTCTGGCCTGCTCAGCATATTTCTTATTTTTAGGCTTCTATCGAGCCAAAGAAGCTTGCTTGAGAAATGCATTTTTTTCGCAGTATTGCTGATTCCTCTCGTTGGGCCACTTCTTTATCTATTTCTGAGCGAGGAAGTGCCTCCCCAGCCGCCCGTGTTAAGAAATACTGGTCCAAGGGGCGCATACTCAAATTGGATGATTGCAATTCAGGCAATCATGGCTGAGTCGGCCCATAAGAAATCCGATGAGCAAAAAGATGAGGCAAGCGCCGAGGATGGCGGAGAGAATCAGGGCTAAAGGTTGTAGCTAATTGTCAGTTCCGACAAAGCCCCGACTAAAAGGGTCGGGTTCAATTACCGCAGATCGATGAAGCACAACGAAGCCCCGCTCTTGCGGGGCTTCTTCTTTAGCGGCTGAGCAGCATCCGCACCGTGACCCGGTCGCCGCCGGGATAGCCGGGAACGAACTTCGTCAGCGGATCGTCCAGCGACAGCTTGCCGTCCTCGGCCAGCTTCAGCGCGGCGGCGGCGGCGAATTGCTTGGTGACCGACGCGAGTCGGAACACGTGCTCCGCCCGCAGCGGCACATCCAGTTCCACGCTGGCCCGGCCGCGCGCCCCCCGGTACAGCACTTCGTCGCCGCGTGCGACCAGCACCGCCGCGCCGGGGCCGTCCTCGGGGTAGGCCCGTTCCATCAGCGCCTGCGCGTAGCGGGCGACTTCGGCCTTGCTGGCGGGTTGGGCCGCATGCGCGATGCCGGCGGACAGGACCAGCAAGATGCAGGCGAGGAAGAGAATCGGACGGCGCATGCGGCCCTCGGGAAGGCGGATGAAGGAAAGCCGGTTATACAGGCATGCTGCCGTGCAGGCAGCTTCCACAAATCATGGCGGTTTCCGGTATGCGGCTATCCGCTGGGTCCACGCCGCCAGACCAGGCAGCGATTGTTGGCCGGCAGCGCCACGTCTTCCAGCAGTTGCAGACCGATGCCGCGGGCCAGCGCGTCCACCGCTTCGAAGTCGCGGATGCCCGAACACGGGTCTCGCGCCTTCAGCCAAGCATCGAAATCCCGGTTGCTGTCGCTGGTGTAGTCGCCGTCGTAGTTGAACGGACCATAGATCGCCAATATTCCGGTCTCATGCAACGCGCCGGAAACGCCGCGAAAGAATGCCTCGACCTCCGGCCAACCCATGATGTGCAGGGTGTTGGCGGAAAACACCGCGCCATAGCGCTGCGTGGGCCAGGGACCAGCGACATCGAGCTCCAGCGGCAGCGGTGCGTTCGGCAGCGCCGCTTCCTCCAGCCACATCCGGATGCCTGGCAGGTGTTCGGCCCGGTCGCTGCATTGCCAGGTGAGCCATGGCATCGCTGCGGCGAAATGCGCGGCATGCTGACCGGTGCCGCTGCCGATCTCCAGCACCTCGCGCGTGCCAGCGAAATGTCGGCGCAGCACGGCCAGGATCGGTTCGCGGTTGCGTTCGCAGGCAGGCGAGAAGGGTTTGTCCATGACCGCGAGTTTGTCACCGGCGGACGGGACCGTCATGGGCCGTCCCGTTTCGTGGTGCCGGTATTCCGCTCAGTCCTTGAACAGGGTCTGCGGATATTCCGGCTTCTGCTCGCGGGCCAGCAATTGCCGCAATCCCGCTTCCGGGGTCAGTTCGCCATGCAGCACCGCGCGCACGGCGCTGGAAATGGGCAGGTCGATGCCGTGGCGGTCGGCTTGCCGCATCACTTCGTCGGCGGTCTGGATGGACTCGACCACCTGGCCGATTTCGCGCACGGCCTGTTCGATCGATTGGCCACGGCCCAGCGCCAGGCCCAGCCGGCGGTTGCGCGAGAGGTCGCCGGTGCAGGTCAGTACCAGGTCGCCGAGGCCGGCCAGGCCCATCAGCGTTTCCGGGCGCGCGCCGATGGCCGCGGCCAGGCGCAGCATCTCGTTCAAACCGCGGGTGATCAGGCCGGCACGGGCGTTGAGACCCAGTTGCATGCCGTCGGCCACGCCGGTGGCGACGGCCAGCACGTTCTTCATCGCGCCGCCGAGTTCGGCGCCGACCATGTCGGTGCCGGTGTAGGCGCGGAAGGCGGGCCCATGCAGGATTTCGGCCATGGTCTGGGCGAAGTCGGCATCGTTGCCGTGCACGGTCAGCGCGGTGGGCAGGCCTTCGGCCACTTCCTTGGCGAAGGAGGGGCCGGTGACCACCGCCAGCGGCACGTCCGGGCCGAGGATGGATTCGGCCACTTCGTGCAGGAAGCGCCCGGAGCCGGGCTCGAAGCCCTTGGTGGCCCACGCCATGCCCGCGCCTGCCGGGCGCAGTGGCCTGAGCAGGTGCAGGGTTTCGGTGAAGGCGTGCGAAGGCACCACCACCAGCACATGGTCGACGCCCGCCATGGCGGCGGCCAAGTCGGTGGTGGCCCGCAGGCTGTCCGGCAACGGGATGCCGGGCAGGTAGCGTGGGTTCTGGTGTTGCCCGTCGATGGCGCGGGCCACGTCGGCGTCCCGGCCCCACAGCACGACCTGGTGGCCGTGCCGCGCAATCAAGGCAGCCAGCGCGGTGCCCCAGGAGCCTGCCCCGAGGACCGCGATTTTCAGACTGTCAGCCATCTACTGTTTCCGCTTCCGGTTGTCCGGCAGGGAGTATAGGCATGAGGCGTTTCAGGCGTTGCCGGCCGGTTCCGCGCCGGCCAGTTCGCCGCCCTGGGCTTGCTGGGCCGCGCGCTGGCGCAGGGATTCGGCGTACACGCCTTCGAAGTTGATCGGCTGCAGCAGGAACGGCGGGAAGCCACCGGCCTGGATCAGGTCGCTGACCAGCTGGCGCACGTACGGGAACAGCACGTTGGGGCACTGCGTGCCCAGCAGCACGTCGACCGCCTGCGGCTCGAAACCGACCAGGCCGAAAACGCCGGCCTGCTGCACTTCCGCCACGTAGGCGACCTTGTCGCCGGCATTGCAGGTCAGGTTGACGCCCAGCACCACTTCGTAGGCGTTGTCGTTCAGGCGCTGCACGCGCTGGTTGAGGTTGAGATTGAGCTGCGGCTGCACGTTTTCGCCGAAGATGGCCGGCGCGCCGGGGGCTTCGAACGAGACGTCCTTGACGTAGATCTTCTCCACGGTGAACGCGGGGCCAGCGGCTTCGGCGGCAGGCGCGGCGGCGCCGTTGGTGGTTTCATCGGACATTTAAGCAACTCCAGAATCGGTTGAAAGCGGTCAAGCGGGGGATTATCGCATGTCATGGGGGAGCAGGCCCCCGTCTTCAAGGGCGCGGCTCAGCGGCCCTTGACCAGCGGCAGGTCGGCCTGCTGCCAGGCGGCCACGCCGCCATCGAGCCAGTAGAGTTGCTCGAAACCGGCCTTCTTCAGCTTTTTGGCCGCATCGGCCGAAGCGTGCCCGTTGCGGCAGGTCAGCACCACGGGCGACTGTTTCGCGCCGGCCAGCAGCTTGCTCTCCGGGTCGAACTGGCTGGGAGCGACGTTGCGGCTGCCGGCGATATGGCCCTTCTCGAAGTCGTTGATGGCGGAAAGGTCCACCACCAGCGCGTTCTCGCGATTGATCAGCGAGGTCAGTTCGGCCGGGCGCAGCGCCTTGTAGCCCCGGAACAGGCGGGCGATCTCGGTGACCACGATGGCCACGGTCAGGCCGGCGAAGGCCAGCGACAGCATGGGGTTCAGGCCGGCGAAGGCCTTCAGTTCTTCAAAGTTCACGAAAGTGTGGGTGCGGCGGAACGGGTCGCGATTGTCGCATAGCCCGCTGCTTGCGGGTCATTGCCCGGCCCACAGGTCCGGCAATCCGTTGGTCAGCCACCAGCGCTTGGCCTCGGCATCCCAGCGCCAGTGCTCGCGATGGCGCAGGGTGCGCTCGGCCATGGTGTGCCGGTTGACCGCGCGGACTTCGATGTTGCGGGTCACGATCCCGTCCGGGCCGGAACCATGGCCCACGTCGCGATAACCGGAAATCTGCACCTGCCGGTAGCGTTCGAATTCCAGGTCGGTCATCGGGTGTTGTTCGCGGAAGGCCGGCTCGACCATCTGCCAGGCATTTTCGAACTCGCCCCAGCGGATCGCCGCGGCGTAGGCATCCTGGGTCTGCCCCAACAGGCGGGCCTGTTTGCGCGACCCGGCGGCGTCGGCCTGGCCCGCCCAGAACGCCAGGCAGAAAAGGATCGTCAACCTGAACAAGGTGTGCATTGCCGCCCCGGCAACAGTATTTGGAAGTGGCATCCTAACCTCTGCCGATGGCAACGTAGCGCCCGCTCAGCTCGGTGGCGATGCCGCCATCGGGCAGCAGAACGCGCGCGGCGACCATGATCCGGGCCCGGCCCCGCTGACGCAGCGTGGCCACGAAGTCGTCCCAGGACTCTCCTTCGGCCAGGCCCGCCTCGGCCCGCAGGTCGGCATACAGCGGCGCCAGGTAGCGCACCGTGCTGTCGGCGACGAAAACGTCCGCATGCAGCCCGATGGCTTCCAGCCGCAGGGTGATCAGGCCCCAGCCGGCCAGGGTCATCAACGACGTCAGGCTGCCGCCGAAGGCGCATTGCTTGTCGTTGACGTTGGCCGACAGCGGCGCCTGCAGGGACAGGCGTTCGTCTTCATAGCCGGTGACGGACACCTGCATCGCCGCCACCGGCGGCATCGAATGGTAATGGTCCTGCAAGGCCCGCAAGGCGCTTTGGCCGGTCATCGAACATAATCCGCGCATGGCTTTCACCGAACCGGCACGATGGTACGTCATCTCGCTGCGGCCTCAGGGCGAACACGCGGCCCTGCGCCGCGCGGCGGAGAAACGGGGCGCGCGCGTGCTGGCGTTGTCGCCGTGGCGGCTGCGCTTTCGCGACGATGCCGCCACCCGCGCGGCCCTGGACGCGGCCCTGTCGGCCGACCGCGTGGTGTTCACCAGTCCGGTCGCGGTGCGCGCGGCGGCGGCCCTGTCGCCGTTGTCGCCGCGACAGGGGCAGGCCTGGATCGCGGTGGGTGCCGGCACTGCGGAAGCGTTGCGGCGCCAGGGCGTGGCGCAGGCGCTTGCGCCCGCCCGCATGGACAGCGAAGGCCTGTTGGGATTGCCGGCATTGCAGGCGTTGCAAGGCGTCACCGTCGGTCTGGTGACCGCTCCGCAAGGCCGTGGCGTGCTGGCGCCCGCCCTGTGCGAACGCGGCGCCATCCTGCGGCGCGCGGATGTCTATGAGCGCGCGCCCGCGGCCCTGTCGAAACAGGCCATCGCCCGGCTCCGTGGATTGGAGGCTCCCGCGTTCCTGGCCCTGAGCAGCGCCGGGGCGCTGGACCATGTGCTGGCAAGATTGCCGGGGGACATGGCGGACCGCTTGCGCGCCGTCACGGTGGTGGCGGCCAGCGCGCGGTTGCAGCGGATCGCCCTGGAAGCGGGTTTCCGCAACGCGGTGCTTGCCGCCGGCCCGGCGCCGGGACAGCTCGTTCAGGCGGCATCCGACGCCAATATCGCCGGCATCCGTTAGCATTCCGTCCATGGCCGCCCGGCCGACTAGGACGCTGGTGTGAACGACGAGACCACCCCTTTCCGCCAACGTGGATCGCGTGCAGGAACGATCCTGTTGCTCGTTGCCGCGGTGCTGGGCCTGGGTGCATGGCGCGGCTGGGCCTGGTGGCAGGCGCGCGATGCGCGGGAACAGGCGCAGGCGGCCGATGCGCAACAACAATCGCTTGCGCTGGAAGCGCGCATCGATGCCTTGCGCGGCGACCAGCGCGCGCAGGCGCAGCGCCTGCAGGACGCCATTGCGACCAATCGGGTCCTGCGCGACGAGGTGCTGGGGCTGAGCCAGCGCGGCGCCTTGTTGGAGGAAAGCGTCGCCCGGCTTTCCAATCCCGATCGCAACAGCGCCCAGGCGTTGCGGCTGGACGAAGTGGAGCTGGCGCTTTCCATGGGATTGCAGCGGCTCGTGGTGGCGCGCGACGTGAATGGCGCGCGCCAGGCCTATGCCCTGGCCGCTGGCCTGCTGGACGGCATCGACGACCTGCGCATGCTCAACCTCAAGCAGACCCTGGCGCAGGAACAGGCCGAACTGGGTGCGTTGGGAAACAGTCCGATGGCGGCGGTGTCGGAACAACTGGACGCGCTGGCGTCGTCCCTGGCCGCGATTCCCGGCAACGATGGCGGCGGCGAAGACGCGGCGCGCCCGGCCTGGCAACGGCTGCTGGCGCCGTTGGTGGAGGTCCGGTCTTCGCGCGATGAAGCAGTCCTTTCGCCTTCGCAGCGCGCGGCGGGCGAGGCGGCCATGCAGATCGAGCTGGGCCTGGCCCGGGCCGCCCTGGAGCGGGGCGATGCCGAAGCTTTCCGCAGCGCGTTGGCCCGGATCGAGGCCTGGTTGCCGCGCTTGTGGCCCGATTCGCCGGCATTGCGGGACAGCCGCGCCCGGCTGGAAGCGCTGCGCGAACAGCCGCTGCAACCTGCGTTGCCGTTGTCGGGCAGCACCCTGCAACAACTGCGCGCCCTGCGCCGTGCCGGAAGCGGCATGCGCGCTGCTCCACCGGTTCCGCCGGCCTCGCGCGCCACCGCGGTGGAAGAGGCGCGGCCATGAGGCTGTTCCACAACGTGGTCCTGCTGCTGGTACTGGTGGCGCTGGGCGTGCTGGCGGCGCAATGGCTTGCCGAGGGCTCGGCGCGCGATTTCGGCGAAGTCTTCGTGCGTGCCGGCGGCTACGACTACAGCACCACGGTGCCCGGCGCGGCACTGGCGCTGCTGTTGTCTGCATTGCTTCTGTGGTTGCTGTGGACGTTGCTGGCGCTGCCGTTCCGCGCCTGGGCGCATTACCGGCGCAAGCAGGCGCGCGCGCGCCTGATCGAAGGCCTGGACGCACTGCAGGCCGGGCGCTGGCAACGCGCCGGCAAGTTGCTCGCACGCGCGGCCGGGGACAAGGAAGCCGCCGGCATTGCGCACGCGGCGGCAGTCCGCGCCGCCGAAGCGCGCGGCGATGAAGAAGCGCGCCGGCATCACCTGGAGGCCCTCGCGCAATCGCACCCGGCCTCGCACGCCATCGCGGCGGCCGAACGGGCGCTGGCGCAACACGATCCGGCTGCCGCGCTGGCCGCGCTGGATGCGCCGGCCGCGCAACCCTTGCCGCCGCGTGGCACTGCGTTGCGTGTCGAGGCCCTGGCCAGTGGCGGCAAGCCGGGCGAAGCCTATGGCCTGCTGGGTGCGCTGAGGCAGCAGCAAGCCTTGCCACCGGCTGCGCTGGCCGCGCTGGAAATCGGGTTGGCCGCCCAGGCGCTGCGCGGAGCTGGCGACGCCAATGCGCTGGCCGACCATTGGGAAGCCTTGCCCAAGCCCTTGCGCGCCGAAGCGTCCGTAGTCTCCGCCTATGCCGAACGCGCCGCGGCGTTGCGTTGGGACGATGCGGCCCTGCATAGCCTGGAACACGCCATTGAGGCGCGTTGGGACGAAGCGCTGGTATCGCTGTATGGGCGCCTCCCCGTCGCCCGGGTGGATTCGCGCCGCGCCAGCGCGCAACGCTGGCTGCATGCGCATCCGGCCAGTCCGGCCCTGCTCGTCGCGTTGGCGCGCCTGGCCCGTGAACAGGGCCAGTGGCCGCAGGCAAGGGATTTCCTGCATCGCGCATTGGCGCAGGGCGCGGGCGCCGATGCGTGGGAGGAACTGGGCGAAGGCTTCGCCGCTGCCGGCGACGATGCGCAGGCCAGCCGCTGTTATGCCAATGCGCTGAAGGCCGCGCGCGGAGAAAAAGCCGCCGAATTGCCGGGGCGCGATCTGAAGCAGAAGATTTACGACGAAGCCGTGGTCGAGCAGCGCGATGCGCATGGCGTGCCGCGCCTGCCGCAGTAGGCGCGGCGCTCCCTGTATCGCGCATGCCAGCTGCGACACCGGAAAACGACGAAGCCCGGCAGGGCCGGGCTTCGTTGAACATCATGGCATGGCGGGTTCCGCGGCTGGCGCTTACCAGGTGTAGCGTGGCCCCACGAACCACTGCGAATCGCCGTCGGCGAACTTCACCTCACCGGAAACGCTCCAGTTGGGGTTGAACTTCACCTGCGTGCCAAGGCGGCCGTAGAAGTCGCCATCGAAATCGCTTCCGTCCTCGTATCCGGCCAGCGCATAGCCTTCCCAGTTCGGGGTGAAGCCGCTGCGCAGGCCCACTTCGACGCTGTAGCCGTTGAAGTTGCGCACATCGGTCTCGTAGCGCTCGTAGGCCACGCGGGTCAGGATGTCGGTCTTCGGGCCGATCTCGTGGTTGTAGCCCACGCCCAGGCGCCAGTTGTCGATGCTGAAGTTCGTGTTGTCGATTTCCTGCGTGGTGTAGTTGCCGAACACGTGGAAATTGGGGGCGATGGCGCCGGAGCCGCCAATCGACCAGCCATCCGCGTCGGGGCCGGAAAGCTTGGTGGCGGCATATCCGCCTTCCACATAGTTGTACGAAACGCCATCGGCGGCGGAAGCGGCGAACGGCGCGGCCATCAAAGCGGCAAGGACAAGCAGAGACTTCTTCATGGGCGTAACCTCAGGATTATTGTTATGTCCGGCGACGATGCGGAGAGAGGGGCACCGTTCGCCGGTGGATGCAGTATCGGCACGCGCACGCAACGCGGCCTGAATATCAAACTGACTGGTTTATAAATTAAACGCTGCCTGAGCGGGTGCAGGGATCCGCATGGCGCCGGGCGTCACGTGCGTGTGGCCATGCGATGAAGGGGAATAGGAAAAACCATGGCATGGCTTTGCCATCCCAAGGCGATGCTTGCGGGAGATGTTCCTGGAATGGCGTGGTGCGGTGGAGAATCGAAGCCGGAGGGCTTGCGTTATGCCAAGGCCGTGACTGCCGGCGGCAGTGTCCCCGGGTTTACGGAAGTTGCCACGCTTGCTTCAGTCGCGCGTACTCGGCTTCCGGCAGCAATACGAAAACGGGATTTGCTTCCGGTTCCAGCCAGGCCAGTGCGGCCTGCATGGAAGATGGCTCCATGGCGGTGCAGCCCGCGGTGGGTTCGCCCGGTTGCCGCCACAGGTGCGCGAAGATGCAGCTGCCGGCGCCGGGGATATTGTCCGGGTTGTGCAGGATCACCCAGCCTTGCCGGTAACGCGGATCGCCGTTGTTGTGCAGGTCCAGGCGCATGGGTTCGGTGGAGCCTTCGACGGCATCCTCGCCGACGTCGGCGCTGTCGACGATGCGGTTGTAGAGCGGCGAGGCGGGCACATCCATGCAGTAGTTGGATGCCTGCATCGCCTGGTATGGCATGGCGGTGTCCGCGGCGGCGGCATAACCGAAGGCATCCCCCAGCGCGAATACGCCGGCTGGCGCGCGGCCGTCGCCTTCGCGCTTTTGCGGCCCATCCGATTGCGACGGATGCAGGCCCAGACCCCAGGCCGCACCGGACCGGCCGACCGCGATGGCGACGGAATCATCGATGGCATGCCAGCCATTGCCGGTGCGCTCGAACCTCTGCATCGTTCCTTCGGTGGAGTCCCAATCGGGCGTCACGACGGCGATCATTTGCGTTGCATCCCGCCAGGGCGATGCCGTGTCCGCGGAGGCGGCGGAAACGGCCGGCGAAAACGCCGCCATTGCGAAGGCCAGCCAACGGAATGGCATGCGATGGCGCAGGGTCGCGGCAAGAGGCGTTGCTTGCATGTCGTCTCCGGGGGAATTCACGATTCCAGCATCTGGTTGATCCGCTCCAGGTTGATGTTCAACTGGCGGTGG
>CAZLSG010000020.1:0-44168 GCA_964562135.1 uncultured Pseudoxanthomonas sp. | reverse complement strand
TTCCGATCCGGACGACGTCAATCTTGCCCCGGATCCACTTTGATGAGCCCCATGAAGACCCGACTGATATCCGTATTGCTGCTGGCCCTGGCCGCTCCCGCCGCGCCGCTGTCCGCCCAGGCCCTGCAACCCCTCGACCGCATTGCCGCCATCGTCGACGAAGACGTGATCCTGCAAAGCGAACTGGAACGCGCCATCCAGAACGTGACCGCGCAATACGCCGACCAGCCCGGCCAGTTGCCCCCGCGCAACGTGCTGGAGCGGCAGGTGCTGGAACGCCTGGTACTGATGAAGATCCAGACTGCCCGCGCCGCGGACAGCGGCATCCGGGTCAGCGACGAAGAACTGAATGCCGCCGTCGCCGCCGTCGCCCAGCAGAACCGGATGAGCATTGACGACCTGCGGGAAGCGCTGGCCTCCGACGGCATGTCGTTCACCGATTTCCGCAATTCGGTGCGTGACGAAATCACCGTGCAGCGCCTGCGCCAGAGCTTCGGCCAGAGCCGCGTGCAAGTGAGCGAAGCCGAAGTGGATGCCGCGCTGGCCACCCAGACGGCAGGCGGCACGCGCTACCACCTGGCCCACATCCTGGTGGCGCTTCCCGATGGCGCTACCGCCGAGCAGATCAGCACCGGCCAACAGAAGGTCGAGGGCGTCCAGGCATTGATCGACCGCGGAGAAATGGATTTCGCCGCCGCCGCCGTGCGCTACTCCGACAGCCCCAACGCGCTGGAAGGCGGCGACCTGGGCTGGCGCAGCCTCGACGAAATCCCCACCGCCTTCTCCGAACTGCTCAAGTCCATGTCCCCGGGCCAGGTGGCGGGTCCGTTGCGCGGCCCCAGCGGCTTCCAGTTGCTGAAGCTGGTGGCGGTGGACGATGCCGCCAGTCCCGCTGCCCGCACGTTAACCGAATACCAGGCGCGGCATATCCTGGTTCGCGTCAATGAAATCCAGGACAATTCCGCCGCCAAGGCCAAGATCGACACCCTGCGCGCGCGCGTTGCCGGCGGCGCGGATTTCGCGGACGTGGCCCGCGAAGCCTCCGAAGACGCCATCTCCCGCAGCGAAGGCGGCGACCTGGGCTGGTTCCCCGCCGATGCCTTTGGCCCGGACTTCGGCCAGCAGATCACCCAGCTCGCCGACAACGGCGTCAGCGCGCCCTTCCGCAGCGAGGCCGGCTGGCACATCGTCCAGCGCACCGGCACGCGCCAGACCGACGTCACCGATGCCACCCAGCGCGCCCAGGTCCGCGACATGATCGGCCGCCGCAAGCTGGAGGACGAGTACAACCGTTTCCTGCGCGAATTGCGCAGCGAGGCCTACGTCAGCTTCCGCGTCGGCGACCGCGCGGAGAATGTGGACGACCTCTACCAGCCGGCCCCGGGCGGCAGTCCCTGACCGATGTTCCCCACGCTCGCGCTGGTGCCGGGCGAGCCGGCCGGGATCGGCCCCGAACTGTGCGTGCGGCTGGCCCAGCAACCCCGCGCCGATTGCCGGCTGACCGCCTTCGGGGATCCCGGCACGCTGATTGCGGCGGCGGCGACCTTGCAACTGCCGCTGCGCCTGCTGCCTGCTGGCGCTGACGCCGGCGAACCGGGCGACCTGCCGATCCATCCGGTTCCCAATGCCGTCGCCAACCGCTTCGGGCATGCCGATCCGCGCAACGCGCGCGCGGTCATCGATGCCCTGGCCCAGGCCGCGGACGCTTGCCTGGCAGGCAGGTTCGACGGCCTGGTCACCGGCCCGGTGCACAAGGCCGCCATCAATGCCGGCGGCATCCCCTACACCGGCACCACCGAACTGCTCGCCGGACGCGCCGGCTGCCCGGTGGTGATGATGCTGGCCAACGACATCGTCCGCGTGGCCCTCGTCACCACCCACCTGCCGCTGCGCGAGGTGCCCGACGCCATCACGCCCGCCGCCCTGGCCCGCTGCCTGCGCATCACCCATGGCGCCCTGCGCCGCGACTTCGGCATCGCCGATCCGGTGATCGCCGTGCTTGGCCTGAATCCGCATGCCGGCGAGTCCGGCCATCTTGGCCACGAGGAAATCGAGGTCATCCAGCCGGTCCTGGAAACCTTGCGCGGCGAAGGCATGCAACTGGCGGGACCGCTTCCGGCGGATACCGCTTTCCTTCCCGGAAAACTGCAAGGCTTCGACGCCGTGGTCGCCATGTACCATGACCAGGGCCTGCCGGTACTGAAGTACAGCGGCTTCGAACAGGCGGTCAACCTGACCCTGGGCCTGCCGTATCCGCGCGTCGCGGTCGACCACGGCACCGCGCTCGAACTGGCCGGAAAGGGCGTCGCCGATCCGTCGAGCCTGTTCGCCGCGGTGGCGGCCTGCGCACGGATTGCAGGGCGCAGGCGCGATGCCGCCACCTGCCCCGCGCCCCCGTAGGAGCGGGCTTGCCCGCGAAGGGGCTTTGCCGCGAAAGGCATTCGCGGCCGAGAGCCGCTCCTACAAACATCCGCCTGCGGCTGCGATGCGCCGGGAACCGCAGGTTCCGCCATCCCGCATAATGCGCAGATGCCGCATTTCAAAGCGCCTCCGAAAAAATCCCTCGGCCAGCACTTCCTGGCCGACCGCACTTACATCGACCGGATCGTGCAGGCGGTGAATCCGAAGCCGGGCGACCGGCTTGTCGAGATCGGTCCCGGCCAGGGCGCGATCACCTTCCCGCTGCTCGACCGCCACGGCGAGCTGACCGTGATCGAGTTCGACCGCGACCTGATCTTCCCGCTGACCGAGGCCGCGCGCGCGCATGGCACGCTGGAAATCATCCATCGCGACGTGCTCACCGTCGATTTCACCAAGCTGGCCAGCGACGGCAGAAAGCTGCGCCTGGTCGGCAACCTGCCCTACAACCTGTCTTCGCCGATCCTGTTCCATGTGCTGGAGCACGCCGAAGCGGTCGGCGACATGGTGTTCATGCTGCAAAAGGAAGTGGTGGACCGCATGGCCGCCGCCCCCGGCAGCAAGGTCTATGGTCGCCTCAGCGTGATGCTGCAGGCGTATTGCGCGGTGACGCCGCTGTTCACGGTGCCTCCCGGCGCATTCCGGCCGCCGCCGAAGGTCGACTCGGCCGTGGTGCACCTGGTCCCGCGCGCGCCGGAACAGATTGCCATCGAGGACGCGCGGCGCTTCGCCGACATCGTCCGCGCCGCCTTCGGACAGCGCCGCAAGACCCTGCGCAACGCCCTGTCCACCGTGTGCGACAGCGCCTTGATCGAAGCCGCGGGATTGCGCCCGGACGCGCGCGCCGAGCAGATCGAAGTGGACGGTTTCATCCGCCTGGCCAACCTGCCCGCATGACGCCGCGGCAGAGGCAGCGGATCGCTTTGCATATACTGTCCGCATGAATGATGCCGACCATGCCATCGCCATTGACGTGAGCACGCGCTTCCTGGAGGAGCAGTCCGTGCCGGCGGACGATCGTTTCGTGTTCGCCTACACCATCCATCTGCGCAATACCGGCAAGGTCCCCGCGCAATTGCTGGAACGCCACTGGATCGTCACCGATGCCAACGGCAAGGTGCAGGAAGTGCGCGGCGAAGGCGTGGTCGGCGAACAACCCTGGCTGCGGCCCGGCGAAGACTACCGCTACACTTCCGGCGCCGTGCTGGAAACCCCGCTGGGCACGATGCGCGGCCGCTACCTGATGCAGGCCGACGACGGAACCCGCTTCGACGCGCCCATCCCGCCCTTCACCCTGTCGATCCCGCGGACGCTGCACTGATGGCGGTCTGGGCAATCGGCGACCTGCAGGGCTGCTACGACGCCACCCTGCAACTCCTGGAGCGGATACGCTTCGATCCCGCGCGCGACCGCCTGTGGTTCTGCGGCGACCTGGTCAATCGTGGCGGCCAATCGCTGGAAACCCTGCGCCTGGTGCACTCGCTGCGCGAGCACAGCGTGGTGGTGCTGGGCAACCACGACCTCTCGCTGCTGGCCATCGGGCAACGCTCGCCAGACGAAAAACGCAAGGTCAACCCGGACCTGCAACGGGTGGTGCTGGCCGACGATGCGGAAGAACTGCTCGACTGGTTGCGACTGTGCAAGCTGCTGCACGTGGACCGCGAGTTGGGCTGGATGATGATCCACGCCGGGCTGTCGCCCAGATGGACCACCGCGCTGGCCGAAGGCTACGCCCGCGAAGTGGAGAAAACCCTGCACGGCGGCGATTATCGCAAGCTGTTGCGCAACATGTACGGCGACAAGCCCAACTGGTCGACCGGCCTGTCCGGCTTCGACCGCCTGCGCGCGATCATCAACGTGCTCACCCGCATGCGCTACTGCACGCCGCGCGGGCGCATGGCGATCGAGGAGAAGGGCGCGCCGGGCACCCAGGCGCAGGGCCTGTATCCCTGGTACGAAGTGCCGGGCCGCGCCGAGCGCGACCTGAAGATCGTGTGCGGGCACTGGTCCACGCTGGGGTTGATGATCGGCCATGGCGTCCACGCCATCGACACCGGCGCGGTCTGGGGCGGCAAGCTGACCGCCCTGCAACTGGATACGGACGAATTGCGTCTGGTGCAGGTCCCCGGACGGGACGTTGCCCCGCCGGGGCGGTAAGCAAACACCCCGCGTCGGACCGCCCACCTCCAACATCGATGTACAACCGGATGCACGGATGTAGGAGCGGCTCGTGGCCGCGAGCTCTTGCTTGTTTTTTTTATTGCTTCGGGTAACCGGGCAAAAAGCTCGCGGCCAAGAGCCGCTCCTACGGAGTCCTATCGGCGTACGCGCCGGCGACATCGTCGCCTGGAAGCTGGTTGGCAGCGGCCTGCTGCACATCGGCATCGTTTCCGACCGCCATGCCGCCGACGGCACCCCGCTGGTCCTGCACAATATCGGCCAGGGCACCCGCGAAGAAGACCTGCTGTTCCGCCACGCCATCATCGGCCACTACCGTCCCGATCTCGCTGGTTTCTCCGCACGCCGACGCCGCCGGAACATCCGCGGTTGCGGCTTGCGCAGGCAGCAGTCGCAACAGCCTGGCGAAAAAGGCGTCCGCCCGCGTCCTGTCCGCGCTCAGCCAATACCAGCCAGCGCACAGCAGCAGGAAACCGCCCAGCAGCAGCGGGTCAGGAATGTCCATGCGCATGGCCTGGCCCACGCACAGCCCCGCCAGCAAGCTGAACGCCGCCAGCAGCAACGTCAACCGGACGGCGCCGAAACCGGCATCGCGCATCATGTGGTGGATGTGGTCGCGGCCCGCGGCGAACGGCGAACGGCCTTCGCGCAGCCGCCGCAGGATCAGCACCAGACAGTCCATCACCGGAACCGGAAGCAGCCACAGTGCCAGCACCGGACTGACCGGATGCCCGGAATTCTGGGTCAGCCGGAACGAGATCCAGGCGATCGAATAACCCAGGAACGCACTGCCCGCATTGCCCATGAACACGCGCGCCTTCAGACGCCACGGCAACGGGAAGTTGTGCAGCAGGAAGCCGATCACCACCGCCAGGATCGCCAGCGCCACGTAGCCGAGCGGCTCGTTGCCCGCATACCACGCGGCGGCGGCCAGCATCAGCAATGCCGCGGCCACCAGCGTGCCGGCGATCCCATCGGCGCCATCGATCATGTTGACCGCATTGATCAGTCCGACCGTGGCAAACACCGTGAACGGCACCGACAGCACGCCCAGGGACAGGTCGTCGAACCCGAAGGCCCGCCCCAGTTGCTCCACCCTCACCTCGCCCAGGAAGATCATCACCAGCGCGGCGACGACCTGCGCCAGGATCCGCCACCACCAGCGCAGGTCGTAGCGATCGTCCAGCAACCCGACGAAGACCAGCAGCGCCCCCCCCAGGATGAAGGCCCACTTGGTCTGGGTCATCGGCAACGGGATCAGCAGGAAGAACAGCGACAGGGCCAGCACCATGCCCAGGCCGCCGGTGACGGGCGTGGGTTGCGCGTGGTCCTTCCTTCCCCTAGGGAAATCCAGCAGCTTCAATGGCCGCGCGAACGGCTGCAACAGCCAGATGATCGCCCATGCCACCAGTACCGTCACCGCGATACCGGCCACGATGGTCGCCGGCACGGGAACCCCTGCCGCGGTTTCAACCGCGGCCACCCCCTGTTTCAGCATTCGCCGCCTCGCTCCAGTCCATCCGTCCGCGCATGCAGTGATGACGCTTCGCGTCACACTCAGGTTCGGACAGGCATCACAGTTCCTTCCCCAAGGGCCACCATAAGCGCAGAATCCGCCGGCTTCAAGCGGAACCGGAGATTTCCTGCTCCATCGGCCTGCCGTCCACGATCCGCACGATCCGGTCCGCCAGCCGCAGGCTCGCCGGGCGGTGGGTGATCAGCAGCACGGTGCGCGACTTCAACAGCTCATGGCATTCCAGGATGAATTCCCGCTCGCCGTCCGGATCGAACATGGCCGTGGCCTCGTCCAGGATCAGCACCGCCGGATCCTTCAGCAAGGCCCTCGCCAGCGCGATCCGCTGCTTCTGCCCGCCGGACAGCTTGATCGCCTGGTCGCCCGCCACCGTGTCGTAACCCTGCGGCAACCGCATCACGAAGTCGTGCGCCCGCGCCGCCCGCGCCGCGCGCTCGATCTCGGCACGGCCGGCATCGGCGCGGCCGTAGGCGATGTTTTCGGCGATGCTTGCGTTGAACAATTGCACCTGCTGGGACACCAGCCCGATCCGGGTCCGCAACGAGGCGAGCGTCGCATCGCGGATGTCGATGCCATCCACCGTGATCCGCCCCGCTTGCGGCTCCATCAGGCGCAGCAGCAAATGCGCCAGCGTGCTCTTGCCGGCGCCGTTGGAGCCGGTAAGCGCCAGCGTTTCGCCGGCCCGCACATGCAAATCGAAGCCCTGGAACAGCGGCGGCCGCCCCGGATAGGCGAAATCCACGCGTTCGAAGCGCAATTCACCGCGCAGGTCGCCGAACACCCGCGTTCCCGCATCCGGCTCCGGCGCCGCGGACAGCGCCTGGCCCAGGCGCTGCACGGCGCCGCGCGCCGACATCGTGCTGCCGTACACCTGCACCAGCTGGCTGACCGGGTTGATCAGCACGAAGCCGTACAGGAACAGGCTGACCAGCTGCGCGGTGGTCAATTCGCCCTGCGCGATGCGTCCGCCCGCGAAAGCCAGCAACAGCAGCAGCACGCCGGCGCTGATCACGCGCACGGCCGGCATGATCGCCCCCTCCAGCTTCGCCTGCCGCAACTCCAGGCGGCGCACCGCTTCGGTACGCTCGCGGTAGCGCTCCGTCTCCGCTTCGCCGGTGGCGAAGCCCTTGATCACCGGCAGCATCTCCAGGCTCTGCTCGGCCTGCGCGGACTGGTCCGCCCACGCCTGGGCGGCCGCATGCCCCAACGGCCGCAACTGGCGCCCCGCCAACTGCAATACGACCAGCAGCAGCGGCAACAGGAT
This sequence comes from uncultured Pseudoxanthomonas sp., assembly GCA_964562135.1. Classification (GTDB taxonomy): domain Bacteria; phylum Pseudomonadota; class Gammaproteobacteria; order Xanthomonadales; family Xanthomonadaceae; genus Pseudoxanthomonas_A. The sequence goes on along the minus strand of CAZLSG010000020.1, from coordinate 36,774 downwards.
GCCGATGGCAAGGGCGATGATGGGGGCCATCTTCAGCATCATCGCCAGCGCGCCGAAGAACGTCAGCAGCAGCGGCAGCAACGGCAGCAACGTGCCGGTCAGGTAACCTGCCAGGCGATGGATGTCGCCGGTCAGCAACGCCAGCACATCGCCGCGCTGGCGGTCGTTGTGCCAGGCCAGCGGCAGCGACTGCAGGTGCGCGTAGACACGGGCGCCGGCATCGGCCACCAGGCGCCCGGACACCGTCTGCAGGCGGATCGCCATCAGGTAACCCAGCAAGGCCTGCGCCGACACGAGAAAGAACAGGGCCCAGAGCAACTGCGCCGTCGCCCCGCCGCGGAGCAGCCGTTCGGACAGCACGCCGGCCAGCCACGGCTGCACCAGGATCGCCACGCTCTGCACGGTCATGAGCAGCAGGACCAGCAGCAGTGCCGGCAAATGCGGTTTCGACATCGCCAGCAATTCCGCGAAACCGATTTCGCGAGCAGCGCCTGGCATGGAATCCCGTTCCCCCTGTTTACTCATTCCGATCCGCGCCAGTATCCTGAAATCCGTCGTCACCGGACTGTTCCGACATGCCCGATGCTACCGGGAAAGCACCGCCAGCGCAGCGGATGACTCTTTAGCTGCGACGCCTTGCCGCCATTCCAGCCCGGAAGTCACCTGCCCTCGGCACAACCCTGAACCGACTTTGCGCGAAAAGCACATCGACGCTAACCTTGGCTACCGATCCATATCCGCTCCGGATGCCGTCACCCATGCCTCCCACTGCTGTCACGGTAACGCTGTCGCATCGCGTCATCCGCTCCGACGAAGTCCTGTTCCAGGAAGTCGGCGGCGAAGGCGTGCTGCTCGACCTTGCCAGCGAACGTTATTTCGGGCTGGACCCGGTAGGCGCACGCATCTGGACATTGCTGGCCGAGAATGAACGCCTGCAAAGCATCCATGAAGCGCTCTGCGCCGAATACGACGCCGAACCCACGCGCGTAGCCGACGATCTGTTGGCCCTGACTTCGCAACTTGCCGAGGCCGGGCTGGTCACGCTCGCCTGAAATGACAGGACGGCTGAAGGGATGGCGCGCGCTTTCATGGCCTGACCGCGGGCGCCTGTTATCGATGATGCTGTTCGGTCTGCCGGCGATCGCCGCATGCCTGCGCCTGTTCGGCTATGTCAGGACCCGGCGCTGGCTGGAACGCAGGTCTATAGCAAGGCATCCACGAGCGGCGACCCCGGACGATTTCGACTCCGCACGAGCGCTGGCTCGACTGGCCGCCATCGCCGGTCGTCATGGGCCGATCCACGTCACCTGCCTGCGCCAATCGCTGTTGGTCTACTGGCTGTTGAGGCGCCGTGGCTTGGCGCCGGAGCTCAGGATCGGGGTTCGCAAGCAGGACGCGGCCGTGGATGCGCACGCCTGGGTCGAACTCGAAGGCCATGCGCTGGGGCCGGGAGAAATCACCCATCTGCCCTTTCCTGCGCACTGAGTGATCGGACCGCCGCCCTCTATGAGATCAGGCGCCGCCATGCACGCTTGCTTCGTTCCATGAGCAACCACGTCCGTCCCCGTTCTGGTCCGTACAACTCCTGCAAATAGCCGGTTGGCGGCAACAGGCTCTGCCTCAGCCAGCCCAGGCGGTCACTCCAGGACGGCAACGCGGCAAGGTTCTGCCATTGCATGTAGCGCCATTCGCCCGCACGCCGCGCGTCAAACCGGTCCCGCGCACGTGCGGCATTCAAACGCTCCAGTACGGATTCCGGGGCAGCCGCACCGAACAGAGCCGATGCGGCTTCAATACCCTCGGCGCACACGCCACTGATGCCGCGCTCCTCGCACAGTTGCGACAATACCTCCCATTCCGTGGCATCGAAGCGCACTGCCAGAAGATGCAGGTCGTACAGCCATTTCAGCCTGTCGCCGATCCCGGTATACAGATTGATCGCCCGATGCAGTGCTGCATGCGCGAGTGCGTGAACCGGATACAGTCCGCGCGCTGTCGGCCCCAGCCTGGACAACGGAATCGATGCCGCATGCAATTCGTCGAAACCGAAGACATCCGCGAACATCGGCGCATTGACCAGCCTCCAGTGCATGTCGAGATCGACGCGCATGCCGTTTCCCGGTTCACGGCGGCACAACAACTCATGGGCCAGATCGTCCGGCCGATGGTGCATGACATAACCAACCCCACCCAGCAATTCCGCCGCCTGCTCCACGTCTGACCGCGAAGGCAACAACAGATCAATGTCACTGCACTCGCGCAGGAACGGTTGCGGATACAGCCAATACGCCAGCGCCGAACCTTTCAACAGCAACACCGGCTTTTGCGCCGGCAACGTGGCCAGCACACGTCGGCATTCGGCCTCAAGCAACAACGAAGAGGCGGCCAGTGATCGCCCTGCAGCTGCGAGTTCATCGAGGAGTTCGGGTGGAGCATTGCGCAGTTGCGGCACGCGCTGGCCCAGCAGGGCCAGGACGCCTTCGGCCGACGCATGGGCCAACAATGTATCGGTATGCCATTCCGACAGATCGACGGTATGCCCGGCAAGGATATTGGCAAGTGTGTTGCGTGGCATTGGGCGTGGCGGAATCGACAGTCCGGCTATCATAGTCTCCGGTGCGTCATTGGACAGGCAGGTCAAGCAGATGAGCGGCATTGCGGGCGTGATCCGCTTCGAGGGAACGGTCGCGGCATCGGAACTCGAAGCCATGCTGCGGCCCATGGCCAGTCGCGGCCCCGACCGCCAGACGCTGTTGTGCGAAGGCAACGCCGGCTTCGGCCAGGCCCTGCTCGCCACTACCCCTGAAGCGGTCGTCGAACGGCAGCCCTGGAGGCATCCGGCCAGCGGTTGCATCGTCGTTTCCGACAGCCGCCTGGACAACCGCCCACAACTGCTGCGCGATCTAGGCATCGACCGGCCCGCCAACGAAGTCGGCGACGGCGAACTGCTGCACGCGGCCTGGCAGCGCTGGCGCGAAGGCTGCGCCGACCGACTTCGCGGCGATTTCGCCTTCGCCATCTGGAACCCAGATGAACGTGAACTGTTCATCGCTCGCGACCCGATGGGCGTGCGTCCACTACTGTTCCACTTCGATCCGGGCCGCCTGTTCGTGTTCGCCTCCTGCACAGAGGCGGTGATCATTCAAGGCGACGTGCCAACCACGCTGGACGAAGGCCGTATCGCCGACGCCCTGATCGGTGAAACCGAGGGTATCGATCAGACCTGCACCTTCTATACCGCCGTGCAGCGCCTCCCACCCGCGCACTGGATGCGCCTGTGCGACGGTCGACTCACGCAACAGCGCTACTGGCGACCTGTCGGTGAAAACCGGCCACCGGGTCTGCCCAACACCGAAGCCGGATGGATCGAAGCCCAGCGCGAACGCCTGGACCGGGCCGTACACCTGCGCCTGCGCAGCCACCGCCCGGTCGGCTCCATGCTCAGCGGCGGCCTCGACTCGTCCTCGGTCGTGGCCCTGGCCGGCGCCGCCTGTGCGGCCAGCGGGCAAGCGCCCTTCCCCGTGTTCTCGGCCATCAACTCCGCCGACCCGGCATGTTCCGAAACCCGCCATATCCGCGCCATGATCGAACGTGTGCGCTGTACGCCCACCCTCATCGACCTGCCGGAGTTCAAGCGCACGCGCGCACCCGGTGCCGTATGGTGGGACAACGGCGTGGAGCCGTTCGACAGCCCCATGACCCTGGTGGCCGAGCTTTACCGGGCCGCCGGAGCGAATGGTGTCTGTAGCCTGATGGACGGCCTGCCTGCGGACAATCTCTACACCACCGGCCGTTATGTGCAGCAATTATTCCGGCGCGGTCGCTGGCGCGATGCCTGGCAGGCCGCTCTGGCACAGTGCAGCCTGCACGGCACCAGCGACACCCGGTTGCAGGCCTTGAAGGTAATGGCAGGCTGTTTGGCGCCGGCACCGGTGCACGCATTGCGCGACTGGCGGCAAGACCGGCGCGACTACCGGCAACTGCTGAAGGGCAGCCCCATTTCTGCCGAATTCGCCAAGCGTGCACAGCTCTGGCCTCGCTACCGCCGCTACAGCCGCAGCATCGGCGGCAGCCATCAATGGCACGCCTCAGGCGAGGCGTTGAGTTGCATGACCGCGCCATACATCAGCGGCGCAGTGGAACGCTACAATCGCGTGGCCTCGCTGTTCGGGGTAGAGCCGCGCCCTCCTTTCGCCGACCGTGAACTGATCGAGTTCCAGGCTTGGATGCCGCTGCCACTGCGCACCCGCGACGGGCACCATAAGTGGGTCCTGCGACAGGCCATGGCCAGAGATCTCCCCGAAGCGGTTACCTGGCGACGCGACAAGAGTCACATCGGCTGGCGCTTCACAATGGCCCAGTTGCGCCACCATCTGCCTACCCAGCCAGATCTGGACACCCCGCCAATCTCCGGCTGGCTGGACCAGCGGTGCGTGGCGACCACCTGCCAGGAACCGGGTCCGGATGTCGGTATGGCCAAACTGGGCATTGCCGCGGCGCTGCTGCGCTGGCATCGGAGCCAGCCCGCCACCCATACGGCAACAGCTCCGCATGTTGCAAACGACACGCCGGATATGTAACCTGCATCACGGTATAACCAGGGGGACCTGATTCATGGACGTCGCTTCTTCGTCGGGCAGTGCGCTTTCAACCTCCCATGCCATCACGCGGCTTCCTTATGAAAGCCCGCGCCTGAGCGTGCTGGGCGACGTCTGCAGCCTGACCGAAACGGGCTCCATGATGGAGTGGGAAAGCCCACTTAACCTATGCTGGCTGAACAACATGACGGGCAACACCTGCATGGGCTGAGTCTGTGCCCGCTTCAGAGCAAAAGGCGTCCGTCCGGCGCATGGCCGGAGTTGATGCCTGAATGGCTGGCCCCAATCGACTAGCTTACGGATTTAAAAACTGGATGCCCCGATGAACCATGCTTTCGGGACGTTCATCGTGCGCGCACCTTTCATCCTGCCCACACTTCCGCTTGTTACTGAACCACACGCCTCCCCCCTGATCGATCTGGACTGGGTCGACGCCAGCGTGCCGGACGACGCTATCTGGCTGTACCACTGGATCGACGGCGACGAGGTGCTGCTGTCTCTGGCCCAGCAAAGCGACGGCTACTGGCTACGGGTACCGGACTACGCCGATTTCTTGGTTCAACTGCGACCTTGCACAGTGCTGATATCGCCGGAAGGTAGATCGCTCGACACCGCCACGCTGGAACATCTGCTGGTCGATCAGATCCTGCCGCGCGTACTGGCCCAGTTAGGCGGCACCCTGGTTCATGCCAGCACCGTGCGTATTGGCCAGCGCCACGTGCTGTTCCTCGGCCCCAGCGGCTGGGGCAAATCCACCCTGGCGGGGCTGCTGCACCAGCGAGGTCACCAAGTACTGTCCGACGACTGTGTGCAGATCGTCGCTGCGCCTGACGGGCGCTTCCGGGCCATCCCTACCTACCCCAGCTTGCGCCTGAATGCCGACAGCCTGGAGGCAGTGTTTCCCGACCAGGTCGACACCGCCCCCGTGGCCAGCTACTCGAACAAGCGCCGCATTCCGATGCCTGCAATGCAAGGCGCGAACGAAATGGCCATGATCGATGCCATCTATCTGCTTGGCGACCCCACAGAAGCGGATGAATCCGTGCGCATTTCGCCGATATCGCCAGCCGCCATCTGCCTGGCCCTGATCAAACACTCGTTCCGGCTCGACCTTGCCGACCGTGTCGCCAGCGCCCGGCAACTGCAACAATGCAGTGACATTGCCCGCGCCATACCCGGTTTCCGGCTCGACTACCCGCGCGACCATAGCCGGCACGCATCACTGCTGGGAACCCTGCTCGATCATATCGCCACCCTGCCACCGTTCCAGGAACCACCGGACCCGACGTCGTGACCAGCCCCGAACACTTCAACGACTATTCCGTCAGTTCCTACGGCAACATGATCGACGATGGGCGCCGCACCGGCCCCTTCGTCGATGCCCTGCGCCAAGCGATCAAGCCCGACAGCGTGCTGCTGGACATCGGCACCGGCACTGGCATCTTCTCGTTTTTGGCCTGCCGATTCGGCGCCGCGCGGGTGTATGCCGTGGAACCCGACGCAGGCGCGCTGGAAATGGCCAAACGTTGCGCACGCAACATCCCCGGCAGCGAGCGCATCACGTGGCTCCAAGGCCTGACCACGCAGATGGACCTGCCGGAGCAGGCGGACATCGTGGTCGGCGACCTGCACGGCACCCTGCCGTTCTTCAAGGGCAACATCGAATCGCTGATGGACGCGCGCAAGCGCCACCTCAAACCTGGTGGCCGTCTGCTGCCCTCGCGCGACGTGCTGCACGCCGTGCCCGCGCATGCGCCGCACGAGTACCAACGCATCGAAACGCCCTGGCAGCGCAATGCCTACGGCATCGACCTGTCCGCCGCCGTCCCCGTACTGGTCAATGCGTGGGGACGTGCGCGCGCCGAGCCCGCCCAGCCCGAACACCTGCTGTCCAGCCCGCAATGCTGGGGAGCAGTGGACTACACCACCACCGAAACCGCCGATCTCGACAACACGCTTGAATGGGAAATCGAACGCAGTGGGGTCATGCACGGCCTGTATGTCTGGTTCGATGGCGACCTCGGCGAAGGTTTCGGCTACTCCAACGCGCCCACGCTGCCGGAACTGGTTTACGGTCGTGCGTTCTTTCCGTTCGAGCGGCCGGTCGATGTGGTGCCGGGCGACAGCGTGCGCACGCGCCTGTCGGTGCGCCTGTTCAAGGGCACTCATGTTTACCGCTGGGACACCCGCATCACGGCCGCCGATGGCAGCGTCAGGGCGCGCTTCGAGCAATCCACTTTCAAGGCACAGCCTGCTTCGATTGCCGAACTGCGCAAGGCCGGCGCCGACTATGTGCCAACGCTGAATACCGACGGTCAGGTGGCCAAGGTCGTGCTTGAAGCCATGACCGGTGGGAAGCGGCTCCAGGAAATTGCCGACGCCCTGCTGGCGCACTTCCCCGACCGCTATAAAGCTCCGTCGCAAGCCCTGGATGAAGTGTCCCGACTATCGCAGAAGTACGGATGACCACACTGCGGCTCCGCAGGAAGGAATCTGCAAAACAGGCTGGCGGTTATCCGCTTCACGGACTCCGCCTTATGAGGAAGACACAGTGGGATGCGCCCAGCCAGCGAACACTTTCAGCAACCACGCCATCAGCAATCCGAGAGCCACACCCGCCAGGTCATCGACAATATCGGCAAGCTTCGGCTCCCGCCCCGGCGCCAGGAACTGCAACAGTTCGGTCCCCACTGCCAGCGCCAGCATCCACAACCCCACCTGCCACCAGCGCAAGCGCGGGAACAACCAACGCACGCACAGTGTCACCCATGCGAACAGCAGCACGTGGACCGTATCCAGTGGAACGGGCAATCCCTCGATCCAGTTGAGCGGCCGCCCCAACCAACGGTAATCGGCACGCAGCCAGGACAAGGTGTACGAAGGCAGCATCACCGCCAGCAGCAACACGGCGATGCCCAGCACCAGCATTCCCGCCGCGATCCACCGCATAAGCGGGGCAGCGGCCCGGGTATCGCGGTCGGCAGGATCAGTCGACATCGGCCAGCAGCTCCCGATAGACCTGCAACGTGCGCCCGATGACAATGCGCTCATCAAACTCGGCCAATGCGCGCTCGCGGGCGGCATCGCCCAGCCGCACAGCCAGCGCAGGATCGTCCTGCAACCGGGCGATGGCTTCGGCCAGTGCAGCCGCATCACGGACAGGCACGAGCAGGCCATCGACGCCATCGCGCACTACCTCGCGGCAGCCCGGCACGTCCGTGGTCACCAACGGCAGGCCACAGGCACCCGCTTCTATCAGGCCCTTGGGCAAGCCCTCGCGGTAACTCGGCAATACCACCACGTCCACCGAACGGAACAGCGCCGGCATGTCGTCCACATGCCCCAGCCATTGTAGCAAGCCCTCGGCTACCCAGCCACATACGTCACTTTCCGGCACAGTGGCCGGATTACCCGGGTCCGGGTCGCCGGCCAGCAGGAATTCAATCACACGGCCCTCAGCGCGCAGGCGGCGTGCGGCTTCGACAAACTCCGCCACGCCCTTGTCCCACAGCAAGCGGGCCGGCAGCAGCACGCGGAAGCATCCCTCATCGCGCCCGGAACCGGTATCTCCGCGCACACCCGGCACAAACCGCATGCAATCCACGCCGGAACCGGCGATCAGGCGGATATTGCCGGCATCCACCAGTTTTGCCGCCGTGAACATCGCCACGTCGTCCGGGTTCTGCAGGATCAGCCGCGAGCGGCGACCACCCAACGCGAACCTCAACAGCATGCGCACCGGCAGCCGCAGCGCATGCGCCCTAGCGTCTTCGCTGGTGAAGACATAACCCAATCCGGTCACCGCACTGACCCGCGCCGGCACACCGGACAGCCGGGAAGCCAAAGCACCGTACACCGCGCACTTGATGGTGAAGCCATGCACCAGCGCCGGCTTTTCGCGGCGGAACAGGCGGAGCAGATGCCAGAGCAATGCGAATTCGCGCAACGGGTTCAGGCTGCGCCGGTCCATGGGCAGCGGCTGCCAGCGCAAACCCAGCGCGCGCAATTTCTCGCCGTATTCGCCCGGCGGGGAAATCAGCAGTACCTCGAAACCGGCCTCATGCAACGCCAGCGCCAGCGAACGGCGGAAGTTGTACAGGTACCAATCGGTGTTGGCGAACAGCACTACCTTCCACTTGTCATTCCTTGGGAACATGCTGTCTCACTCACACAAACGGCTTGAACTGATACGGCAACCAGTTCTGGGAATGGTTGGCGAAGTTGAGCCAAACAAACAGCACGGCGGCGTAGTAGCCGATCACGCCCAGTACCAGCAAGGTACGGAACCTGATGTTGCCGCCCGCGAGGCGCGGGATGCGGGCGAAGACGAACAGTTGCAGCGGAATCAGATAAAGGGCCACCCGGTCCACGGCGGTGGAGAACATCGACACCAGCGGCAGGCACAACAGCGCCAGTAGGGCGATGATGGTCCACAGCTTGCGCTCCTGCGGGTCGGGCGCCAGCCGTTTGCCGTACAGCAACATCAGCATCGCCGGGATGGCATTCATCAACACGCGGATCTTCGCGCCCTGTGACTGCATGCGGTATTCGATGTAGTGGGTCACCAGATGATCGGCGTCCTGGGATACCAGCAACTGGAACAACAGCACGAAGGTCACGCCCACCAGCCCGGCCGTCAGGAAACGGTTGCGGCTGGCCGACAGCGCTGCAATTGGCAACAGCAATACCGCCGACTTGTGGAACAAGGCCCCCAGCGCAATCAACACCACGAAGGCGCGGATGCGGTGCTCGCCCAGCGCCACCAAGGCTAGCATCGCGAAGCCCAGCGCCACGGCCTGGCGGCTGTAACCCATGCCCACCACGATCAGCATGTAGGGCACTGCCACCAGCAACGCCAACCACGGCCATGGCTGCTTGCGGCAGAACACCACCGTGCCCCACATCAACACGATGCCGTACACCAGATTGACCCAATAGACGCTGCCCCCCAATTGCGCTGCCGCCCAGTTCAGTACGTAGTGGCCCGGATCACCTTGTTTAATGGCTTCAGCAAAACTCATCTTCGCGGCCATCTGGAAATGAAGCAGATAACTCCCCCAATCACCACCCACTTCATGCCGCAAGCCGATCATCAACGCGAACAGGGCACCCACGGCCCACCACGCCGCCACGGCTTGATTCGGAGGCAGACGCTTGGGCGACAGCACCGCCCAGACTGGAACCAAGAACATCAACCAGAAACCCAGCATCAGGCGCGACCCTCGGCCTGCTCAAGCCATGCCTGGAACATCAGCACCGACCACAGTCGGTAGCCAAGGTTTGCGTCGCCCCGCAGATGCCGCTGCCAAGCCTCGCGTACCGGCACCGGATCAAGATAGCCTTCAAGGCGCAGACGCGATTCATCCAACAAGGTCTCTGCCCACTCCCGCAACGGGCCCCGCAGCCATCGATCCAGCGGGATGCCAAAGCCCATCTTGGGCCGTTCCATCAGTTCACGCGGCACATGGCGATCCAGCAGTTGGCGCAGGATCCATTTGCCCCGGCCATCGCGCAGCTTCATGTGAATGGGCAGGGTCCAAGCGAATTCCATCACGTCCTTGTCCAGGAACGGCGCGCGGGTTTCCAGCGACACCGCCATGGCGGCGCGGTCCACTTTCACCAGGATGTCGTCAGGCAGATAGGTCAATCCATCCAGCGCCATCATGCGCGCCACAGGATCGGACAAGCGCGGCCAACGTTCACGCTGGTCCAGCAAGTTGGCAGGCAATTCAGCACCGATCACCACGCCAGTTACATTCGGCCACTCCGAAACAAGCCCGCAATACAGGTCATCCATGTTGTGAATGGAACGACCCGCGAACACCCGCGCCAGCTTGTTCAACTTGTCGTGCGCCTGTGCCGCGCCAAGCCGGGCCGCGAGCGAATCAGGCAGCGCAGGCGCAAGCCGGAGCAGGGCATTGCGCATCGGTGCAGGCATCCAGCCCACCTTGCGCCACAGCCGCGGTCCTAGGCAGTACCGGTTGTATCCGCCGAAGAACTCGTCGCCGGCATCGCCGGACAGAGCCACGGTCACATGCCGGCGCGCCAGTTGCATTACCAGATGAGTCGGCAGCTGCGAGGAATCGGCGAACGGCTCGTCGTACATCGCCGGCAACCGCGGCACCAGCGCCAGCGCATCTGTACCGGTCAGGCACAGCTCGGTGTGCTCGGTACCCAGGTACGCGGCCACCCCGCGTGCATGGCTGGCTTCGTCGTAGGCGCCTTCCTCAAAGCCGATGGTGAAGGTGCGTACCGGCCGCGTATTGCGGGCCTGCATCAGGGCCGTGACCAGGGTGGAGTCGATGCCGCCGGACAGCAGCGCGCCCAGCGACACGTCGGCCACCATCTGCCCGGCTACCGCATCGCCCAGCAAACGCTCCATGGCATCGACCGCCTCGACTTCGCTGCCAGCGAACGGTTGCACCATGCCGCGTTCGGCCACCTCGGCCAGCGACCAGTACGGCACCGGCCAGGCGTCGCCCTGGTCGGCGGCAAGCCGCAGCCAAGTGCCGGGCGGCAGTTTGGAAATGCCGCGGTAGATGGAATACGGCCCCGGCACGTAGTTGTGGCGCAGCAGCAGCGCCAACGCGCCGCGATCCACGTCCGCCGCGAAGCACGGATGCGCGCGCAGCACCTTCAGTTCGGAACCGAACAGGAACGTGTCGCCCTGCCAGCCGTAGTACAGCGGCTTCTCGCCGATGCGGTCGCGGGCCAGCCACAGAGCACGTTCGCCGCGATCCCACGCGGCCAAGGCGAACATGCCGGTACAGCGCCTGAGCGCGGCGTCCACGCCCCAGGCCTCGATCGCCGCCAGCAGGGTCTCGGTATCCGAGTGTCCACACCACGGCGGCGCGGCCCCCGCCGCCTCCAGCTCACGACGCAACCCAAGATGGTTGTAGATCTCGCCGTTGAAGACCAGCACCCAGCGGCCACTGGCCGAATGCATGGGCTGGTGACCCGCAGGCGACAGATCCACGATGGCTAGACGGCGATGGCCCAGGGCGATGCCGGTCTCTGCATCCACCCAGGCACCGCCATCGTCCGGACCGCGATGGTGCAGTCGCGCAGCCATGGCCTGCACCTGCGCTAACGCTCCCGCATCCAGCGCGTGGGACTGCAGGAACCCGGTCAGTCCGCACATGTGCGTGTCAACTCCGTCAGGTGCATGGGGATCCTGTTCCGATGCGGCGAATCATGTCATTCGGGATATGGCACTAGCGATTACGCCGCATGGCTAGTGACTGGATCAGGGCACGGGGCATCGTGACGCCCGCCAAGTTCACTAGCGGTGAAATGCTAAAAGGCGAACACATCAGCCGCCAGAGCTTCCATGCTCGCAGTCGATCTCCTGCCAGGAGGGCCGCTCGCATCCCAATTAGCAATCTGTGATCGAAGAATCGCTCAACGCTATGGCGGTTGGCAATAACATCCCCACTGTGCAGGTGCTTAGCCAACAGCCTAAGAACGGGCGTCGGCAGGTTATTGCTACTGAGTTCCTCAGTTGCCACCTGTGGCATTGCTCTAGCGGAAATGCCTAAGTCGTCCTTACGCACCCTTGCGGTCGTGGTCTTGCCAACTGCACTTCGTGTCACAAATGCCAGCCGTACCCAGAGTTCGACATCTTGGCCAGGTTGAAAATCTCCAAACCCGCCTACTGCGTGAAGCAAATCGCGCCTTACGGCAATTGAAATTGTGGAAAAGTACGAAGGATTATCGATAACCCATGCAAAGTAATCAATTTCGCATATCTTAATTTCGGGAGTGTTGAGAGCCCCCCCCCAGTCAAAGTGATTGCTGGCGGTGTCTCTCGTGTACCGCGTCGAGACGAAGCCTGCTTCAGGCTTTGCTGTAATGATGGCAGACAGTGTACTTAGATGGTTCGGAGCCCAAATATCATCAGCGTCGAGGAAAGCTATCCAAGGTTTTGCACTCGCCCCAATGCCGGTATTTCGCGCGCGCCCCACTCCTTGGTTTGACTGATGAAGGAGCCGTATACGGGGATCCGATATAGATGCTACAACATCGGCACTGCCATCGGTAGATCCATCATCGACTACTATGATTTCATAATCATAGAAATCTTGCGTGAGCGCCGAGGCAATCGATGATTCGATAAAATTTTTCTTATTATATAGTGGAATTATTACCGAGAACATAAGAAAACCTGCATGACCTCATTGATTCTTACCGGGAATCACTCTTCTGGCGAACGCCTGCAACATCATCCTGGACAACACTAACCCAGTGGCAGTCGCGACTGCCGCACCCGTTGCCCCATAAGAGCTTGCCAACACGATCGTCAAGATCACGCTGACGGCTGCTGTCGTTGCCAGGATCTTCGCAATTCCACGTTCATGTCCCGTCATGCCCAGTGCCATTCCGACAGGGCCTGCGGAAACGCCCGCCAACTGCCCAGCAGCCACGACCACCATCGGCCAATATGCGTGCTGATATTCAGGGCCGAGTACCCAATCGAGGATTGGCCTCCCAAATACAACGACCCCAAATGCGATGGGAATGGCGGCGGTGAGAACGTAACGTCTCCCCTTATTGACAAGTCTTTGCAGATCTTCATGACGGCCCGTGCGATGAAGCTTCACAATGGTAGGAGCAAATACGGCATTTACCAGAAAAGTAGCAAAACCGACTTGCGTTCCAATCATAACCGCAACTTTGTAAACGCCTACCGTGCTGGTGTCGGACATTATGCCCAGCACGAACAGGCTTGCCTGCGAAGCCAGAACATGTACAGCCGAGATGAACATCAATGGCCACAGGCTACGCAGCCAATGTGGTGCGTGGCTGGTATCGGCCCTCGTGTCCCGCAACCCCAAAGGCAGCACGCGTACCAACACGATGTTGCCGTATGCGAGTGATATAGCTACCGCCAGCACCTGCGCAGCCATCGCAAGGCGCGGGGATAGATATCCTCCAAACGACAGCGCTGCCACGCAGAGGAGGAATAGCCCAGGACGCAAGATGCCATCCAGGAGTTGTGCGGTAATCACCCGATCCAGTCCACGCAAGGTGGCTGCTCGTAGCCCCACCCAGGCCATCAACGGGATCAATGCGCTAGCCATGGCGAACAAGATGAAATCATGCCCGGCATTGCTCTGACTCATTGCCCAGCCCACGCCAAGACAAACAAGTGCTGCCGCTAGCGAGGAAAGGGCAACCCAACGTGGTGATGTGCGCAATATTCCTTTCAACTTCGGGAGTTCACCATCGTTTTGAAAGCGTGCGACTTCGCGCGTCAACAACGTGGGCCAGCCCATTATGGCTGGCACTCCCAGCAAGGAAGCAAGTGCAAATGCGAACGAGTAGGCGCCATAACCACTGGCTCCCAGCCAGCGTGCCAGCAAGAGGCTGGCCCCGACACCCAGCAGCAGTTGCAGGGCCTTGATCACACCCGAAAAGACAATCTTACTTCTGAGACCATGCGCCATGGCGGAGCTTGGAATGGGTGCAGCCCGCATATCAGTCGATTGTCGCAGGTCGCTCATGCCACTACGCAGCCTTGCAGGAATCGCTCCCATTCGGAGACGACGGACCCCTTCTCGAATCGGTTAACCGATGCCGGCCCCTCTTTCCCAAGTCGGTGACGCAAGCCTTTATCTGACATCAATTTATGCAGCCCATCAGCAAGATTTGTCATACGGTTGCTACTGCCATCGACCAAAAGCGCGTTGAAGCCATCCACAGCAATATTAAGAGGGCCTAGGCAGTCTTTGAAGCCCAGCACTGGGCGACCGGATGCCAATGCCTCGATAACTACAAGCCCGAACGACTCGTAGAACGATGGAACGACAACTACCGATGATTTCCTGTACTCATCGGCCACATTGGCAAGAACGCCAGGCATTTCGACGCGGTTGGTTAGTCCCAACTCATGTACTTGTGCCTTGATCTGCTGTCGCAGTTCCCCATCCCCCACCAGCCGTAGCCGCCATTCCGGAAAGTCTCCGGCAACAGTCGCAAAGGCTTCCAACAGACTGGCATGGCCCTTCTCTTGTCTAAACCTTCCTACACACAGCAGTATCGCCTCTTGATCCTGGTTCACGCCTTCGTCCGAGAAGGCAGTAATCGAAAGGGGATTCGGCAAAACGTGGGCAGATCTCCCTGCCTCCTCCAAAAGCTCTTCCCTCAACAGCACGGAAGGGACAGTCTTTGCGACGAAGTGGCGATCTGTCATGTTGACAAGCAGTTTCTGCCAGTACCGATTGCGAAAATGCGGCATGCCAACGTGCTCACTTGCCACCATTCTTGTGCCCGTCCCCAGCATCGCAAGCGCCAACGGTACATAAGCACTATGCATGAACCCGACCACTAGATCGGGCCGACACATCCGGATATGGCATCGAAGGCGCCATAACCCGGCAAGAAGGCGCAATCTGGGCGTCGGCACACCTGGAGGACTGATATCCATGCCTGCAAGTGAGATGCGGCTGTCCAGAGGATAGAAAGAGGGTGCCCTTGGTCTGTCAAACGTCACGATGGTGATTTCATGCCCGCGTGACGCAAGACCATTGGCCACATCCGCTAGCACGCGCTCTGCGCCACCGCCTTGTATTTCCATGGATTTGATAACGAATAATATGCGCATGCCAGTCATTGCCCGCTGGCTATCGCGTAGAATGCGATAGACCCTCGTGGCTCTGTAAATGGGTGTATCAGGCCAGAGAGCGTGATTGACATCACGCAAACATTCGCTACTGCAGGTATGTTCGTACCCTGTCCAGGCAGCGGGACGGCAGCCAACGCAAAGATGCCGGCGATGACGGAATAGGGGGTCATCCCGACGAGTTCCTTCTCAAGGAATTTTCAATGCAAATATTAGATGCGGGCTGGATGGACATCCAAGCAACCCTGCGAAGCTCCATAAGCTTGTCAGGGTTCTGCTTGTGCCGATAGTCGTCAACCAGTTCTGCGGCCGTCCTTGCGGTGCAGGGATATCTCGCCAATGCGCTGTCGCTGTCGACCCAGTCTGACGCAATCATGGTTGGCAGATGGCCGGAAGCGATCAGTTCGACAACAGCCGTGGAGGCGGTAGTGACGATCCATCTTGCACTGCTCGCCGCCCTCCGCCAATCGGATTCGGCAGGAATTCGTAGGAAACCCAGCGAGGTGGCAAGTTCGGCCAGTTCCTGCTGCTCGGTTACCGATAGTGAGGCGATTGCGGGATGTGGCTTCCACATTAGCCCCTGAACGTCCGGAACATCCTTCGCGGCCTGTGCAACCAGGCGAAGTGCCCTCTTTTCTTCGTCGAGGCCGAAGGCCCGATATCCCGGATACATGGGATGGGCCAAGCTTGTCAAAAGCAGCAGGCCGGTAGCTTCCGCCGGAATTGCGCGTTCGCTGAAGGTGGATGAATCGAAGATGCAATCTCCATAGCCGCCCAGCCTGGAATGCCAGTGCGTGTCGTGCCCGCACCTGAAAACGGCCACGCTGGATCGACCGGTAAAGTTCAGGCCTGCGCTTATGCCATGCACGATGTGCGTGGTGGAGTGTCCCGCTGCTTGCTGTGCAAGCTCCAGCAAGGTCGTGTCCGCGTTTCCTGTGTGGCCATAGACAATCCTGCAGGGATCAACCTTCTGCTTGTGCCACCATGCGGCAGAGGCTTCTCCGAGAAACGCTCTCCAGAACATGGCGACCTGTTCGCGGAACCCCGGCAAGTAGGGGGCATCTTTCGTGAGGCGGATGCCCTCAATGGCGGTACGCGCACAGCGAAAGAATGTCGAGACCACTGTCGATACCGACCAAGGCCGAAGCATCTCAGGCAGCGTGTGGCCACCCAGCTTATGCGCCCACAAGTCCCGCAGCAAAGCCAGTGAGATATGTGGGCGCCCAAGGATCAGTATGGCGAGTGGCGGCGACCCGTCTTTCAGAAGTTCAAGTACATGCCGTGTGCGATTGCTCCATTCGCCATGCACAGCCATCAACCAGTGTCCACCAGTGGGAAGCCGGCTGACCCAAGTCACATGTTGCACAGACACGATCAGCAACGAAATCCACGCTGTGATGGCAGCAAAAAGCAATGCCGTGGCATCGGCCCAGCGGAATACATGGTGTAGCGCTACCGGATGCCGTCGGCGATGCAATGCAAACCTGAGACTACGCCGGGAAAGCCATGATCGCTGTGCCGCAGGGCTTTCCGTTTCGGCATTGCCGGCCGCGCAAGCCTCGGCGATGGCCTCGGCATATCCGATCGCAATCTCGCCTTCACCGATGCAAGCCTTGGGTAGTTCGGCTTGCCAGGCTTCACTCGCGCCTTGCCCGATCAGTTCCCGGCGCCAGGCAAGCACGCGGGACCGACCACGCTGCGCTGCATCAAACACCGAGATGAGTGGTTTACCACCGCCATCACCGGCTTGATGGATGGTGACTTTCCATCCCAATCGGCAATTCATGGCGCGCATTTCATGCATCAGGCAAGTGCCCCAACTTCGTGAAACAACACAGCCGCACCTGTCCGAGCTGAATCAACGTAATCCAGGATGTTCGCTTGCTCCTGCCGATCCCAACCCATTCTCACCGTGTCCAGAAGGTCACCGGCGGACAGGTTGGCGTCCACTCGCCAAGGCTGCAAGCCCACGTCCTCGACCATGGCCTCGATTTTTGTTGTATTGGATGGAGTTGCAACGAACGGTGTTCCACTCACCAGTGCCAACGTGCAAGCATGGAATCGCCCACTGACCAGAAGCTCGAGTCCGGCCAGATCATCCATGAACGCATCGACTGTCCTGTGCCATCTGCTGCTCATGGAGCACCTTGCATGGAGCATTGCCAGCGCCATCCCAGGTTGATGGATATCGCGTCTCGCGATCGCACCCCGCATGAACTTCCATCGCTCCCGAATCCCAGCCTGCCGTGAGTGAATCGGAACCCAGCGCGCTTGCATTTCACGGCGGATGAGGTCGAGGCGCAGGGTGGTCCCCCGATCGACACTATCTGTCAGGCCGATGCCCTTGCGGCACCCGCCCTTTGACTGATACGGCAGATAGAGGCTCAGGTCGGGAACCGTGATGCAGTGAATCCCTGCCTCATGCAGTTGCTTAGTGCTTCGACTGTCGCGTACGGCGACCAGCGTGAAATCTTCCAGCTTGGCCAGCATTTCCGCGCCATTCGCCTCCCATCCGGCGTTGACCAGTACTGCAGGAATCCCTTGCGATCTAGCCCATGCACCAACCTCAAGTAACCGCCTACCGGCAGGTCTGTCGTGATGCAGGGTGCCCTCACCATTCACGACAACGAGCCTGACGTCGTTTTGGATGGCCAGAAATTGCGGATGTGACTGCCAGTCCACGTGTGCCGGGACGCGGCCCACGACATGACACCCATTTGCCACCAGAAGCGATTCGACTGCCTCCATCACTCGTGTGCAACCGTGGTGGTGGTCCACTCGTGTGTCGTTGAGGATCAATGTGGGGATCAGATGTCCGGACTTAACCATTGGAGTGTTTCATGCGGTGGCAGTTGTCCGTTCGGACCCTCGATTCTCGACTTTCTGTTTACTGATACGCCGTTTACACCGTCGCTCCGTAATATTCCCGATACCATCGCACAAAGTTCCCTACGCCTTCCTCTATGTCCACCACCGGCCGATACCCCGTGTCGGCGATCAACTCGGACATGTCGGCCTCGGTATCCGGCACATCGCCGGCCTGCAGCGGCAGCAACTCCATCTTCGCCTTCCTGCCTAGGCACCGCTCCAGCACCTCGATGTAGCGCAGCAGTTCCACCGGCCGTTCGTTGCCGATGTTGTAGATCCGATACGGCGCCACACCGCTACTGGCCGGATCGGGCGCATCGCCGCTCCAGCCCGCATCCCTGCCCGGCACCTTGTCCAGCGTCCGGATCACCCCTTCAACGATGTCATCCACGTAGGTGAAGCTGCGCTTGTGCCGGCCATGGTTGAACACCTTGATCGGCTCACCGGCCAGGATGGCCTTGGTGAACAGGAACAACGCCATGTCCGGCCGCCCCCACGGACCGTACACGGTGAAGAAACGCAGGCCGGTGCTCGGAATGCCATAAAGATGCGCATAGCTGTGCGCCATCACCTCGTTGGCCTTCTTGGTGGCCGCGTACAGCGTCAACGGATGCTCCGTGCTCTGGTGTTCCGAAAACGGCATCCGCGTATTGGCCCCGTACACCGAACTGGTGGACGCGAACACCAGATGCTCCACCCCATGATGCCGACAACCCTCCAGCACATGCAGGAAACCGGTGACGTTGCTGCTCACATAGACGTGCGGGTTCTCCGCCGCATAACGCACCCCCGCCTGCGCCGCCAGATGGACGACCCGCTGCGGCCTGTGCGCAACGAAAGCCGCCTCCACCGCCTCTCGGTCCGCCAGGTCGGCGGTGATGTGCGTGTAGCCGGGATGTTCCTGGAAACGCGCCAGCCGCGCCTTCTTCAGATTCACATCGTAGTAGTCGCTGAGATTGTCGAAACCGACCACCTCATCGCCCCGCTCCAGCAGCCGCATCGCCACATGCGAACCGATGAAACCCGCCGTCCCGGTGACCAGAACCTTCATCCGCGAGACCCCGCAGATCCGGCCGCCGGCAAAGCCGAACGCCCGCGACCAATGCCGTAATATGCCAGCCCCGCGGCTTCCACCACGGCCGGATCGTAAAGATTGCGCCCGTCGAAGACGACCCTGTCGCCCAACGCATCCCGCAGCCGATCGAAGTCCGGGCTGCGGAACTGCTTCCACTCCGTCACCACCGCCAACGCATCGGCATCCGCCAGCGCCTGCTGCGCCGAATCGCACAACAGCAGATCGTCGCGCTCGCCGAAGATGCGCCGCGCCTCGTGCCCGGCTTCCGGATCATAGGCCCGCACCGTGGCCCCCGCCGCCCACAACTGCGCCAGCAGCGTGCGGCTCGACGCAGCGCGCATGTCGTCGGTATTGGGCTTGAACGCCAGCCCCCACACGGCCACGGTCTTGCCGGCCAACGCTTGTGCGCCGCCGTAGTGACGCGCCATCAACTCGAACAGGTGGCCCTTCTGCCGTTCGTTCACCGCCTCCACCGAATCCAGCAACTCGGCCTGGTAACCCTGCTGCTGCGCGGTCCTGGCCAGCGCCTGCACGTCCTTGGGAAAGCACGAGCCGCCATAGCCGGCGCCCGGATAGATGAAGTGCCAGCCGATGCGCGGATCCGAACCGATGCCCTTGCGCACCATTTCCACGTCCGCGCCCACCCGCTCGGCGATGTTGGCGATCTCGTTCATGAAACTGATGCGAGTGGCCAGCATGGCGTTGGCGGCGTACTTGGTCAGTTCCGCCGAACGCACGTCCATCACCACGAACCGCTCGTGGTTGCGGTTGAACGGCGCATACAGGCGCTTCAGCGTTTCCACCGCGCCGGCATCGTCGGCGCCGATCACGATGCGGTCCGGGCGCATGCAGTCGTTGACCGCATCGCCCTCCTTCAGGAATTCCGGATTGGAAACCACATGGAAACCGATCTCCGCGCCGCGCGCCGCCAGTTCCGCCGCGATGGCGGCGCGTACCTGGTCGGCGGTGCCCACCGGCACGGTGGACTTGTCCACCACCACCAGCGGCTTGCGCATGTGCCGTCCGATGGTCCGTGCCACCGCCAGCACATACTGCAGATCCGCGCTGCCGTCCTCGTCGGGCGGCGTGCCCACGGCGATGACGGCCACACCGTCGTGATCGAGCACGTCCGCCGCATCGATGGTGAAGCGCAGGCGACCGGCCGCATGATTGGCCTTCACCATCGGCTCCAGGCCCGGCTCGTAGATCGGTACGATGCCGTCGTTCAGGCCTTCGATCTTGGCTGCATCGATATCCACGCAGATCACGTCGTGGCCCACTTCCGCCAGGCAAGCGCCGGTGACCAGTCCCACATAGCCGGTGCCGAAGATCGTGACTTTCATGACCCAGGAATTCCGTTCACGAACATGCGGCAGATGCAGGCACTCATGGATCCAGTACTCCGACACCCGCCGTCCGGGCGGCATCCATCAATGCGACGTCACGGGTGGCAATGGGCAACTGGCGGCGCAGGGCCAGTTCCAGATAGGCCGCATCGTAGCTGCTCAGGTCGTGGCGCAGTGCCAGCGACAGCAGTAGTGCGGGATCGGGGGGCTCGCGGTCGATGTCCAACGGCAACCGGGACAGTTCTTCGATAGCCTCCTGCGCCTGCCGGGCAATCAACTGCCCCCGCTTGCAGGCCGTGCGCAGCACATTGGTGTATTCCAGCCGCAACAATGCCGGCGCGATGGCACGGTCTTCCAGCAACCGCTCGGCAACGGCATCGGCGTAGGCGCTGGCCTGGCTGTCCAGCAACCAGCCGCATACAACGGAGTTGTCCAGGACGAACGGCATCAATCCAGGCCTTCGCGGGCCATGGCCTTGAGGTCGCCTTCCAGTCGCACGCCAGCACGGAGGATGGAGAGGCGTCGGAAGGCCTCGGCCACCTGCATGCGCCGCCCGGCGTCCCCTTCGGGCTGTCCGGCAGCCACCAGCCGGGCAACGGGCTTGCCATGCCGGGTCACGGAGATTTCCTCCCCAGCTTCCACCTGAACGATCAGCTCGGAGAGGCGGTTCTTGGCTTCGGCAACAGATACCTTGCGCATATCTAGACCTATAAAATTATGGATAGCTATATTTTATACACACTCAGATGACCGGTCAATGAAGCTTCATGTCCCCAGCCCCTCCTGGTGAACAGACAGACAGAAGGACGGGACCGCATCATGAACAACAACCGTTACAGCCGTCCGTCCACCGCTTCACGTGGCAGGACATATTTCACGTCATAGACCACGCTGAACGGCTTGCCGAAGGCGCGCACGCCCTCGCCGCCCAGCGCGCGGAACTGATCGTGGCCCACGGCCAGGATCACCGCATCGTAAGCGCCCGCCTCCGGTGCCGCGACCAGACTCAGGCCGTACTCGTCATGCGCGTCCCCGGCCTTCACCCACGGATCGTGCACATCCACCGTTGCGCTATACCCCTGCAGTTCGCGGACGATATCCACCACCCGCGTGTTGCGCAGGTCCGGGCAGTTCTCCTTGAACGCCAGGCCCAGCACCAGCACGCGCGCCTGCACCGGGTTGATGCCCTTGCGGACCATCAGCTTGACCACCTGGTCGGCCACGTAGGCGCCCATGCCGTCGTTGGTGCGGCGGCCGGCCAGGATCACGTCCGGGTGATGCCCCACCTGCTGCGCCTTGTGCGTCAGGTAATACGGATCCACGCCGATGCAGTGACCGCCCACCAGACCCGGGCGGAACGGCAGGAAGTTCCACTTGGTGCCGGCCGCCTCCAGCACCTCCAGCGTATCGATACCCAGCTTGTTGAACAGGATGGCCAGATCGTTGACCAGCGCGATGTTGAGATCGCGCTGGGTGTTCTCGATGACCTTGGCGGCCTCCGCCACCTTGATGCTGCCGGCCTTATGCGTGCCCGCGTTAATGATGCCGGCGTACAGACGGTCGATGAAGTCGGCCGCTTCCGGGGTGGAGCCGGAGGTCACCTTGAGAATGTCGGCGACGCGGTGCTGCCGGTCGCCGGGATTGATGCGCTCGGGGCTGTAGCCGACGGTGAAATCCCGGTTGAACGCCAGCCCGGATATCCGCTCCAGGACCGGCACGCAGACTTCCTCCGTGCAACCCGGGTAGACGGTGGATTCGTACACCACCACGTCGCCGCGTCGCAGCGCCTTGCCCACGGTCCGGCTGGCCGCGATCAGCGGCGCCAGGTCCGGACGCCGGGCGCTGTCGATGGGCGTCGGCACGGTGACGATGTAGACGTTGCAGTCCGCGATGTCGTCCGCGTCGACGGTGAAACTCAGGTGCGTGCTGGTGGCCAGTTCCTCAGGCCCGACCTCGCGCGTGCCGTCGTGGCCGCGGCGCAACTCGTCGATGCGCGACGGATCGATGTCGAAACCGACCGCAGGATGCCGCTTGCCGAATTCCACCGCCAGCGGCAGGCCCACGTAACCCAGCCCGATGATCGCGATGCGCGCCGATTCCGGCGCGTCCAGAACACTCATTCCACGGCCCCTTGGATTGTCCGACTGATGGATGGCAGAAACCCTGCTGCGGGGTCGCCCTGCATTGTCCCGATTATAGCGACAGCGCCTGCCTGCGCCGGTTACGGCTCGGATTGCGCAACCGGCTGCATGGCAGGCGCGCACGCCCAGGCGACGGCGATGCCGGCCAGCAACGCGGTCAGCGTCATCAGCGACGGTGTGCGCAACGGATAGTCGACCACCGAATGCATCAATGCCACGGCGACCCCGCACCATGCGCCAATGGACGGTCCGGAAGGCAGGCCCCCCGCCTGCTGCCGCAACAGGCGGCGGAGAACAAGCGCCAGCACCACGCCCACCGCAATCAGCAGCACCGGGGCCAGTATCCCGGCCTCCAGCCACCACTGGGCGTATTCGTTGTGGGCGTGGTTGAAGAATTCGTTGCCTTGCAGGGCGGCCGGCATGTTGGCATCGAACCATCCGACGAATCCGCCCATCCCGATGCCCAACGGGAAATGTTCGGCCCCCATCGCGAACGTGGCCATGGCCGCCAGCCAGCGCCGCTCCTCGGCGATGTCCACGCGCATCCAGCCCAGCGCGATCCATGCTCCGGCCACGGCCAGCATCACGGTGGCCGGCAACAGCACCCGCCACAGTCGGGGGCGGCGGCTGCGCGTCCACGGCCGCATCAACACCACCGCCAGCGCCACGCCCGCCATCGCCACCAGCCATCCCCCGCGCGATCCGGTCAGCGGCAACGCCGCCAGCATCACCAGCCCCGCTCCCGCCAGCAGCACCTGGGTGACGCGCGCGCGTTGCCAGGACGGACGTTCGAGCAGCAAGGCCACGCACACCGCCAGACCCGCCGCCAATGCCGTCGCCTGGTGGTTGGGGTTGGCGAATACGCCATTGAACGAGGGCGCCCGCACCGGATACGGGTTCAGGAAGCTGTCCCGTGGCAGGCCCAGTTGCACTACAGCCAGCACCACGCTGGACAGCACCAGCGCCAGCGCCAGCCAGAGCAGCCGGCGATGCATGGCGGGCGGCAGCGCCAACGCGCCCATGAAGGCCGCCAGCGCGGGCAGCATCGACCACAGCGACAGTTCGGTGGCCGCCGGCGACAGGGTCCACGCATGCGGCAGGTCGGCGACCCCTGCCTGGCCGAGATCCAGCGCCAGCGCCCGGCGGCTGGCGGACAGCGACCACAGCGCATCGGGCAGCGGCAGGAGTTGCAGCGCCGGCACCAGGAAGATCGCGATGGCAACGGCGACCGCCGCCGTACCCAGCCCGGAACGCGGCGCACCGAACCACTGGAACAACGCCCACGCCAGCACGGGCAAGGCCAGCAGTTGCGCCGCCACGTCCAGCCAACTGCGCTCCTGCGAATATCCGCCGGCAAAGAACGCGAATGCCACCAGCGCGGCCACGGCAAGGCCGGCCCATGGGCGGGACGCACGATGTGCCGGAAAGCCGGAAGCGCCGCTCACGGCTTCAATGCGAAAGCAATGGCCGGCGAAAAACCGCGGCTCGGCGCGGCATCACGAAACGATACGGCCATGCGGGACGGGCTTGATCCGCCGACGACCCGATGCCGATGCACCACGCCTCGGGTCAGGGACTGGTCGGCGGCGGGGGTGGAGGCGGCGGGGGCGGCGGACTGTCGCTGCCACCACCACCGGCAAGGGCGGCCACCACTGCGACGCCACCGACCACGCCGGCAATCACCGCGCCATTGCCGGAAGACGGCGGCGGAACGGCCGCGACCTTCTCGCATTCCGGCTCGATCACATAAACGCCCGGCACGCGGTATTCGACCACGCAATCCTCGGCATAGACGGCCTGGGCCACGGCGTCCTCGGTCACCATCAGGCGCTGGCCCTGCAGCAGCGGCGTGCCGGTGGCGCCGGCGACGAATTCGGCGCCTTCGCTGACCATGACGGCCCCGCTGTCCACCTTCAGGATGGCGACGGGCTGCTGCTCCTGCGCGAATGCCGCTCCCGACAGGGCAACCGCCAGAGCGGTCGCGATCATCGATGCATGCTGCTTCAAGCTCATCTGTATCCCCCTGGGTCGGGACGGCCCGACATGTAGTTACTGCGTTCCGAGAATACCCGCCGCCCCGCGCACTGGCAAGCGCATGCCGCGATCAGGGCGCGACCGTGCCGCCGGGAACCGCATTTCCCCGCACTTCCCGGATCGCGATATCGTCCAGCCACACTTCGCCCGACAGCAATTGCGCGCTTCCCGGCGGCGCGGGATTGCGCACGCGCAGCCATTGCCCGGGGCAACGCTCGGCGGGAACCTCGAACTCCACCTCGTCCGTGCGCCAATCGGATGTCCCCGTGGGCAAGGGCAACGTGGCAAGCGGCCGCGACTGGCCAGCACAGACGACGACCCACTCCAGGCCCCGGCCGCTCCTGAGCGCCCGCGCCTGCATCCTCGCCGACAAGGCATAGCGTCCCGGAGCGAGCAGCAAGGGCTGCTCCAGCCCCAAGTGCGGCACGGCCCGGCCGAAGAAGCGGGCGTGCGCCACGAGGCCGTCGCCGTGCGGCCCGCGCACGAAATCCAGTGCAACGCCGGGCACCCGGGCCGTGCGCCAGTCGAAGCCCCGTCCGCCCGGGGCGGTGTCGAAACTTCCGTTGTGGACCGCCGGCAAACTCCGCTGCGGCTCCAGCGTGCCGGCCCAGCGCGCGTAGGCCTCGTTCCAGCGGCCGTCGCGCATCATCCGTTCGAGCCACCACTGGAATTCATCGCCATCCAGTTCGCCGTGCCGGTGCAGCGGAGCATGGACGCGGTCCATCGGCGCCGGGTCGGGATGACGGCGCAAGACATTCATGAAGCCACCGCGCCATCCGGGCCTTTGCCGCAGGTGCGCCGCCAGCGCATCGGCGAACGCTGGAGCCGCGGTCAACTCCGCCAGCACCGGGAACAGCCGCTGGCCATAGTTGGGCGTCAGTCCCAACCACACGTCCACGTGCTCCAGCGCCTGCGGAAACTCGCCTGCCGCCAGATGATGATCGATCAGCCAGGCACGCGAATGCGGGTCCCTGGGCGCGCGGCGCACCGCGCGCTGCTGGATGGACAGCAGGTCGGGATCGCCACTTTCCGCCGCCACTCGGGCCAGCGCTGCGAAGGCGTCGCCACGCAACGGCTCGGCTGACAGCACGTCCAGCGCCTTCTCCCGCGCGACTTCGCGGTCGGCTCCGGCCGGTTCCGGACCGAACTGCCAGATGAACCGTTGCGGCGCCGATCCAGCCGGCCCCCCGGTGATGGCCACATCCACGATGCGCCATCCCGCGAACAACGCGGCCAACACCAGCAATCCCGCCACGGCGGTACGCACGAGCCGCGTCACCGCGACGGCTCCAGGCGCAGCCCGGAAACCATCCAGCGGTCTTCGCGCCACACCAGGGTCATGTGCAGGCGTCCTTCCGCCAACGTTCCATCGCCGCCTTCCAGCCGGTAGTCCGCGTCGACCTCGGCCCGTTCGGCGCTCATCCGCCATTGCGGATGCCGCACATCGAGTCCCGCCGCCGGCGGCACGCGGGCGGCATGCAGCGACACGCGCTGCTCGGCGGCGCTGTCGAGTGTGGCGACATCGTTCCACAACGGAGGCGGCACCGCCGCGGGCGAAGCGAGGAATCCGGCCATTTGCCGCAGGCGTTCGTGCGCGGACCCGATCTGCCCGGCCGATGGCGGGGCCGGTTCCTGTCGTCGACTTTCCGTGGATGTGGAAGGCATCGCGTCGTCGGACGCCGCCGCCACTGCAGTTTCCGCTTGCACCCCTGTCGCTTCCGCGGCCCGGATGGCCGGATCGAGCGAAACCGGGCGGATGTCGTCCACCGTGGCCGTGGCGACAGACGGCAACACGGCCGGATCATCGGGCGCCACGGGCAACGGCATGGGCGCACCCCGCGCTTCATCGGTGAGCCCGGACCCGTCTCCTTCCGGACCAGCATCATCAACACTGCGCATGCCGGCCGCCTCCCCCACGCCAGCGCCGGCATCGACCGCGGCATGCCGCCGGCCCGGCTCCCATTCCGGCGGCGCCATGCGCGACTGCCACAGGGCGAAGCCGAACAGGACCAGGCAACCCGCGCCCAGCGCGCCAAGCCACCAGGCCTTGAGCCGCGCCTCGGCGGCTTCCTGCGACACCTCTTCGCTTGGCCGGGCCCGGTGCGCCGGCGCATTCGCGGCAGCGCCCGCGAAGCCGGAAACATGCTCCTCGCCGGCAGACGGCTGCGCCAACAATGCATCGTAGGCGCGGCGGCGCTCGGTCGTCCGCAGTTGGTCCCATGCCCAGTTGACCCTGGCGGCCGAACCCGGCGCCACATCCTGCCTCGCCCGGTCCGGGTGCAGCCAGCGTTGCAACTGCCGGTAATGCTGCTTGACCAGCGCCGTGTCCGCGCCCGGATTCAGGCCCAGCACGCGATAGGCATCCGCTTCCTCGAAAAACATCACTTCCCGGAGATAGAAGCGCGCTGCGCCGAGCAAGCGTTCGGGTTCCTCGTCCGTCAACCGCTGCGCCAGTTCCAGCGCTTCGGCGGACCCGGCCGCAATCCTGGCCAGCAGCAGCGTATCGTCGGGCAACGGCCAGCGCCGCAGCAGGATGCGCTGCGACGGCATGGACCATAGCGCCAGCGCCAACTGCAGGGTAGCGGCCGCGCCCGATTCGGTCATTTGCCCAGTCTGGGAGCCGTGCCGTAACCGTAATAGCCCTCGTAGCCGTAACCATAGCCGGAGGCCTTGGAGTCGTGCCTGGCCAACAGGGCGCCGATCAGCCTGCCGCGCGCGGCGAGCAGGCGCTTGACCGCCGTTTGCGCGGTGGCGATGCGGGTGGATCCCGCGCTCACGACCAGCAGCACGCCATCGGACACGCTGGCCAGCACGGGCGCGTCGGCCAGGCCGATCACCGGCGGGCCATCGATGATGATCTGGTCGTAACGTTCCAGCGCGGCGGCGAGCAGCGAGACCATTCCCGCGCCCATGAGCAGTTCGGCCGGATTCGGCGGCAAGGGGCCGGCGAAGACCACCTGCATGCCCTCGACACCGGAGTCCTGCGCGGCATCGGACAATCCGCAGGCTCCGGTCAGCACGTTGCTCAGTCCGGATTCCGGCGGCAATCCCAGCGTCCTGGCCAGCGAGGGATTGCGCAGGTCGCCTTCGACCAGCAGCACCCGCCTGCCCATCTGCGCGAAGTTGCGCGCCAGCGCCAGCGCCGAAGTCGATTTGCCTTCCCCCGGCGACGCACTGGTGACGAGCAGGATGCGCGGGGCGCCGTGGTCGGTCGAGAACTGCAGCGCGGTGCGCGCCGAACGGTAGGCTTCGGAAAAGGCCGAGCGCAGGTCCAGCGCGGCCTGGAGCAGGCTTTGTTTCTTGCCGACCCTGGGAATGACCCCGATCACCGCCAGCTTGAGGCGCTGTTCGATGTCCTCCGGGGTCTTCAGGGTGTCGTCCAGGAACTCCAGCAGCAGCGCGAGCAACACGCCGAACATCAGCCCGGCGAACAGGCCGACGATCAGGTTGAGGCCGAGGTTCGGCTTGAACCGCCCGCCCGGCACCTGCGCCCGGTCCACGATGGAAATATTGTTGGCGCCCAGGTTGCCGGCCACCTGCACCTGCTTGTACCGCTGCAACAACCCGTCGTAGAGCTGGCGGTTGGTGTCGACCTCGCGCTTGAGGATGTTGTACTGGATGCTGCGCTCGTCGACGTCGAGCGACTGGTCGCGCAACTGTCCCAGTTGGGTCAACAGCAGCCGTTCCTGCGCCACGGCGGCGTTGTATTCGGCCTGCACCGAGGCGCGGATGGCGGCCAGTTCGTCCGCGATCTGCCGGTCCAGCTCGTCCAGTTGCCCCTTGAGCTGCAGCATCGCCGGATAGTCGGGCTTGTAGACCTGCAACCTCTCCTGATACTGGCCCTGCAATTGCGCGCGCTGCTGTTGCAGGGTGCGCAGGATGGAATTGCCCAGCATGTCAGCCGGCAGGGCGGCGCCACTGGCCTGCCGGGCCTGGTCCCAGCGCGCCTGCGTGCGGATCCGCTGTTCCTGCGCCGCGGCCAGCGCGGTGTTGAGGCTGGTCAGATTCTGGTTGACCAGGGATTCGCCGCCCGCACCCAGGATCAGGCCTTCCTTCTGGGCGAAATCGACCAGTTGCCGCTCGGAGTCCTCCAGCCTGGACTTGCCCAGCGCCAGCTGCTCCTGCAGGTATTTCTGCGCATAGGACGATGCGCCGAAACGGCGCTCTATGCCCGAGGCGATGAAGCCGTCGGCCAGCGCATTGGCCGCCTGCGCCGCGAAACCCGGCACCGCGCTGACGAAATGGATCTTCACCAGCGCCGAATCCATGACCGGTTCGATGGTCGTGCCGCCCTGGATGATCGCCGCGCCATGGCGGCGTTCGGCGTCCGGATCGCGCGCGGGCGCAGCGGTTTCCGACGCGTTCGCGTCCTCCA
Source organism: uncultured Pseudoxanthomonas sp. (assembly GCA_964562135.1). Taxonomy (GTDB): domain Bacteria; phylum Pseudomonadota; class Gammaproteobacteria; order Xanthomonadales; family Xanthomonadaceae; genus Pseudoxanthomonas_A. The sequence goes on along the minus strand of CAZLSG010000020.1, from coordinate 7,716 downwards.
CGCTCTTGCCCGGCCGGACCAGGCCCTTGAGCCGTCCGAGCCAGGACTGCGGCGCGCGCGGGCGCGCGGCCGGATCGGCCAGGTTCAGTTCGTCGGCCACCCGTTCGGCCAGTGCGCGGCTCTTCAGGAGCTCGTACTGCGTCTGGTAGAAGTCCCAGCCCCAGGCGCCGGCCAGCAGCTGGAAGCCTTCGTCGGCGATCGGCTGTTCGATCTGACGGTCGATCTGCAACACCGCCGTGGCGCGGTACATCGGCGTGGTCATCAGCGTCGCCAGCAGGCTCACGGCCAGCGCGCCGGCGACGACGGACAGGATCAGCCAGCGCCGCTTGACCAGCATCCGCCAGTACGCGAGCAGGTCTATCTCGTCGGCGCTCCTGCCGTCTTCTTCCCGCACATCGCCCAGGACGCCCCGCTGCGGCGCACGCTCGACCAGCGCGCGCGTATCCGCCTGCAGTTGTCTGCCCTCCCCGGACGGGTCGGCGGGCAATCGTTCGTCATGCATTTATGTCGTGCTTCCGTGATGTTGAAGAGTCGTGCGACGGGCGGATCAGAACCACATGAACATGCCGAACACCGGAACCGACTCGATGAAGCGGCGCAGCGCGGTCTTGCTGTCCGACTGGTCGACCACGATGAGGTCGTCGCCGAATATCTGCGGATCGGCGATGCGCCCGGCCCTGAGGTCGCGGATGTCGTAGACGGCGCCCATCCGCTGGCCGTCGACCTGCCGGAACAGCACCACGCCGGCCAGGTTGGCCAGCGGGTCCAGCCCCTGCGCCATCGCGACCGCCTGCAGCAGCGTGGTCTTGCCGGTGAGCGGATAGATGCCCGGATTCTTGACTGCGCCTTCCACCGTGATCCGCTGGCTGGCGTATTCCTTGACGAACACCGTGACCTGCGGATCCTGAAGATAGCCGTTGCGATAGGCTTCGGCGATCCCGGCCTCCAGTTCCGGGATGGTCAGGCCGCCCGCGGACAGCCCTCCCACCAGCGGCAGCGACACTTGCCCGTTGGAGTTCACCCGCACCGTGCGGCTGAGGTCCTCGACACCGAATACGTTGACCTCCAGCAGATCCTGAGCGCCGATGCGGTAATCCGATTCGCCTTCGTACGCGCCCGATGCGTTGGTGGTGTCCGGCGGCGGCAGCGTGGCCCCGCTCACGCCGGGGCCCCTTTGCACGTGGCTGCTCGCGCAGGCGGTCAACAGCAGGGCCAGGAAGGTCGCAAAAAGAAAACGGATCATGCTTGCTCGAGGTCGGCTAGCCGGAAATGCGCCCGGCATCGTGGCCGACAAGCCTACGCCAGAACCCGGGCCGTTGGGTACCCGACGCCCGCCGTTCAGGCAACGGTGGAAGCGAAGCGGGCGCGCGATCGTCCAGAATGCCCTGCGGACGGGTCAGCACCAGATGGCCGGCCTCGGCGTCGCCCAGGCGCCCGGCGGCCGCATCGCGCGCTTCGGCCAGCAGCGGCGGACGCCGCTGCGGATGATGCGCGTCAGTGGCCAGCAGGTGCACCAGGCCTTCATCGAGCATCCGCTCCGCCCAGTAGCGCGGACGGCGCCCGAACCGCCCGGTGACGCTGCCGGCGGTCAGTTGCATCCAGGCACCCTCCTTCACCAGCTGGACGAAAATCTCGTAATGGTCCTCGATCCAGGTCAGGCGCTCCGGATGCGTGATCACCGGGACGATGCCGGCCACCAGCAACTGGAAAACCGACTGGTCGAAGCGCGGCGGCGCGACGTGATGCGGCGGCTCCAGCAGCAGGTAGCGCGAACCGGCCAGGGTCGGGATCCGGCCGGCGCGGATGCCGCCCAGCAGATCCTCGTCCAGATGGACGTCGGCGCCGGTGGTCAGCCGCAACGCGATGCCGCGTTCGTCCAGTTCGGCCTGGAACGCCGCGCAGGCCGCCTGGATGCCGGCGGCATCGTTGTCGTACATGCCCGGATAGATGTGCGGCGTGCAGGCGATGGTGCGGATGCCGTCGGCAAAGGCGATCTCCGCCATCGCCAGCGCCAGTGCCTTGTCGGCGGGACCATCGTCGATCCCGGGCAGCAGGTGGCAGTGCAGATCGATCATGGACCGAGTATACGGCAGCGGCTAAGACGGCCGTTTGCGCAGATAGTCCGCGAATTCGAAGGCGAAGGCATGCCGCGCGTCGGCCGGATGCGCCGCCCGGCCGGCCACTTCCCATTCACCCGCATCGAAGCGCGGAAAGAACGCATCCGCGCCTTCGACCTCCGTATCCACATGGGTCAGGTGCATCGCCGAGGCCAGCGGCAGGACCAGCGCGTAGACTTCCGCGCCGCCGATCACGCACAACTCGTCGGCACCGGCATCGCGCGCGGCCCGTTGCGCTTCGTCGATGGACGACACGGCGCGCATGCCGTCGAACGGCACGCGTCCGGAGCGGGTCAGCACCAGGTTGGGACGCCCCGGCAATGCGCGGCCCAGCGACTCGGCGGTCCTGCGCCCCATCAGCACCGGCTTGCCCAGGGTCAGCGCCTTGAACCGCTTGAGATCGTCGGGCAGATGCCATGGCAGGGCATTGCCCCTGCCGATGGCGCGATGACGGTCCAGCGCCGCGAGCAGGACCAGCGGCACGCTCACACCGCCACCGGCGCCTTGATCGCGGGCAGCGGGTCGTAGCCGTGGATTTCGATGTCGTCGTAGGCGAAGGCGAACAGGTCCTTCACCTCCGGATTCAGATGCAAGCGGGGCAAGGGGCGCGGTTCGCGCGCGAGTTGCTCGCGCGCCTGTTCGAAATGATTGGAATACAGGTGCGCATCGCCCAGCGTATGCACGAAATCGCCCAGGCCCAGGCCGGTGGCCTGCGCCACCATGTGGGTCAGCAGCGCATAGCTGGCGATGTTGAACGGCACGCCCAGGAAAATGTCGCCGCTGCGCTGGTAGAGCTGGCAACTGAGCTTGCCGTTCGCCACGTAGAACTGGAACAAGGTGTGGCACGGCATCAGCGCCATCTTCGGCAGGTCGGCCACGTTCCACGCACTCACTATCAACCGGCGCGAATCCGGATTGCGCCGGATCTCCTCCACCAGCCATTTCATCTGGTCGATGGCCTGCCCATCGGCGCCCTGCCAGCTGCGCCATTGCTTGCCGTACACCGGACCCAACTCGCCGTTCTCGTCGGCCCACTCGTCCCAGATGCTGACCTTGTTGTCCTTCAGGTAGGCGATGTTGGTCTCGCCCTTCAGGAACCACAGCAGCTCATGGACGATCGAGCGCAGGTGCAGTTTCTTGGTGGTGACCAGCGGGAAACCTTCGTTCAGGTCGAAACGCATCTGCCAGCCGAACACGCTGCGCGTGCCGGTGCCGGTGCGATCGGACTTTTCCGCGCCCTGCTCCAGCACATGCCGCAACAGATCCAGATACTGCTTCATTTCTGCTCCTTGCCGGCCTGCGCAGGTGCGGGAATCACCGGCTGCAATGTGGGCGAACGGTGCGACAGCCACAGCAGGAACAGGCCCAGCCCGATCAGCGGCAGGCTCAGCACCTGGCCCATCGTCACCCAACCGAAGGCCAGATAGCCGATGTCGGCATCCGGCACACGCACGAACTCCACCACGAAACGGAACGCGCCGTACAGCAGCGCGAACAGGCCCGAAACCGCATGGCGCGGACGCGGCCTGGCCGAGAACCACCACAGCGCGCCGAACAGCATCACGCCCTCCAGGAAGGCCTGGTACAACTGCGAGGGATGGCGCGCAAGGTGATCCAGCGCACCGGTGGCGAACTCCGCCTGGATCTGCTGCAAGCTCCATCCGTACAGCCCGGGATCGGTCGGAAACACCACGCCCCAGCCCGCCTCGGTCGGTTTACCCCACAGTTCGGCGCCGATGTAGTTGCCGATGCGGCCGAAGCCCAGGCCCAGCGGCACCAGCGGGGCGACGAAATCCAGGGTGTCGAAGTAGTGCAGCTTCTGTTTCCGCGACCACAGCCAGGCGGCGAACATCACGCCCAGCAGGCCGCCGTGGAAGCTCATCCCGCCCTGCCAGACCTTGAACACCTGCAACGGATGCTGCACGTAGGTGGCCAGATCGTAGAACAGGATGTAGCCCAGCCGGCCGCCCAGCACCACGCCGAGCATGCCGTAGAACAGCAGGTCGGAGAACGCATTGCCGTCCACGCCCGGCAGACGTCCGGCCGCCACCCGCCGCTGGCCCAGCCACCAAGCGCTGACGAAGGCCAGCAGGTACATCAATCCGTACCAGTGGACCTTCAGCGGACCCAGCGAAAAGGCGACCGGGTCGATCTGGTGGAGATGGATCATGCGCACTCACCCGGCAGGGCAGGCCCGCCGTCCATTCCACGCGCGCCGTCAGGCTTCACGCGCGAGCGCCCTGGCGTTGGCCCGCCGCATCAGCAGGTTGAGCGCCTCCACCATCACCGAGAAGCCCATGGCGAAGTAGATGTACGGCTTGGGCACGTGCGCGTCGAAACCGTCCAGCACCAGCACCACGCCGATCAGCACGATGAACGCCAGCGCCAGCATCTTCACCGTGGGGTTGGAATCGACGAAACGCCCCATCGGATTGGCCGCCAGCAGCATCACCGCCACTGCCGACATGATGGCAATGATCGCGATCATGATGCCGACGCCGAACGGGAACTCCTTGGTCATGCCGACCGCGGTGATGACCGAATCCAGCGAGAACACGATGTCGATGATCGCGATCTGCAGGATCACCATGCCGAAGGTCGCGGCGACCTTCGGCGTCTTGCCGGTATCCGTATCCTCGTGCGAACCGGACACCATTTCCTTGATCTCGGCGATGCCCTTGTAGAGCAGGAACAACCCGCCCAGGATCAACACCAGGTCGCGGACCGAGATGCCCATGCCGAACAGCGTGAACAGTTCCTTCTCGATATGCGCCAGGAACGCCAGCGACACCAGCAGGAGGATGCGGCTGATGCAGGCCAGCGCGATGCCGAACTTGCGCGCATAGGGGCGCCGCTCCGGCGGCAGCTTGCTGACCGCGATGGAGATGAACACCAGGTTGTCGATGCCCAGCACGATCTCCAGTGCGGACAGGGTCACGATCATCAGCCAGACATTCGGGTCGGCCAGAAACTCAAGATTCATCGGAAATCGTTCCTTGGGTCATTGCCACAGGCTCGGGCCGAGGATCAGTCCCCAGCACACCACCACGTTCACCATCAGCACGAACACCGCGGCCGAACCCATGTCCTTGGCCCGTCCGGCCAGTTCATGGTGTTCCGGCCCGTAGCGTTCGATCACGGCCTCCACCGCCGAATTCAGCAATTCCGCCGCCAGCACCAGCAGGCCGCTGCCGATCAGCACCGCGCGCTCCAGCCCGCTCTGCCCCAGCCACAGCGCCAACGGCGCCAGTACCGCCAGCAGATAGACCTCCAGCCGGAACGAGGATTCGTGCCGCCAGGCGGCGCAGATCCCCTGCCACGACCACAGCGTCGCCTTCAGGATGCGTGCGGGACCGCGCGGGAGGTGTCCGATTTCGTCTGCCATGGCGAAGGCCCGCGGTCAGGCCGCGTACCCGTCCGGATTCCGTCCACCAGGCTCCCGGCCACTGCCGTTGCGCGCATCCGTCCGGCCGGATGCCGGGCCGTGAGGCCTGTGGAGCGGGCTGGAAAGCGCGGGGACAATGGAGGGAAGCTCGGGCATGGGCACTGCGGAGGCAGGCATGGTCGGGCGGATCCGGACGCGGGAGTGGCGCCAATTTTGCCACAACCCGGCGGCCGCTTCCCCACCGCAGGTCCCGACACGACGATGGCGCCGGTTCCCGGCCCGGAGTTGTTCGTTGCCGACCGGCTGCGCCTCAACCGCGCCAGCTGCGAGCTGTGACGCAGGATCGTGGCGCCGCATCTGCGTGAAAACGCGGCGGCAAGCCTGCTTCCAGGCAGACCGCCTCACCCCCATCAGTCCGGGTCGCGTGCCAGTTCGGTACGGCCGAACGGCCGCATGCTCCCGTCCGGACCCTGCACTTCATCGACGATTTCCAGACCGTCTTCCGTCAAGCGGTAGGTGGTGCGGCCCCGTTCCGTGCCCTCGCCGCCCCACTCCACCACAAGGCGGTCATCCGCCGAAGTCGCTACCACGGGCAGGATCGTCCCACGCGAATCGTACCAGTGCCCCCTGCAAATCCCTTCGGCATCGCACAGGTAGAAAGCCTCCGCGCGGAACGGCCACACACTGGCGTCCGGCATCCGCATGCGGTTGTGGAAAGCCAGGTGATGCGCGCGGCCTTCCAATGCCGGCCGGAATTCGAGCTCGACGCTGGCCGCCATGCCGCTGACCTGGCCGCCGCCACTCCAGCGCCCGTGCAGCGATTCCCAAACACCGGCAGCCCGCGCCGCATCCGCGCACAGCAGTCCCAGGATCAGAAAGAACAGGCGCATTTCACTTCTCCTCGGCATGTCGGGCGGTGCAAGCCGTCATATTCATGGTTGGATTGATGACACCACCCCTCATCGGACTGTCCTGTCGCGACTGACGTCGCTCCTACAGGAGGGGCGGCGAATGGTCATCCCCACGGTTGGAGATGAATCCCGGGTCAGTCGCCGTCGCGGAAGATCGCCGTGCCGCGCGAGCCGTCCGGGCGTATCCAGCCGCGGTACATGCCCGAGGTGTTGAACGGCATGGCGATGTTGCCCCGGGCGTCCAGCGCGATGGCGCCGCCATCGCCGCCCAGCTCCGGCACGCGCTTCATGATCACCTCGTCGGCCGCCGCCTGCAGGGTGTCGCCGCGATAGGCCACGCGCGCGCAGATGTCGTGCGCCACCGCGTTGCGGATGAAGTATTCGCCCCAGCCGGTGCCCGATACGCCACAGTGCTCGTCGGCCCAGGTGCCGGCGCCGACGATCGGCGAATCGCCGACCCGGCCGTAGCGCTTGTTGGTCATGCCGCCCGTCGAGGTGGCGGTGGCGATATGCCCGTGCACGTCCAGCGCCACCGCGCCGACCGTGCCGAAATACTTGCCGCGCAGGTCCTGCGCATCGCCGGCCTCGGCCTGGCGTTCGGCCGCTTCGCGCGCCTGCGCCTGTTCCAGCTGGCGGCGGCGGGTTTCCGTGCCGAACCAGTCGTTGGACACCCGTTCGATATCCGGCTGCGTATCCGCGAATTGTTCCGCGCCCGCGCCGATCAGCATGACGTGCGGCGACTGCTCCATCACCGCCCGCGCCAGGCGGACGGGATTGCGCACGGTTTCCACGCCCGCCACCGCGCCCGCGCGGCGCGTATGCCCTTCCATGATGGAAGCATCCAGTTCGTGCCGGCCCACGGCATTGAACACCGCGCCCTTGCCGGCGTTGAAGCGCGGCGATTCCTCAAGCGCCACCACCGCGGCCTCGGCCGCGTCCAGCGCGCTGCCGCCGGCGGCCAGCACCGCATGGCCGGCATCCAGCGCCTTGTCCAGGTCGGCGCGGATCGCCCGCTCGTCGGCTTCGCCCAACTGGCCGCGCTCGATCACCCCGGCGCCGCCGTGGATCACCAGCGCGAACGGCCGGGCGGAATTTTCCTGTGCATTTGCATTCATCGCGATCGACACCAGAAGACAGATGGCCAGCATGCGCATCGGGAACGTTCCTCTCGCATGGCGAAACGTCGAAGGATACCGCGCCGCGGTACCTGTTGCCGACCGTGACCCACAACATCCTTGTAGGAGCGGGCTTGCCCGCGATGGGGCTGCATTCTTCCTGTAGGAGCGGCCCTTGGCCGCGATGG
>CAZLSG010000019.1:0-44360 GCA_964562135.1 uncultured Pseudoxanthomonas sp. | reverse complement strand
CTACCGCGCAAACGCGGAAGCACCGTAGGAGCGGGCTTGCCCGCGATGGGGCTTTACCTTGAAAGCCCCATCGCGGGCAAGCCCGCTCCTACAGAGTGTTCGTACGCATCAGCCAGCGTGTTCGTTCGCATCAGCGGCGTTGCAGCCAGGAGGACGGGTCCACCGGCTGGCCGTTGCGCCGCAATTCGAAATACAGCGCCGGGGTGCCCTGTCCACCGGAACCACCCACCTTGGCGATGGCATCGCCGCGCTTCACGGTGTCGCCGGTGTCGCGCAGCAATGCATCGTTGTGCGCGTACAGGCTCATGTAGCCATTGCCGTGGTCGATGATCAGGATCAGGCCGTAGCCGGTCATCCATTCGGAAAACACCACGCTGCCATCGGCCACCGCGGACACCGTGCTGCCCAGCGGCGCGCCGATCAACACGCCGGAACTGGCGCGGCCATCGGGCATGCGGCCACCGAACCGGGCCAGCAGGTTGCCCGACACCGGCCAGCCCAGCCCGCCCACCCTGAGCGGCGGCGCCGTGGCCACCGGGGGACGGGCGGGCGTCGATTTGCCCGCAGGCGCATCGCCGCGTTGTTCGCGCTGCGCGGCCGCGCGGCGTTCGGCTTCGGCGCGCGCGGCAGCGGCGCGCAGGTTGGCCAGCAGGCGTTCCAGCGCCTTGGCATCCTGGCCCAGCGCTTTTTCGCGCGCACTGCGGTCGCGGTAACGCTGGTCCAGTTCCGACACCACCGCCGCGCGCGCCTTGCGGTCCTTCTCCAGGGCCGACATCTGTGCGCGCTGCTGTTCCAGGGTGGCCTGCAACTGTGCACGACGCGCTTCGATGTCGCGTTCCACCTCTTCCAGCGCCTGCAGGTCGCCATTGATGGCGGCGATCTTCTGCGCGCGGTCGCGTTGCACGTAACGCTGGTAGGCCAGCGCGCGATTCACGTCGGAAACGCGATCCTGCGCCAGCAGCACCTTCAACGGCGCATCGTCGCCCAGCATGTAGGCGGAACGGACCAGCGCGGCCAATTGCCCGCGCTGCCGCTCCAGCCCTTGCCGGAGTCCGTCGCGCTGCTGCTGCAAGGCGGCCAGCGCATCTTCCTCGCGTTTGATGGCGGCCTCGGTTTCGCTCAATGACCGGCTGGTGCGGCCCACCTGCTCATCGGCCGTCCGCAACCGGCGCGATGCATCACCGCGCTCGCCTTCCAGCTTGCGGCGCTCCTGCGAAATCTGCCGCAGCTCGCCGCGCAGGCGTTCCAGCTTGCGTTCTGTTTCACGTTGGGATTGCGCGTGCACGGTGCCGGCCGTCGCGGCCATCACGGCCAAGCACAGCGAGACAGCCAGGGCAGGGCGGAATTTCATCCGGCGCTTTCGATCAGACTGCGCCCGCTCATTTCCGCGGGCAGCGGCAAGCCAAGCAGACCGATCAGCGTCGGCGCCACGTCGCGCAACGCGCCGCCGGACCGCAGCGTCACCTGCCGTTCGCCCACGTAGACCAGCGGCACCGGGCCGACGGTATGCGCGGTGTGCGGCTGGCCGGTGGCCGGGTCGCGCATCATTTCCAGGTTGCCATGGTCGGCGGTGATGATCAGCGCGCCATGCGCGGCGCGCACGGCGGCTACCACTGCGCCGATGGCCTTGTCCACCGCCTGCGCGGCGAGGACCGCCGCCTGCAGGTCGCCGCTGTGGCCCACCATGTCCGGGTTGGCGATGTTGCAGACGATGGCATCGAAGCGGCCGGAGCCAATGGCGTCCACCAGCTTTTCGGTCAGCTCCGGACAGCTCATTTCCGGTTGCAGGTCGTAGGTGGCCACCTGCGGGCTGGGGATCAGGATGCGCTCCTCGCCGGGGAACACGTCCTCGCGCCCGCCACTGAAGAAGAAGGTGACGTGAGCGTATTTCTCGGTCTCGGCGATGCGCAGCTGGGTCAGGCCGCGGTCGGCCAGCAGTTCGCCGAGGGTATGGCGCAGGTCATCCGGCGCGAACGCCACCGGCGCGGGCAGTTTGGCGTCGTATTCGGTCAGGCAGACATAGCGCGACAACTTGGGCCGACGTGCATCGAATCCGTCGAATGACGGCGACACGAATGCAGCAGTCAATTGTCGCGCGCGGTCGGCGCGGAAGTTCATGAACACCACCGCGTCGCCATCGGCGATGGGCTGCGCGCCGTCGATCACCGTGGGCAGCACGAATTCGTCGTTCTCGCCGCGCGCATACGCGGCCTGCAATGCCGCCACGCCATCGGCGGCATGATGTCCGGATTGCGCTTCGACAATCGCGTCCCAGGCCTTGCGCACGCGGTCCCACCGTTTGTCGCGATCCATCGCGTAGTAGCGCCCGCTGACCGAGGCGATGCGGGCATTGCCCAGCCGTTCGCACACGGTCTGCAACGCGCGCAGGCTGGGTTCGGCCGATTGCGGCGGGGTATCGCGGCCATCCAGGAAGGCATGCACGGCCACGCGCGGCACGCCGCGGCGATGGGCCAGTTCCAGCATGGCGAAGATATGGCTTTCGTGGCTGTGCACGCCGCCCGGCGACAACAGCCCGAACAGATGCAGGGTGCCGCCGCCGGCCTTCGCATCCTCGCAGGCGGCTGCCAGTTCGGCATTGTCGAAGAAGCTGCCGTCCTCGATGGCGGCATCGATCCGGGTCAGGTCCTGGTAGACGATGCGGCCGGCGCCCAGGTTCATGTGGCCGACTTCCGAATTGCCCATCTGCCCGTCCGGCAGGCCCACGTGGCGGCCCTCGGTATGCACCAGCGTGTGCGGGCAGGTGGCCAGCAAGCGGCGCCAGTGGGGCAGGTCGGCCTGGGCCAGCGCATTGTCGGCCGGGTCCTCGCGATGGCCCCAGCCATCCAGGATCAGCAGCACGACGGGCTTGGGGCGCGGGAGGGTTGCAGGCACGGGCGGATTCCTGATGACTTTAGGCAGATGCCGATTGTAGCGAAGCGTGCTGTGATGACATCCATTCACGCGCCCCGGCGTATCTTTCCCGGGTCGCCCCCGCCAGGCTGGTTTCCGAGAGGACGCTTCCATGAACCGCATCCGCACCGCCCTGTTCGTTTCCCTGCTCGCCTTCGGCCCGGCCGTGGCCGCGCAGGACAATGTCTCCAAGGTCAACGGCAGCATCACCGCCGAAGCCGGCGGCACCTACGGCGACCTGGACACCGTCAACGGCAGCATCCGCATCGGCGAAGGCGCCGTGGTGGCCGATGCCGACACCGTGAACGGCAGCATCAGCGTGGCCGACCGCGCCCGCACCGGCTCGCTGGAAACCGTCAACGGCAGCATCCGCATCGGCCAGGGCGTGCAGGTCGGCGGCAGTGTGGAAACCGTCAACGGCGCCATCTTCGTTGACCGCGGCAGCATCGTTTCCGGCGACGTGGAGACCGTGAACGGCAGCATCGGGCTGGTGGCCACCCAGTTGGCCGGCGACATCGAAACCGTCAACGGCAACGTCACCGTCGGCATCGACTCGCATGTGCGCGGCGGCCTCAAGGTGGAAAAATCCGTCGGCTTCTTCAATACCACGCGCAACAGAAAGCCCCCGCGCATCGTGATCGGCCCCAATGCCGTGGTGGAGGGGCCGCTGGCGTTCGAGCGCCCGGTGGTCCTGTACGTGCACGACAGCGCCCGCACCGGCCCGGTAACCGGCGCCACGCCCATCGCCTTCAGCGGCCCCACCGCTCCCCGGGACTGATGGCCCGGCCCGGCAACCGGCAATCCGGCTAGAATCGGGGGTTCCACCTGCAGCAACAGGAACCCCGATGTCCCGCAAACTCTTCCTCGGGCTGGCGATTGCCGCCGCCCTGACCGCCTGCAAGGGCGACATTGCCGCCCCGACCGCGGCGTCTTCGCACGCCTTCAGCCCCGCCATCACCGAGCAGGACTTCGCCGAAATGGTGAAGGTCCTGTCGTCCGACGAGTTCGAAGGCCGCGCGCCCGGTTCCGCCGGCGAAGACAAGACCGTCGACTACATCGTCGCCCAGCTGCAGCGCATCGGCCTGCAACCGGGCAACAACGGCAGTTGGTTCCAGGAAGTGCCGATGGTGGAAACCACCGCCGACGAAGGCGCCACCTCGCTGCGCCTGACCCGCGACGGCGAAACCCGCGAACTGGCGTTCGGCACCGACTACGTGATCGGCACCCGCACCGGCCAGCCTGAAATCAGCGTGCAGGACAGCGAGCTGGTGTTCGTCGGCTATGGCGTGAACGCGCCCGAGCGCGACTGGAACGATTACGGCGACGCCGACTGGACCGGCAAGACCGTGGTGATGTTCGTCAACGACCCGGGCTTCCATGCCAACGACGAGTCGCTGTTCGACGGCAAGAAGATGACCTATTACGGCCGCTGGACCTACAAGTTCGAGGAAGCCGCGCGCCGCGGCGCCGCCGCCGCGTTGATCGTGCACGACGATGCCGGCGCCAGCTACGGCTGGGACGTGGTGAAGAACTCGTGGTCCGGCCCGCAGTACGACCTGCTGCCCAAGGACGATCCGGAACCGCGCCTGCCCGCGCAGGGCTGGCTCAGCGCCGACGCGGCACGCCAGCTGTTCGCCGGCGCCGGCCTGGACCTGGACGAGGCCTACAAGGCCGCCAACAAGCCGGGCTTCAAGCCGGTGCCGCTCAACGCCACGGTGTCGCTGGACCTGAAGAGCAGCAGCAGCGAGAAGATTTCACGCAACGTGGTGGGCGTGCTGCCGGGCAGCACGCATCCGGACGAAGCCGTGCTCTACGTCGCCCACTGGGACCACCTGGGCAAGCATGAAGGCGAGGGCGATACCATCTACAACGGCGCCATCGACAACGCCACCGGCGTGGCCGGCATCATCGAGATCGCCGAAGCCTTCGCCAGCCAGGAAACCCCGCCGGAGCGCTCCATCGGCATCGTCGCGGTGACCCTGGAGGAATCCGGGCTGCTGGGCTCCAAGTACTACGTCGCGCATCCCACCTTCGCGCTGGAGAACATCGCCGGCGTGATCAACCTGGACGCGATGTCGGTGTCCGGCCGTTCGCGCGACATGGTGGTCACCGGCCAGGGCAATTCGGAACTGGAAGACATCCTCAAGCCCATCGCCGAGGCGCAGGGCCGCACGCTGGCGCCGGAAGGCAACACCGCCGGCGGCTTCTACTTCCGCTCCGACCACTTCAACTTCGCCAAGGCCGGCGTGCCGGCGCTGTACGCCAAGGGCGGCAGCGACCTGGTGGAGGGCGGCACCGAGGCCGGCAAGCTGGCCGGCCAGGAATACGCCAAACGCTACCACCAGCCCAGCGACGAGATCCACGACGGCTGGCGCTACGATGGCGTGGTGGAAGACCTGGATGCGCTGTACCAGGTCGGCCAGGCCATCTCCGTGCCTGGCCAGTGGCCCAACTGGCACGGAGGCAACCCGTTCAAGGCCGCGCGCGACGAGATGATGGCGGAGAAGGCCAAGGCCGCCGAGTAACCCGCGACACGCGCTCCACGCAAACAGGAACGGCGCCTTCGGGCGCCGTTCCTGTTTGCGCTCCGCTGCGCTAGGCTGTGGCTTCCTTACGGAGGGAATGCGTCATGGCCATCGCTTACTGGTGCGTGCTGATCGCCGCACTGCTGCCTTATGTCTGGGTATTCTTCGCCAAGACCGGCGCGCCCGGCTACAACAACCGCAACCCACGCGCATGGATCGCCAAACAAGCCGACAACTACAGATTGCAGCGCGCCAACGCCGCGCATCTCAACGCATTCGAAGCGTTCGCGCCGTTCGCGGCCGGCGTGGTCCTGGCGCAACTGGCGGGCGTGGATCCCTCGAGAATCGCTTTTCTCGCGGTCGCCTTCGTCGTGTTGCGCGTGCTGCACGGCATCCTCTATCTGGCCGACGTGCAACTCATGCGCAGCCTTGCGTGGATGGCAGGTTTCGCCTGCGTGATCGCGTTGCTGGCCATGGCCGCCCTGAACGTGGCGGCGTAAACGTGCGCGGCCCTGTAGGAGCGGCTCTTGGCCGCGACCGCCTTTCGCGGTAAAGCCCCGTCGCGGCCAAGAGCCGCTCCTACGCCGACCCGGTGTCCCAGCCGAACAGATCGAAGGTCTTGCGCCATTCCGCATCCAGCGGCGCCTGCGCCACAATGCGCTCGCCGGTGAGCGGATGCAGGAACGCCAACCGCCGCGCATGCAGCAACATGCGGTGCACGCCGCGCATGCGGAAATGCCGGTTGTGGCGGCCATCGCCATGACTGCTGTCGCCGATCAGGTGATGCGACACGTGCTTGAGATGACGCCGGATCTGGCGAAAGCGCCCGGTCTCCGGCTGGCAACGCAGCAAGGCATAGCGTGAGGTCGGGAATCCCGCGGAAGGCAATGGCCACTCTCCGGTGGCAAGGCGGGTGAAACGGGTGATGGCCGGCTTCTTCTCCGGCTTTCCCGGACCGCCGTCCAGCGGGTGATCGACCACGAATTCCGCTTCCGGCCAACCGCGGCACACGGCCAGATAATCTTTCTCCACCTCGCGGGACATCAATGTCTTGCCCAGCGCGCTGGCCGCATCGCGGTCGAAGGCCAGCAGCAGGCAACCGCTGGTGGCGCGGTCCAGGCGATGGATGAGGAAGATCTGCCGACCGAACTGTTCGCGCAGACGATCGGCGACGAAATCGCGCTCGCCCCGCGCCAGCTTGCTGTCGTGGACCATCAGCCCGGCGGGCTTGTCTATCACGGCCAGATGGGCATCCGCATGCAGCACATGCAACGGCGCATCGCGCGCATCGGCGCCGCTCGTTTCTGTCGGATCAGGCTTCATTGGCATCCTTCGGCGAAATCTGCGACCCTGCCCGCATGCAGGGAAGCGGCAAGCGCTTCTCCGCGCATTCGTTCCGAGGAGACCGCCATGCCGCTGTTCCGCCCCATTCTCGCATTCGGCCTGGCCCTCGCGCTGGGCTTCAGCAGTTCTTCCGATCTCCACGCACAAACCGGCCTGCCCAAAGGCGTCACCGCCGGCCCCAGCGTGGAAGGCATCAGCGAATACCGCCTGGACAACGGCCTGCGCGTGCTGCTGTTCCCCGACGACAGCAAGCCCACGGTAACCGTCAACGTGGTGTACGGCGTGGGTTCGGCGCAGGAAAACTACGGCGAAACCGGCATGGCGCACCTGCTGGAGCACCTGGTGTTCAAGGGCACGCCCACCCATCCGGACATCCCCGGCGACTTCAAGAAGCGCGGCATCAGCTACAACGGCACCACCTGGCTGGACCGCACCAATTACTTCGGCTCGTTCCCGGCCAACGACGAAACCCTGGACTGGCTGCTGGCGCTGGAAGCCGACCGCATGGTCAATTCCCACATCGCGCAGAACGACCTGGACAGCGAAATGACCGTGGTCCGCAACGAAATGGAACGCGGCGAGAACAACCCCGGCCGCGTGTTCCAGCAGCGCCTGCGCGCGGCTGCCTACCATTGGCACAACTACGGCAACAGCACCATCGGCAACCGCTCCGACGTGGAGAACGTGCCGATCGACCGCCTGCAGGCCTTCTACCGCCTGTGGTACCAACCGGACAACGCCACCCTGATCGTGGCCGGCCGCTTCGATCCGGAGCGCGTGCTGAAATCCGTGCAGGCCAGCTTCGGCAAGCTCAAGCGCCCCGCCCGCACGCTGCCGCCGCACTACACGGTGGAACCCACCCAGGACGGCGAGCGCGAGATCAACGTGCGCCGCGTGGGCGACCTCAACCTGGTCGGCCTCGCCTACCACATGCCGGCGGCGACCCATCCGGACAATGCACCGCTGCGCGTGCTTACCGACATCATGGGCCACACTCCCAGCGGACGCCTGCACAAGACGCTGGTGGAAACCAAGCTGGCCGCCGGCAGCGGTGCCGGCAGCGATTCCTTCCGCGATCCGGGGCTGGCCATGTTCATGGCCGTGCCGCCGAACGACGGCGATCCGGCCAAGGTGGAACAGGTGTTGCTGGAACAGGTGGAACAACTGGCCGGGAAGCCGTTCACCGCCGAGGAAGTGGATGCGGCCAAGCAGCGCATCGCCAACGCCTTCGAACTGTCCTTCAACGACGTGAACCGGGTGGCCACCGCGTTGTCCGAATACATCGCCAGCGGCGACTGGCGCCTGTGGTTCGTCAACCGCGATGCGGTCGAGAACGTCACCGTGGACGACGTCAACCGCGTTGCCCGCGCCTACCTGCTGCCCAGCAACCGCACCCTGGCCCGCTTCATTCCCACGCCGGAACCGGTGCGCGCGGAAATCGCCGCCGCACCCAGCGCCGCCAGCCTGGTGGAGGGTTATGCGGGCCGCGAGGCGGTTGCCGCCGGCGAAGCGTTCGACCCCACGCCGGCCAACATCCAGGCCCGCACCGAAAGCTTCACGCTCGGCGATGGCCTGCGCGTGTCCCTGCTGCCCAAGAAGACCCGCGGCGAGATGGTCACCGCCACCCTGGTGTTCCGCTTCGGCGACGAACCGGCCATCACCGGCCGCACCGACGCCGGCAGCGTTGCCGGCGGCCTGCTGATGCGCGGCAGCAAGGACATGAGCCGCGAGCAGATCGACAAGCGCTTCGACGATTTGAAGGCTTCCGCCAACATCGGCGGCAGCGCGCAGAATGCCTCGATTTCGGTCACCACCAAGCGCGGGAATCTGGTGGAAGCGCTGGCGCTGGCGGCGGATGTGTTGCGCAACCCCGCTTTCCCGGACAGCGAGTTCGAGCAACTGCGCACCCAGAGCATCACCGCGCTGGAAGCCAGCCGCCAGGAACCGGACCGCTTCGCCAGCGAGGCCTTGCAACGCCACTTCAACCCGTGGCCGGAAGGGCACCCGTATGCCTTCCGCGACCTGGACCAGTCGCTGGCCGCGATCAGGGCGCTGAAGCTGGAAGACGTGCGCGCCTTCCACCGCGATTTCTACGGCACCGCGCAGGGCGAGGTGGCCATCGTCGGCGATTTCGACCCGGCCGAACTCAGGAAGGAGCTCGAAGCCCGCTTCGCCGGCTGGGCCTCGCCCAAGCCCTACCAGCGCATCGCATCGCCGTTCGCGCCGGTGGCCGCCACGCGCGGCTCGTTCGAAACGCCGGACAAGGCCAACGCCGTGCTGTCGGCGCGCATGACCTTCCCGCTGACGACCTCGGACACCGACTATCCGGCGCTGGTGGTGGCCAACCGCGTGTTCGGCGGCGGCGGCATGGCCTCGCGCCTGGGCGACCGCATCCGCCAGAAGGAAGGCCTGAGCTATGGCGTCGGCAGCAGCCTGTGGGCCAGCGACCTGGACGACGAAGGCGGCCTGCAGATCGGCGCCAGCGCCGCGCCGGAAAACATGGCGCGGCTGGAAGAAGCGATGCGCGAGGAACTGGAGCGCTTCGTCCGCGACGGCCTCACCGAAGCCGAACTGGCCGATGCCAAGGACGGGCTGCTGACCGCCATGGCCAACTCGCGCGCAAACGACGGTACCGTGGCCAACATCCTGCGCAACAACTTGTACCTGGAGCGGACCATGCAGTGGACCGCCGACTACGAGAACGCCATCCGCGCCCTGACCGTGGAACAGGTGAACGCCGCCATCCAGCGCCACATCAAGCCGGATGCGCTCAGCGTGTTCGTGGCCGGCGACTTCGCCGGCGCCGCGCGCAAGGCCGGCGAAGGCGAGTAATACCCTGCGGAACGCGGCGGCGGCTCTCCGTCGCCGCCGACCGCTTCACCGACATGCCGCACGCCCCGCACGACGGCATACGATCGTCAGCAATCAGGCCGGTACCTGTCCGTGCCTCTCCGGAGGCCGGGCCGGACGCGCCAGGATTTCATGGACGACCTGGGTGAACACGTCCAGGAACCGTTCCGCCGCGCGCGAGGGAGGGCGTTCGGCGAGGTACACGCACTGCACCCAGAACCTGATGGAGGGCGCCAGCGGCAGGAACCGGGCGGTGTGGTCCGAACGCGCGCGCGCGGTGAATTCGTCCAGCACCGCCATGCCCGCGCCCTGCCTGACGAGTTCGGCGGCCACGTAGAACGTCTGGTTGGACACCACTTCGCGAACCTGCACTTCCGCGTTGCGGAGATAGCGGGAAAACAGGTTTCCCACCGGCCCGCCGGTGGTCAGGCCCACCAGGTCCTTGCCGTCCAGGTAATCGATACCCACGGCCTCCGCATCCGGCAACTGGTCCGCGGGCAGCATCAGTACCAGCGAAGCCGTCGCCACGTTGCGCTGGATCAATTGCGGGTGGCTGGGCGGATCGTAGGCAATCGCGATATCGGCGCGGCGCTCGTACAACGCCTTGTGCAGGTCGTCGTGGTGCAGCGTATGCACGTCGAAATCGACATGGGGGTGGACCTTGCGGAATCGCGATATCGCGATCGGCGCGGCTTCCAGTCCCAGCGAGGGAACCACCGCCAGCCGGATATGGTTGTCGCCGTTGCTGCGGATGTTGCCGATAGCCTTCTGCAGCGAATTGAGCCTGATGAATACTTCATCGACCTCGTTGAACAGCGCATGCGCCTCTTCGGTGGCGACGAGACGACCGCGATGCAGCCGGAACAGTTCGAAGCCGAGTTGCTTCTGCAGGTGGTGCAACACCTTGCTGACGGACGGCTGGGACACGCGAAGCATGCGCGCGGCGCCGCTGATCGACCCGGTGGTGTAGACCGCGTGGAAGACTTCGATCTGGCGGAATCGCATCATGGCCTCGTCTTTGCGCCCGGCAGGGAAACATGATCGACGATATCCGCCATCCGGGCGTCATTGCCAGAAGTTTATGAATCCGGTGATGATCAGGGCATTGGTGAAATCGATGAAGAACGCGCCCACCAGCGGCGCCACCAGGAACGCGCGCGGCGCGACCCCGTAACGCTCGGTCAGCGTGCGCATGACGGCCATCGCGTTGGCGGTGGTGCCCAACATGAACCCGATGAATCCTCCCCCCATCACCGCCGCGTCATAATCGCGGCCCATGGCGCGGAAGATCACGCCGCAGAACAGGATCACCATCAGCACCTGCAGGACCAGGTTGACCAGCAGCGGAATCGCCAGGCCCGAAAGCTCCCAGAGCTTGAGATTCATCAGCGCGACGGACAGGAACAGCGCCAGGCAGACGTTGCCGATCAGCTCGATGGTGTCGGTGGGCAATTTGATCCAGCCGGTCACGTCGTCGAAATTCCGGATCACTGCGCCCACCAGCATGGCGCCGATGTAGGCCGGCATGGTCATGCCCAGCGCGGCGATGCCCTTGCTGACCCATTGGCCGGCCCACATCGCCAGCAACAGGATCACGATGGCCTGCAGCGCCCTGAATTCGCTTCTGGACTCGTCGGGCGGCGAATACGCGTCGTACTGCTCGACGATGATCCTGCTGCCGGAATCACCGCCGGCATCGCCGCCGCGCAACTTGTGCCGGCGGATCAGGACCGTGATCGCAGGCCCGCCGACCACGCCGCCGAGAATGATGCCGGCCATCGCCGCGGTGACGGCGATGGACTCCGCGCCCTGCACGCCGGCCTGCTCGAACAGCGGCGCGAACGCCAGTCCGGTGGCGGGGCCTCCGGTCAGGGTGGTCGAGCCGGCGAGCACGCCGAACAGCGGGTGCAGTCCGAAACCGCTTGCCACGGCCATGCCGAGCAGGTTTTGCGCCACCGCGAACGCGCTGGCCAGCGCCAGGAAAACGGCCACCTGCTTGCCGCTGATTTTGAGCAGGGCAAGGCTGGCATTGGCGCCGATGGCGGTGAAGAACGCGATCATCAGCGGCGTCTGCAGGCTGACATCGAGTTCCAGGAGCGTGGCGCCGCGGTAATGCGCGGCAAGCACCACCAGTGCAACGACCAGCCCCCCTACTACCGGAGGCGGCAGGTTGTAGCGGGAAAGCGGTGGAATGAAACGGCAGAGCGCATAACCCAGGAACAGCGCAAGCCCGGCAAAGGCAAGGGTCTGGACGGCATCGAGTTGCAGCATGGGCTCCGAATCCTTGTCTGTGGGCCGGTCAGGCCCGCCGTCCGCCGATCACGGACAAGAGGGCCCTCGCCGGGCAACGTTGTAGCACGCGGCCGTACCGTTCGCCCGATGGCATGTCCGCGGCCGGCATCAGTCCGGGATGCTCGCCAGCAGCCTGTCCACGATGCGGCCAACGCCATCGCGGATCGGGTCCTGCACCGGCAGGCCCAGCATGTCTTCGGTTTCGCGACAGATGCGCAGGCTTTCCTCGGGCGAAAGCTTCGAAGTATTCATGGACACGCCAACCGCCATCACGCACGGGTTGGTCAGCCTTGCCGCACCCAGGTTGGCGTACAGCGTGGTGTGCAGGTCCGGTACCGGGTAATGCTTCAGGCCGCGCATGTGCGGACGGTTCGGTTCGTGGCACAGCACCAGCGCGTCCGGCTGCGCGCCGTGCAACAGGCCGAGGGAGACACCGGCGAACGACGCATGGAACAGCGAGCCCTGCCCTTCGATCAGATCCCAGCCCCCATCCTCGCGGTCCGGCGACAGCCATTCGATGCCGCCGGAAATGAAATCCGCCACCACGGCATCGATCGGGATGCCCCGACCGGCGATGAAGATGCCCGTCTGTCCCGTCGCACGGAAATCGGCGCTCATCCCGCGCGCGCGCATCTCCTTTTCCAGCGCGAGCGTGGTGTACATTTTGCCGGTCGAGCAGTCGGTGCCGACCGTCAGCAGGCGTTTGCCGGCGCGTTTGACGCCCGTGCCCACGGGCGTGGCCGGCGGCGTGCGCGCATCGAACAGATGGCGACCCGTGCGCCGCGCGGCTTCCACGATCTCGGGATGCGCGTTCAAACGGTCGTGCAGACCGGAAGCCACGTTCATGCCCGCTTCCAGCGCGGCAATCACGTCCGCCACGGAAGCGGCGTCCATCCGCCCACCCGCATTGGCCACGCCCACGATCATCGTGTTGGCACCGGCGGCGCGGGCCTGGACGAAGTCCATGTCGGGTACGCCGACGCTGGTCGCGCATTGCGGCCCGCGGTACTGCCCCACGCACCATTCCGGGCGGAACTGCACCAACCCGCGCGCGGTCTTCGCCGCCAGATCATCGAGCGCGTTCCCCAGATACAGCAGGAAAGGCGGGGGCCAGCGGGAGGACACCGGATCTGCGGCGGAATCGGATGCAGGCTTGGACATGGCGTGGTCGGTGCTGCAGGTCAGGGACGGGCTGGTTCCATCTTCTGCGCCACCGGCGGCAGGCGCCATTGAAATGACGCAAGTCATGCATAACCCGGGGTTATGGGCTGGCGAAGCCGCCCATACCGGCATTTCCCTGTTGACAAGCAGATAATTTACATTTGTAATCAATAAAAATTACAAGCGTAAACATAATGCCGATAAGCGAAGCCGAAGCCGTGGTGATGGAAGTGTTGTGGCAGCGCCACCCACAGGGAGCGGATGAGGTGGTCGCCACCCTGGCCGCGCGCAGCGACTGGGCCGAACCCACCATCAAGACCTTGCTCAACCGGCTGTTGAACAAGGGCGCCATACGTGCCGAACGCGAGGGCCGCCGCTATCTGTATTCACCCGTGCTGGCCCGCGAAGCCTGGGTGGCGCAGCAGAGCGAAGGCCTGCTGGAGCGCCTGTTCGGCGGCCGCATCGCGCCGCTGGTGGCTCACTTCAGTGAGCGAGGCAAGCTGAGCGAGGCCGACATCGCCGAGCTCAGGCGCCTGATCGGAGAACTCGACGATGATCGCTGAAGCCGCCACCCTGTTGCTGGAAACCACCCTGGTCACCAGCGTCGCCATCCTGCTGGTACTGGTCCTGCGCGGGCCGCTGATGGCGCGCTTCGGCGCCAGCGTCGCCTATGCCGCATGGGGACTGGTGCCGGTCGCATGGCTGGCGGTCTTGTTGCCCGCCCCCAGGTTGCCCGTGACGCAGATGAGTGCGCTGTCCGTACGGGTTGGCGAGGCACTGCCACTGCCCGGCGCGGAGGTTGGTGCGGCCTCTTCGTGGCCGCTGACGCTGGTTGCGATCTGGGCGCTAGGCACCATCGTCTCGGCACTCCTGTTGTGGTGGCAGCAACGGCGCTTCGGTTACGCGCTGGAAGGCACGCGCCTTCGGGATGATGGCCTGCACCAGGCCAATGCCACCCACGGCCTGCCCGCGGTGGTCGGCGTGCTGCGCCCGCGCATCGTGCTGCCCGCCGATTTCGAAGCGCGCTACGACGAAGGCGAGCGCGAACTGATCCTCTGCCACGAGCGCATCCACATCCGCCGCCGCGACCTGCAGGCCAATGCCCTCGCCGCCGTCCTGCGCGCGCTGTACTGGTTCAACCCGCTGATGCACCACGCGGTACGCCGTTTCCGTCGCGACCAGGAACTGGCCTGCGACGAGCGCGTGATCGCCCGCCATCCCGGCCAACGCCGCCGCTATGCCGACGCCATGCTGAAAACGCACATGGCCGGTTCGCCCCTGCCCGTCGGTTGCCACTGGCAGGCGTCCACCCCGTTGAAGGAGAGGATCGAAATGTTGAAGCAGCACACCCCCAGGCCGATGCGCACACTGGTTGGCGCCGCACTCGTCTCGTTGTTGTTCGTGGCCGGCGGTTTCGCAGCATGGGCCACGCAGCCGGCGCAGGCCGAAGCGCAATCCGGTCCCTACTACAGCGTGAAGCTGAAACTGGACGTGGACGGCGAAGCCCGCGACTTCGAAGTGCGCGAATACGCCGGAAAACCGTTCGCCTTCGCCACCACCACCCAGGCTGGGCGCGAATGGAAAGGCGAGTTCAAGGTGGAGCCGTGGAAGGGCATGGAGGATGTGGTCAAGCTCGCGGGCCGGGTATACGTGGACGACGAACTGCGTGCCGATCCGGTGCTGGGCGTGAAGCTGGGCAGCAACGCCAGCATCCACATGAATACGGAAGACGGATCATCCATGTTCAAGATGGATGCCGTGGTCACGCCACACGAGCCCGGCACGCAACCGGCTGCATTGCCGCTCACGAAATTGAACGACGCCCTCGATTCCTCCGCGGCGTCCCGCATGCCGCCTCCGCGCTATCCGGCGGATGCGGCGAAGGAAGGCATCAGTGGTCGCGTCATCCTGCTGGTGGACGTGGCCCCGGATGGCAGCGTCACCCATGCGGAAGTCGAGAAATCACAACCGACCGGCGTGTTCGATGCCGCCACGCTGGAAGCGGCGAAGCAATGGAAGTTCAATCCCGCCGTGGAGAACGGCAAACCGGTCGCCAGCCGCGTGCGCGTGCCGGTCGATTTCCGGGCGGATGAGGATTCGCGGGAAGACGGCAACCGGAACCCGGAAAGCGCCGGCTGATGCGCAAGCCCGCGGCATTGGCAAGCGCCAGGCCCCAGCGCCCACCATTCAGTAATTCAACTCACTGGTCTTGCCCCAGAACACGCGATAGCTGTACGCGCTGTAGGCCAGGATGGCCGGCAAGGTGATGGCGGCGCCGAACAGCATGACCTTCAGCGACGCCGGCGCGGCGGCGGCATCCCATAGCGTCATGCGGTCGATGACCAGGTACGGGAAGATGCTGTAGGCCAGTCCCGCGAAGGCCAGCACGAACATGCCGATGGTGGTGACGAACGGCATCCACTCACGGCGGCTGTCGCCCTTGCCCAGCTTCACCAACGCGCGCAGGCAGGCCATGAACAGCAGGCCGGTCAGCAGCGGGATGGGCATCAGGAAGAACAGGTTGGGCAGCGCGAACCACTTCTCGAAGATGCGCGGACTGACCAGCGGCGTGGCCAGAGACACCGCCACGATGCCGATGCCGGTGAACCACAGGCTGCGCCGCGCCCAACCGATGGCGCGTTGCCGCAGATCGCCCTCGGTCTTCATGATCAGCCAGCCCGCGCCCAGCAACATGTAGCCGGCCACCAGGCACAGCGCAATCACGATGCCGAACACCACGCCCACCAGGCTGTACTCCAGCCCGGTGATGTACAGGCCCAGCATGAAACCCTGCGACAGCGCCGCCAGCAGCGAACCCGCATGGAAGGCGGTGTTCCAGAACGGCTTGTGTTCGGCATGCACCTTGACCCGGAAATCGAACGCCACGCCGCGCACGATCAACCCCACCAGCATGAAGGCCACCGGCAGGTACAAGGCTCCCAGGATGATGCCGTGCGCCATCGGGAACGCCACCAGCAGCAGACCCACGCCCAGCACCAGCCAGGTCTCGTTGGCGTCCCAGAACGGACCGATCGACGCGATCATCACGTCCTTCTGCGCGTCGTCGGCCTGCCGCAGCAGGATGCCCACACCCAGGTCGTAACCGTCCAGCACCACGTACAGCAGCATCGACAGGCCCATCAGGCCGACGAAGACGACCGGAAGCCATTCGTTCATGCGCCTGCTCCTTCATCCACGGTCGGCGCGTCCGCCGCGTCCACCACCGGCTTGCGCCGACGCGCCAGGTAGAACAGCACCGACACATAGGCCAGGATCAGGCCCAGGTACAGCGCCAGGTACATCGACAGGCTCAGGCCGATCAGCGGCACCGGTGTGTCCGAAGCAGCATCGGCGGTGCGCAGCACGCCCTGCACCAGCCACGGCTGCCGCCCGATCTCGGTGACGTACCAGCCCGCCAACACCGCCAGCCAGCCCGAGAACGTCATGCCCACCAGCCCACGCGCCAGCCAGGGCCGTGGCTCGCCACGGCGTTTCAGTTGCCACGCGCCCACCCACGAGAAGAACAGCATCAGCAGGCCCACGCCCACCATCACCCGGAAGGCGTAGAACACCGGCTTCACCGGCGGCCGATCCTCGAACTGATCCAGGCCCTTCACTTCACCATCCGGGTCATGCACCAGGTACAACGATGCCAGCTTGGGAATCGCGATTTCGTAATCGTTCTCCTGCGTGGTTTCGTTCGGCACCGCGAACAGCACCGCCGGCGCACCGTTCTGCGTGCGCCAGATGCCTTCCATCGCCGCCAGCTTGGCGGGCTGGTGCTCCAGCGTGTTCAGGCCGTGCAGGTCGCCGACCGCAATCTGCACCGGGATCAGCATGGCGCCCAGGTACACGCCGGTCCGCAGTGCCGACATCACCGCGGGCGAACGGTCGCCGCGCAACCACTGGTAGGCGGACAAACCGGCGATCAGGAACGCCACCGTCAACCCGGAAGCCAGCAGCATGTGCGCCAACCGGTAAGGGAAGGACGGGTTGAACACGATCTGCCACCAGTCCACCGCGTGCGCCTGCCCGTCGATCATCTCGAAGCCGGCCGGCGTCTGCATCCACGAGTTCAGCGCCAGGATCCAGAACGCCGACAGTGTGGTGCCGCCCGCCACCAGCAAGGTGGCCAGCGTGTGCATCCTGTCGGACACGCGGTCGCGGCCGAACAGCATCACCGCCAGGAACGTGGCCTCCAGGAAGAACGCCGTCAGCACCTCGTAGGCCAGCAAGGGCCCGGCGATGTTGCCCACGGTGTTCATGTAGCCCGGCCAGTTGGTGCCGAACTGGAAACTCATGGTGACGCCGCTGACCACGCCCATGGCGAAGCTGAGCGCGAACACCTTCACCCAGAACCCGTAGGCGGACATCCACTTCTCGTCGCCGGTGGCGCGGAAGCGCAGCTTGAAGAACAGCAGCACCCAGCCCAGCGCGATGGTGATGGTGGGGAACAGGATGTGGAAACTGATGTTGGCGGCGAACTGGATCCGCGCCAGCGCAATCGGGTCGATGGCGGAATCAATCATGGGTCCGGCCCTCCACCCTGGCGGCGGGCAGCAGCTTCACCCGGTCCTTCAGCTCCAGCAGCTTCTGCACCTTCTCGCCCAGGTCCATCAGGCGGGTGAGGGTTTCCGGCGACAGCTTGCGCACTTCCTCGAACCAGTCGGTGACCCGTTCGATCAGTTCATACATCTCACGCATCCGTTCCTGCGCGTGCCGCTCCTCGGCGGATTCCGGGGTTTCCAGCAGGGCCGCGCGCAGCATGGACAAGGTGGGATCTATTTCGCGGCGCTGGCGCTCTTCGGCCAGTGTGCGGAAGATGCTCCAGACATCCTGCGGCGCGCTGAAGTAGTCGCGGCGGTCGCCGGGCTGGTGTTCCAGCCGCACCAGCCGCCAGGCCTGCAACTCGCGCAGGCCCATGCTGACGTTGGAGCGGGACACACCCAGCTTTTCGGTGATGTCTTCGGCATGCAGCGGCCGGGCGGACACGAACAACAGCGCATAGATCTGCCCCACCGTGCGGTTGATGCCCCAGCGACTGCCCATTTCACCGAAATGGAGGACGAAACTCTTAGTAAGATCAGATAGTTGCATTAGTTTCAGAAATTACTGAAAGTTCGGCGGACTTTAGTCCCGGGCACGACTACTGTCCAGTGCCATCGGGGAAACGCCTTCATCCTCCAGCAGCCGGCAGGGCCCCAAGCCGCCACCGACGGGCTTCACTCGATACTGCGGATACGCCGCGAATTGCGTGCCATGCGCTTGAGCAGGAAGCGGTCCGGCAGCAGCCAGGCCAGGGTGCGCAGGCATTTGTAGACCAGTCCCGGCACGGCGACGACGCGGCCGGCCTCCACCGCGTCGATACCGGCTTTTGCGACGGCATCGGTGTCCAGCCACATCCAGCGCGGCAGCTTCGACATCATGGTGCGAGTGCCGGTGACATCGTGGAATTCGGAATAGGTGAAGCCCGGGCACAGCGCCGTGACATGCACGCCGCGATCGGCGTTTTCCAGTGACAGCGCTTCGCTGAACTTCACCAGGTAGCTCTTGGCCGGGGCATACAGGGTTTGTCCGTCCGCCGCAGGCACCAGCGCGGCGAAGGACGCGACATTGAGGATACGGCCATCATCGAAGCTGCGGATGGACGGCAACAACCGCCATGTCAGTTCGCTGACCGCACCGATCATCACCTGCAGGAAATCCGCATGCCTCTTCCAATCCTGCTTCAGATAGCGGCCGGGCACGCCATAGCCGGCGTTGTTGACCAGGATGCGGACCTTCAGGCCGCGTCGCTCCAGCTCATCGACCAATGCCGCTGGCGCCGCGGGCTCTGCAAGATCGGCCGCGATGACCTCGACCGGCACCTGTGCGCGCAACTCGTTCGCCAGCGCTTCCAGCCGATCCAGCCGTCGCGCACTGAGGATCAGCGGCACGCCGCGCCGCGCATATTCGCGCGCAATCGCCGCGCCAATGCCACTGGATGCCCCCGTGACAAGGGCACGGCCTCGTGCGTCCGTCATGCCCTGCCCCGTGGCCATGCCGCCAACAGCGCCCACAGCCCGCCGATGCCGGCGATCCATGACGAAGCGGGCACCGCAAGGATGCGCGGACCACCGGCTTCCAGTGCATACAGCACCGCCGCCACGATCAGCAGGCCGACGCCGAGGATGGCGGCCACGATGCGGCGCTGCATGCCTTCCAGCGAATGCGCGATGCGCACCACGTCGTCCGACTGCATGCGCAGCACGTGGCGGCCTTCGACCTGCTGCTGCAACCAGGCGTGTGCCAGACGCGGCATTTCCGGCGCATGGGTAATGAGTTCGGGCAGCCGCTTGCGGAATTCCGCGCCCAGGCGCTGCGGGCTGTAGCGTTCCACCAGGATGCGTTCCAGCACCGGACGCGCCACCGCCCAGATGTCGATCTTCGGGTCCAGCAGGCGGCCGATGCCCTCGATGGTCAACAGCGTCTTCTGCATCAGGATCAGCTGCGGCTGCAGGGTGAGCTGGTACTTCTGCGCGGTCTTGAACAGCTTGCCCAGCACTTCGCCCAGCGAAATCTCCGACAACGGACGGGTGAAGTACGGCTCGCACACCGCGCGCGCCGCCGCTTCCAGCTCGTCGATGCGGATGCTGGACGGCATCCAGCCGGCCTGCACGTGCAGTTCGGCGATGCGCCGGTAATCCTTGTTGAAGATCGCCATGAAGTTCTCGGCGAGGTAGTACTGGTCCTCGCCGGAAAGCTGGCCCATGATGCCGAAATCCAGCGCGATGAAGCGCGGGTTGTGCTTGCGCTCCGGGTCCACCCAGATGTTGCCGGCGTGCGCGTCGGCGTGGAAGAAGTTGTCGCGGAACACCTGGGTGTAGAACACGCGCACGCCCTTGGCCGCCAGCGCCTTGCGATCGATGCCGGCGGCGTCCAGCGATTCGATGTCGTCGCTGTTGATGCCGCGCACGCGCTCCAGCGTCAGCACGCGCTGGGTGGTGTGGGTCCAGATGGGCTCGGGCACGTACAGGTCCGGCGAATCCAGCCAGTTCCGACGCAACACCGAAGCATTGGCGCCTTCGCGTTGCAGGTCGATCTCGGCCGCCAGCGTGTTCTCGATTTCGGCCACGATCTCGCGCGGACGGATCTTGTCGGCATTGGGGTGAGTGCGGTCGGCCAGCGCGGCCAGCGACTTGAGCAGGCCCACGTCGGCGGCGATCTGCTTCTCCACGCCCGGGCGCAACACCTTGACCACCACTTCCCGCGCCGGCGTGTCGCCAATGGCGGGCAGCATGGCCGCATGCACCTGCGCGATCGACGCCGACGCCAGCGGCACCGGATCGAACGACACGAACAACGCGCCGACATCGGCGCCCAGCTCTTTCTCGACGATGGCCCGCGCGACGGCGCCATCGAACGGCGCCACCTGGTCCTGCAACAACGCGAGTTCATCGACGAGGTCCAGCGGCAACAGATCGCGACGGGTGGACAGGATCTGGCCGAACTTGACGAAGATCGGACCGAGTTCCTGCAAGGCCAGGCGCAGGCGCGCGCCACGCGGCTGCGCGGCGATTTCCTTCGAGGCGCGCGGCACGAACGGCCGCATGAGTTTCAGCCAGCGCTCGGCCGGGGTATCGGCGAACAGATCGTCCAGCCGGTAGCGCAACAGCACCCGGCCAATCCTGCTCGCCCGCAACGCGGACCTCATGCGCGGCCCTCCTGCGGTTGCAGGCGGCGGATGCGCGCGGCCAGGCGCTCCACATCGTCGCGCACTGCGTCCACGTCATCGTGGAAGGCATTCAATTCGGCACGACCCACCACGTCGCGGGACTCCTCGGTGACGAATTCGGCGGCGCTTTCGGCCAGGTTGCCGGCCGCCTTGCGCGCCTGGCGCAGGGCCGAACGCGCCGCATTGGCCATCTGCACGCCAACCACGTCGCCGAACACCGCGACGAACGGCTGCTGCCAGTCCGGGTCGAAACGCCCGGCCAGCGTCTGCAGGCGGCGCGCCAGCTCGGCATCGCCGGACACGCGCACGCGGCCCACCGGCGCGGCATCGTCGCGGCGGAGGAACGGCAATTGCGACAGCAGCCCGCCCAGCGTGCTGCGCACGGCAAGATCGGGCTCTTCGGATGCGTTGACCGGTCCGACCCGCAGGTTGTCACCCTCGACACGGATTTCCAAAGCGAGCGGCGGCGCTTCCACCGCCAGCGTGATGCGCCGGCCCGCCAGCGGCTTCAGGGCTTCGCGGGTATCCGGGTCCAGTGCCAGCGCGCGGTTGAGCGTGGTTTCCAGCGCACGGCCCGCCAGCGGTTTCAATGCATCGAAAGGAGAGGAGCTCATGTGATCATTCTAAGAGCGTGTCATGCCGTTTGGCGTGTTTATCTCCACGTCCAGGCAGGAAGGCGCTCCAAACGGCATGGCACGCTCTAATTGCCCGCCGGAGACCGCAGATGCTCCGCCAGCCGCTGCAGGCCCTCTTCCATCGTCACCTTCGGCACATAGCCGAAATCGCGCGTGGCCGGCGCCATGTCGTACCAGTGCACGGTACTGAGCTGTTCGGCCAGAAAGCGGGTCATCGGCGGCTCGCCCTTCAGCGGCAACACCGTCCACAGCGCTTCGCACACCGCGCCGATCCGGTAAGCGGCCTTGAACGAAAGCGATTTCTCCACCCCCGGCGCGCCCGCCGCGCCCAGCAACGCATTGAGCAGTTCGCGCATCGGCCATGGCTCGCCGTTGGAAATGAAGTACGCCTTGCCGGCACAGGCCGCACCCGGCGCCAGATGCTCGAAGGCATCGAAATGCGCCTGCGCGGCGTTGTCGATGTAGGTGGTGTCCACCTTGTTGTTTCCGTCGCCGACGATGCGCAGGCGGCCGGCCTTCGCGCGCGAGACCAGCCGCGGCAGGATCTGCTGGTCGCCCGGCCCCCAGATCAGGCGGGGACGCAACGCGACGGTGGCGAGTTCCGCGCCGCTGGCTGCCAGCACCGCCTTTTCCGCAATCAGTTTGGTGGCCGCATACGGCGCCTTGAAGCCTTCGCCGTAGGGCACCGTGTCGGCGCTGCCGCCTTCGACCGGGTGAGTGGCGCGGTGGGTGACACTGGGCGTGGAGGTGTAGACGAGTTTGCCGATCCCGTGCGTGCGGCAAGCATCCAGCACGTTCTGCGTGCCCGCAACGTTGGCATCGTGGTAGCTCTTGTAGCTTCCCCACGCGCCCGCCTTGGCCGCGTTGTGGAAGACCGCATCCATGCCCTGCGCAGCATGCGTCACCGCGTGCGGGTCCGCCAGGTCGCCCTGTATCTGGCCCACGCCCAGATCGGCCAGCACCGGATAGTGACCGCGGTTGAAACTGACCACGCGATGCCCGCGCTCCACCAGGCCGCGACACAACGCCTGCCCCAGGAAGCCGCCGCCGCCGGTAACCAGGATTTTCATGCTGTGTTTCCTGTCTGTGTTGCCGCCCACCATGCCAGTTTTTCACGGCCGATCTTGGCGTTGTGGCGGATGTCGACCGGGAATGCCGGATGGCGCAGGAAGCGGTCGATCCGCGCCGTGTGCGGATGGCAGGCGCCGATTTCGCGGAGTCCGGACTCGATGCGCGGGAACGCGTCCGCTTCCACGCCAGCGGCCAATTCCACGCACAGCACCGGCACCTGCCGCCCCGGTTCGCCCACACCCACCAGCGCGGTGCGCTTGACCTGCGGATGGGTGTTGAACACCGGCTCCACCTGCTCGGTGTACAGCGGGCCTTCCGCGGTTTCCACGCGCTGGGTCTTGCGGCCGCAGAACCAGAGCCGTCCATCTTCGTCGAACCAGCCCACGTCGCCCATGCGGTGGACGATGCGTTCGCTGCCGTCGGCGAGCGTCTCGCGAATCTTGGCGGTGCGGGTGGCGGATTCGCGATTGAAATAGCTGTCGGTGGCGGTGGGTCCGGCCACGGTGATCTCGCCCACTTCTCCCACCGGCAGCATCCGCGCGCCGGACCAGTCGGCAATGGGCGCGTCGTCGATGCCGATGATGCGGACATCGTTGGGCGGCACCGGGCGGCCCACGCAGGTACCGGCGCCACGCTCGGTGGCCTCGCGGGTGGACTGCAGTTCGCGGCCTTCGATCACCGCCACAGGCAGGCATTCGGTAGCGCCGTAGGGCGTCCACAGCTGCGCGCCTTCCGGCAGCAGCGCGCGCATCTTCGCCACCACTTCCGGTGGCACCGGCGCGCCGGCGGAGGTCACCCGCACCACCGTGGGCAAGGGTTGTCCATGGTCCGCCAGCACCCGCATCAATGCGGGCGAACCGAACAACTGGGTGACGCCGAAGCGTGCGATGGCATCGTGCAATTTGCGTGGATCGGCGCTGCCCGGACGGGTCGGGTCCATGTCCGGAATCACCGAGGTCAGCCCCAGTGCCGGATCGAACAGGGCGAACGGCGGAAAGGTGGGCAGGTCCACCCCGCCCGGCTCGATGCCGAAGGCATTGCGCAGCAAGTCGATCTGCGCCACGAAATGCCGGTGCCGGTAGACCACGCCCTTGGGCACGCCGGTGGAGCCGCTGGTGAACAGGATGCCGGCCACATCATCCGGCGCGGTGGCGGCCAGTTGCGGTCCCGCGCCCTGGCCGTCGCGCTCGACCTGCTCCAGCGTCGTCCCGCCCCAGCCCCAGCGGCGGCCAACGGTAACGATCTTCTTCGCGCTGCGCGCCCAGCCCAGCAGCAGGCGGGCGAGCTGCGCCAGCGGAATGCCGATGAACGCCTCGGCTTGAGCTTCGTCCAGGCATTGCTTCAGCGCGCGCCTGTCGATGCCCGGGTCCACCAGCACCGGCACCGCGCCCGCCTTGAACAGCGCGAACATCAGCAGGAAGAATTCCGGCGAGGGCCGCACCATCACCACCGTGCGGGTGCCCCGGCCGATGCCATGTTTGCCCAGCCCGGCCGCGATGGCGTCGCTGCGGGCATCCAGCTGCGCATAGGTCAGCGCGATGTCGTAGGCGGCCATGCCGCCAGCGCCAGCCCGGCCAGGGCAGCGGATGGCGACCGCATCGGGCTGTTGCGCCGCCAACCGGGGCAACGCTGCCGCGATATTGCACGGAGAAGTCATCCGGTGATTATCGCCGAAGCCCGGCCGATGCCGGCACACCCTCTTGCGCACCGATACGGATCGGGCAGAATGCCGCGCCCGCCTTTTCCCGCCCCGCCCCGCCCGGTCCTTCCCATGCCGCATCCCTGCCTGGCCTGTGGCGCCTGCTGCGCCCACTTCCGCGTCAGCTTCCACTGGTCCGAGAGCGAACCGGCACTCGGAGGCACCGTACCCGCGGAACTGACCGAACGGCTGGACAACCATCGCGTGGCGATGCGCGGCACCTGGGCGCAGAAACCGCGTTGCATCGCGCTGGATGCCGGGATCGGCGTGCATTCGCGCTGCACCATCCACCCGCAACGCCCCAGTCCGTGCCGGGAAGTCAGCCCATCCTGGGAGTCCGGCCAACCGGATCCGCATTGCGACAAGGCGCGGGCGGCACATGGGTTGCCGCTGCTGACGCCCGCCGACTGGCGCTGGCGCGACGATGCCGGCAACGACGACGGCCATCCCGACGACAACGGCAACGGCCCCACCCCGAACCGGCCGCCGATTGCCGCATGAGCCCGACCGCAACACTTCCCTTGTAGGAGCGGCCTTGGCCGCGAGCTTTTCGCATGGGCTGCACAACAAGAGCAAAAGCTCGCGGCCAAGGCCGCTCCTACAAGGGATTGCGGTCGAGGAAAGCGCGGATCGCCGGCACCAGCACTTCGTGCTTGTCTTCCAGCACGTAATGGCCGGCATCGTCGAAGGCCATCACTTCGGCCCGCGGCAGGTCGGCGCGGAAGCGTTCGAGGAAATGGCGGTCGAACACGAAATCCTTCAGCCCCCAGCCAATGAAGGCGGGGCGGTCCGCGAACGACGGCAAGGCCTTGCCCGCGGCTTCCAGCAACGGCCATGCGCGATCCTTCGGCGACAACGGGATGTCCTGCATGAAACGCACCGTGGAAATGCGGTTCTTCCAGGTATCGTATGGCGCCACGTAGGCACGGCGCACGGCGGCCGGCATCTTCCGCTCGACGCCGAAATACGAAGCGCCGCCGGAAAAAGCGTTGAAGCCGCGGATCACCAGTTCGCCCACGCTGTAGTCCCGGCCCAGCGCGATCTGCCACGGCATCCGCTTGGCCGCCGGCATCGGGAACCCGGCAGTATTGGTGATGACCAGCCGCTTCACCTGCGCCGCATGCGACAGCGCCCAGCCGAAGCCGATCATCCCGCCCCAGTCGTGCACCGCCAGCGTCATCGGGCCCGTGATGCCAAGGCGGTCCAGCAACGCGGCCATATCGTCCACCCGCGACTGCAGCGTGTAGTCATAGCGCGGTTGCGCACGCGGCCCGTCGTCCGGCTTGTCCGACAGGCCCATGCCGACGTGGTCCGGCACGATGACCCGGTAGCGGTCGCGCAGGCCCAGCACCAGGTGTCGCCACAGATAACTCCACGACGGATTGCCGTGCAGCGCGACGACCACCTCGCCGTCGCGCGGGCCTTCATCGAGATAGGAAAGGTTGATGCCGGGCCGCACCTGCAGCCGCTGCGGGGCGAACGGGTAATCGGGAAAGTCCATGCGCACATTGTAGGCGTTGGGCCGCAAAAGCCGGCGTTCCGCGCTAATCTTCCGCGACGACCCGCCTGAAGCTCTCGCCATGACCCGTACCCCGATCCCGTTCAGCCGCCGTCTCGCCCGCTCGGCGGCAATGGCCTGCCTGTCCGCACTCCTGTCCATCGGGCTGGCGTCCTGCAACCGCGGCGAACCGGTGGACGAAACCACCACGGGCGCGCTGATCCCGGTTGAGACCTTCACCCTCGACAATGGCCTGGACGTGATCTTTCATGTCGACCGTTCCGATCCGGTCACCGCCGTGGTGCTGGCCGCGCACGTGGGATCGGCGCGCGAACTGCCGGGGCGCACCGGATTCGCGCATCTGTTCGAACACCTGTTCTTCCTCGACTCGGAGAACCTCGGTCCCGGCGGTCTGGACCGCCTCAGCGCCCGGATCGGCGGCAGTGGCGCCAACGGCTCCACCAACCACGATGTCACCGACTACCTGCAGACCGTGCCCAACGACGCGCTGGAGAAGATGATCTGGGCCGAAGCCGACAAGCTCGGTTACTTCATCAATACCGTCACCGACGCGGTACTGGCCAAGGAGAAACAGGTCGTCAAGAACGAAAAGCGCCAGAGCGTGGACAACCGGCCCTACGGCCACACCTATGCGGTGCTGCTCGATGCCCTGTATCCGAAAGACCACCCCTACAACTGGTCGGTGATCGGCTCGCTGGCCGACCTCGATGCCGCCACGCTGGAAGACGTCCGCGACTTCCATCGCCGCTGGTATTCGCCCAACAACGCGACCCTGGTGATCGCCGGCGATTTCGACCCGGTGCAGGCGCGCGCATGGGTGGAAAAATACTTCGGCGAGATACCGCGCGGCCCCGAGGCCGGACGCGCCGCGCCGCGCCCGGCCGAACTGGCCCGGACCGTGCGGCTGCTGCACGAGGACAATTACGCCACACTGCCCGAACTCACTCTGACCTGGCCGGCGGTGGAAGGCGCCAACCCCGATGCGATCGCGCTCGAGGTGCTGGCCCAGTACCTGACCGATGGCAAGGAAGCACCGTTGAACGCGGTGCTGGTGGATGAGGAAAAGCTGACCTCGGGCGTCGATGCCCACCTCAATGACGGACAGATCGCCGGCGCCTTCTCGGTGGCCGTGCGCGCGTTCGACGGCCGCGACCTGGACGACGTGCGTGCCGCCATCGATACCGGCTTCGCCCGTTTCGAAGCCGAAGGCGTGGATGCCGACGCGCTGCAACGGGTCAAGACCGTGCGCGAGGCGAGTCTGTACGGACAACTGGGCAGCGTGCTGTCCAAGGGGCGCCTGCTCGCGCAGGACAATGCGACCACAGGCAATCCGCGCCTGGTCGACGCCCGGCTGGAACGCCTGCGCATGGTGACCGCCGAGGACCTGCAGCGCGTGTACCACCAGTACATCGCCGGACGTCCCTACGTGGCCACCAGCTTCGTGCCCAAGGGACAGGCCCGGCTCGCGCTGTCCGGCTCCAGCGTGGCCGAAGTGTTCGAAGAGGCCATCGTCGAAGGGGCCGAGCCGGCCATCGATGCCGGCGCGGAAACGGCAAGCTACGAGCGCACGCCGTCCAGCTTCGACCGCAGCGTGGAGCCGCCCTACGGCCCCGCGCCAACGATCGCGCCGCCGGCCATCTGGACTTCGGCGCTGGACAATGGCCTGGCGGTGTCCGGCATCGAAAGCGATGAACTGCCGGTGGTGCATTTCGAGTTGTCGATCGATAGCGGGCGCCTGCTCGACGATCCGGCACAGCCGGGTGCCGCCAACCTGACCGCGAACATGTTGACCCGCGGCACTGACAGGAAAACGCCGGCCGAGTTCGAGAACGCGCTCAAGTCGCTGGGCGCGAACGTGCAGGTGCGCGCGGACGACGAACGCTTCCTGGTGTCCGGCCGCACGCTGTCGCGCAACTTCGCGCCGACCCTCGAACTTGTGACCGAGATGCTGGTCGAGCCGCGTTGGGATGCGGAAGAGCTCGCACTGGCCAAGGCGGCCACGCTGGCCAGCCTGCAGGCATCGCGCGCGCAACCCACGGCGTTGGCCGGCCGCGTGCTGGCGCTGGCGAAGTACGGACCGGAACACATCCTGTCGCGCAGCGCGCTGGGCACCGAGCGCTCGATCGAGGCATTGCAGGCCGAGGACCTCGCTGCCTACATGGCCCGCCTGTCGCCCGACCGCGCGCGCCTGCGCATCGTCGGCGACATCGACCGGGAGACCGCGCAATCCGCGCTGGCCGGCCTGTCCGCGCAATGGTTGGAACGTCCCGTGGAGATTCCCGCCTGGCCGCTGCCGCAACGCCCGCAGCGGACGCAGATCCTGTTCTACGACGTCCCCAACGCCGCGCAGTCGGTGCTGCTGTTCGGCCAGCCGGCTTTGCGCCGCGCCGATCCGGACTTCTACCCGGCGACGGTGATGAACTACCGGCTGGGCGGTGGCGGCTTCGCTTCGCGACTCACGCAGGAACTGCGCGAAGGCAAGGGCTATACCTACGGCGTGGGCACCGGCTTCTCCGGCGGACGCGAGAGCGGCGATTTCAGCCTGTTCTCGGGCGTGCGCGCCAATGTCACGCTGGAGGCGGCCGCGCTGGCGCGCGACATCGTGCGCGACTACGGCGCCAGCTTCACCGAAGAAGACCTTGAAGTGACCCGCAGCGCACTGGGCAAGAGCCGCGCGCGCGCCTTCGAAACCGCCGGGGCGAAGCTGGGGGTGCTCGAGGCCATCGGCGACTACGGCTTGCCCGCCGACTATCTGGCCGCCGAGGCCGGGATCATCGACACCATGACGGTCGAACGCGTGCAGGAACTGGCCGCGCGCTGGATCGACCCCGATGCCATGTACTACGTGGTCGTCGGCGATGCGGCCACGCAACTGCCGCGCCTGCGTGCGCTGGGTTATGGCGAACCGGTGGTCGTCAACCGGCTGGTGGCGGAGGCCGATCGCTGAGAACCCGCCGATGACCCTGCCGCGGCGCTGCCGGTACGTAGCCCATTACGCTTGATCAATGGGCTATGCCGCGGTTGCGGGACACTTGAAACGTACAACCGACGCGATCGACCGCAAACGACAAGGGCCGGTCAGGCCGGCCCTTGCTGTGCGTCAATGGAGGTGGGTGCTTACCACACCACTTCGGCCATCGAGCAGTTCAAACCCGAGCCGATGCCCAGCAGGGCGACGCGGTCGCCCTTCTTAAGACGACCCATCTCGCGCAGCTTGCTGAGCACGATGGGCACCGAGGCCGGGCCGATGTTGCCGTGTTCGCCGAAGATGGTCAGGACTTTCTTCGGGTCGATGCCGATGGCCTTGGTGAA
Source organism: uncultured Pseudoxanthomonas sp. (assembly GCA_964562135.1). Taxonomy (GTDB): domain Bacteria; phylum Pseudomonadota; class Gammaproteobacteria; order Xanthomonadales; family Xanthomonadaceae; genus Pseudoxanthomonas_A. Next base: position 15,328 of record CAZLSG010000019.1, on the reverse strand, counting down.
GGCGGCGGTGTGCACCTTGCTGACCTGGTGGATGACGAACTGGTCGAGTTCATCGGCCACCCAGCCCAGCGCCAGCTTGGCGGCGCCGAAGGTCTTCTGCGACAGCTTGATGCCTTCGATCAGCAGCATGCGGGTGTCGGTGACCATGCCGTCGAGGTTGCCGCGGCAGAGCTTGTTCCACTCGGTGGCCGCGCGGGTCACGCCGCCCCGGTAGCGCGGTGCGCCCGGGGCCAGTTCGGCACGGGCCAGCACCATCGCGGCGGCGCCGGAGCCGAGGGTGAGGGTGGCCAGTTCGTTGCGGAACTGCTCCTCGGTGGCGTCTTCGCGGCTCAGCCGCTCGAGGGTCTTCTCGTAGGCTAGGTTGGCGGTTTCGCCGTCCACGATCAGCGCGTAGTCGATCTCGCCGCGCTCGATCATGCGGCTGGCGATGTCCATGCCGTTGATGAAGGCCAGGCAGGCGTTGGCCACGTCGAAGTTCTGGCAGGTGTCGGGCAGGCCCAGGTTGCCGCTGACGATGCTGGCCGTGGACGGCTCCAGGTAGTCGCGGCTGACCGAGGTGTTGACCAGCAGGCCGACCTTGTCCGGATCGATGCCCGCATCGGCCAGTGCCTTGACGCCCGCAAGGGTGGCCACGTCGGAGGCCAACACGTTCTCTTCCCACAGGTAGCGCGAGTGGATGCCGGCGATTTCGCCAAGCACGTCAGCCTTGATGCCGAGACGGTCAAGCGTGGGCTTGAGCCGTGCATTGATGGCTTCGGACGACAGTCGACGCGGGGCATCGATGTGAGCGAGGCCGGCGATGGCGACATGTTGGAAGAGCATTGGCTGGGCCGGGAAGCGGGAAACAGCCGTATAGGGTAACGGCTTGGGCGGTCGCGTGCACCTTTGGCAGGAGGATGGCTCTTGCCCGGCGACCCTGAAAAGGTGATGGACGTCACATTTTCAGGGCATCAACCACCGCAGCGATAGGCCATGAAACGCTGTTTGCCGTCCGCCGGCTCATCGACTGGCTGGATGGCGCTGGCGTTCATGTCCGCCGCCTCGTTGCGGGCCAGGGTCTCCAGTTCGTCACGGACCTTGACGGCATTGCGTTCGTAGAAGGCCACGCTGCCCTGGACCGAAACGGTGATCTCGCCAAGCCTCTCGCAGCTTGCCGCCGCCGTGCTGCCTGCCGGAAGTACCCGGACATTCTTGGCCTCGGGCGCGATGGGCACCCAGGTGCAGGCCGACAAGGCGGCGGCCACCGCAATGGAAACGATCACTCTGTACATGCACTTGCCTGCTGGGGAGATTCGTCCGGCCCATTCTGCCGCAGGCGGACTGAATCGCGGGCAGCGGAGAGCCCACGACACGGTCGGATCATGGAGCCGCGGACGGCGGTGGGCGCTGCAACACGCCCACCGCCAGGGCGCCGGTCAATTGCCGGCGCGCGGCTTGCCATCGGCATCCAGCACGGTCACCTCGCCCAGGCCCAGGGCACGGATGTCGGCCTCGATCTTCGACAGGTCGCCCACCACCACCCAGGTCAGCGCTTCCGGATCGATGGCACGGGCGGCATTGGCCACTATCTCCGGCGTCAGCGCCTCGATCTCCGCCTTGCGCCGGAACACGTGGTCGTCCGGACGGCCATAGCGGATCATGCCACCGATTTCGCTCACCACCCGGCCCGCGGTTTCGTAGCTGCCCGGCAGGCTGCGGATCTCGGCGGCCTGGATCTTGGCCACCTCCTCGGCGGTGGGCGGCGCGGTGCCGTCCACGTACTCGTTGATCTCACGCTGGATTTCCTTCAGCGATTCCACCGTCTTGTCGATCTGCACGGGCGCGAACGCGGCCCACGGGCGCTGGCCCAGCGCGTTCTGCAGGAAGCTGTAGGAACCGTAGGCCCAGTGCTTGTCCTCGCGCAGGTTCATGTTCAGGCGCGAACTGAATTCGCCGCCCAGCACCGCGTTGGCCACGTACAGCTCGGTGGCATCCGGGTCGCGGGTGGAAGGCGCCAACTGGCCGACGAAGATATTGGCCTGCACCGCGCCCGGCTGGTCGATCAGGAACACGCGTGGCGCCGCCGGCAAGGCCACCGCGGGCACCCCGGCGCGCTGCGGCGCCTTGCCCTTGCCCTTCCAGTCGCCCAGATGCCGGTCCAGCAACGGCACGATTTCATCCAGCGTGGTGTCGCCCACCACGATCAGGCTGGCGTTCTCCGGCCGCACCCAGCGTGCATGGTGATCCACCAGGTCCTGGCGCGTCAGCGCCTGGATCGAAGCTTCGTCACCGGTGCCGCTGAACGGAATGGCATAAGGATGCCCTTCGCCGTACAGCAGCGGCGGCAGCACGCGCATCGCGGCGCTGTTGGGACGCGCCTTTTCCTGGGCAATGGTGGACAGCCAGGTGGCGCGGACGCGGTCGATTTCCTTCTGCTCGAAGGTGGGCCGGCGCAGCATGTCGGCGAACAGCGCCAGCGACGGGTCCAGCTTGTCCTTCAGCGCGGACAGGTAGGCATTGGCGCCATCCAGCGATGCGCCCGCGCCCAAGTTGGCGCCCAGCGCTTCGGCGCGCGCGCCGAAGCCCAGCGCGTCCAGCTTGCCCGCGCCTTCGTCCAGCATGTTCATGGTGAAACTGGCCGTCCCCGGCTTGCCGCCCGCATCGGAGGCATAGCCGCCACCGAATTCATAGCTGAACTGCACCACCGGAATGTCGTGGCGGCGCGCCAGGATGACCTGGGTGCCGTTCTTGAGGGTGGCGCGTTCCAGCTGCGGGAACTTCAGCTCGGGGAACTGTTCGGTCTGCGGCACGCCCAGGCTGCGGTCCACGTTGCTGGGCGTGGTCGCGAATCTCGCGTCCACCGGCGGCAACGCCAGGGACGCGGGGGTGACCGCCGGATCCTCGGCCAGCGGCGTGCGTTCGCCCGGCTCCACCAGCAAGGTATGGCTGCCCTTGTCCAGCCATGCGCGGCCGGCAGCCTGCAGGTCGGCCGCGGTGGCGGTATCGATCACGTCCAGGCTGTCGCGGAAACAGCCCGGATTGCCGGTGAACACCGCGCACTCGGCCAATGCGTCGGCCTTGCCGCCGAAACCGCCGATGCGCTCGATGCCGCGCACGAAGCCGGCCTTGGTCACGGTGCGCGCCTGCTCCACTTCCTCGGCCGTCGGGCCTTCCGCCAACAGGCGCCGGAGTTCTTCCTCGATGGCCCGCTCGACCACGGCGGGATCGACGTCCTTCTTGATGTCGGCGCCAATCAGGAAGGTGGAGGACAGCTGCGACGGGAACGCCACCGCATAGATGCGGTCGACCGACTGGTCCTGGAACGCCAGGCGCCTGGACAGGCGCGAAGTCCGCCCGCCACCCAGCACATGGGCCAGCAACTGCAGCCGCTCGACATCCGGCTGGCCGTATTCGGCCACGTTCCATACCCGGTAGACCCGCGCCTGCGGCACGTTGTCGGTGATGCCGGAGCGGCTGTTCTCCTTCAGCGGAGCCACGTCGACCTGCGGTTGCCGCATGGTGGGCGACGCCGGGATATCGCCGAAATAGCGGGCGACCTTTTCCTTCGCGGTTTCCACATCGATGTCGCCGGCCAGCACCAGCACGGCGTTGTTGGGGCCGTACCAGGTGCGGAACCAGTTCTTCACGTCCTCCAGCGAGGCCGCATTGAGGTCCGCCATCGAGCCGATGACACTGTGGTGGTAGGGATGGCCCTTCGGGTACATCGCCTTGCCCAGGAGTTCCCAGACCTGGCCATAGGGCTGGTTCTCGCCCTGGCGCTTCTCGTTCTGGACCACGCCGCGCTGTTCGTCCAGTTCCTTCTGTCCGATCGCGCCGAGCAGGTGGCCCATGCGGTCCGACTCCATCCACAGCGCCATGTCCAGGGCCGTGGTGGGCACGTTCTGGAAATAGTTGGTGCGGTCGGAATTCGTGGTCCCGTTCATGTCGGTGGCGCCCACCAGCTCGAACGGCGTGAAATATTCGCCATCGCGGTTTTCCGAACCCTGGAACATCAGGTGCTCGAACAGGTGCGCAAATCCGGTACGGCCCTCGGGTTCGTCCTTGGCGCCCACGTGGTACCAGAGATTCACCGCCACGATGGGCGCCTTGCGATCCGTATGCACGATCACCCGCAAGCCATTCGGCAGGGTGAAGGTTTCATGGGGAATGTCCACCTCGCCAGCCTGGACCGGGCTGGCCGCGGCGGGTTCCGGCATGAGGAACGCCAGGCCTCCCAGCGAAGCGGACAGGGCCACCGCCAGCAAGGCGGCACGGGGATGACGGAACACGGACATCAAACGACTCCTCGATTCAGGGAATGAACAGGCCAGCAACACGCATGGATGCTACCCAGCGTCCTCCCGCATGGCACTAGGCCACAAGGCATGCATGCCGGCATTCCAGGGTGCCGGGAGCCGAGGTATCTCCGTGAGGCACAGGGCAAGCAAACGTCCGCCCAAGCCCGTTTGCCACCATGCGCGGACGTCCGCGCCCATCCACCGGACACTTTTTGTCCCGTGAAACCCTTTCAAAAACAAATGCTTGGATTTGGCACGCTGCCTGCTAGGGATTCCATGCAAGGTCGCTTTCACCACAACAACATGAACAAATACTGAACAAAAGTGGTGGCACGACAGAATCCATTTGCCATTCCTGATTAGGTGTTGTACTTTACTACCACACCACACAACAACATCACTAAAGAGGACCCCATGAACGCCAAGACCCTGATCCCGCTGACCGCCGCCATCCTGTTCTCGATCTGCGCCGGTTCCGGCCTGATTGCCGCCAAGTCCGCCCATGCCGAATCCGCTGCCGCCGTTGCGCTCGCCCAGGAACACATCGTCACCCTGCCGGCCGTCACCGTAAGGCCGGACGCCGAAGACCTGGCCTTCCATCAGGCCAGCCAGGCGGCGAAGTCCCGCATCGTCGACTTTGCCACGGTTACCGTGCTGCCGGACGCCGAGGATCTGGCCTACTACATGGCCATGCAGACAGCCCGCATCGTCGACCTGCCGACCGTGACCGTGCGCGCTTCGAGCCATGACGTGAGGGAAGCCATCGTCCGCGCCGCCACCGCCGCCCAGCAAGTAGCGGGCCGCTGAACGCCGACGGCCACGTGCCGTCGGCCCCTGGGCCTGTCGAAGCCCGGGGGACAGGACGGGAACAGCGCGTAGAATCCGCGCGATGCTTCCCTCGCTCGACATCGATGTGCTGCTGTACCAGCCGGAAATTCCGCCCAATACCGGCAACGTTATACGCCTTTGCGCCAACACCGGCGCGCGCCTGCACCTGATCGAGCCGCTGGGCTTCGGTCTGGACGACAGACAACTCAAGCGCGCCGGCCTGGACTACCACGAATACGCGCAACTGCGCGTCCACGCCTCCCTTGCCGCCGCCCTGGCCGCCATCTCGCCGCGCCGGTTGTTTGCGCTGAGCACGCGCGGCGCGCAACGCCACGACCAGCCGCGGTATGCCGCCGGCGATGCCTTCCTGTTCGGCCCCGAAACCCGCGGCCTGCCGCAGGACGTGCTGGATTCGCTTCCCCCGGACCAGCGCCTGCGCCTGCCGATGCGGCCGGGCAACCGCAGCCTGAATCTCTCCAACAGCGTCGCCATCGTGGTCTTCGAAGCCTGGCGTCAATGCGATTTTGCCGGCGGCGCCTGACCCGTAGGTCGGGGCCACGTCCCCAACCTGCCCATCACGGATCACCCGGCAAAGCGACCAAGCCGGTAAGCCTGCAAGGGCACGTCGGTGGTTTCGCCCGCCATCGCCTGCGCGATCAGCTTCCCGCTCACCGGCCCCTGGGTCAGGCCCAGATGACCGTGGCCGGTAGCCACGAAGATCCGTTCGTCCTCCACCCGGTCCAGGATGGGCAGCGAGTCCGGCGTGCAGGGACGGTGGCCCGCCCATTCCGAGACCGGTTCCCCGGTCAACCCGGGGAGCAGCTTGCGCGCTTCCGGCGCCAGCCGATGGATCAGGGCGTAGTGCGGATCGCGATCCAGCGCGGTCAGCTCCTTCATGCCGGTCATGCGCATGCCTTGCTGCATCGGCGACAGCACCATGTAGCGTTCGGCCCACAAGGTCGGGCGGCGAAGCGCGGACGCAGGTCGCGGGAACATCAGGTGGTAACCGCGCGCCGGTATCAGCGGAAGGCGTAGACCGAACGGACGCAGCAGGCGGGCGCTCCACGCGCCCGCGGCCACCACCACCTGCGCGGCATGTGCATTGCCCTGGCCGGTGGCGATCCGGTAGCCATCGCCCTCGCGCGCGATTGCCGACACGGTGGCGACCAGCGAAGATGCGCCTTGCCGGCAAAGATGCTCGAACAGGCGCCGGCAGAATCCGCCCGGGTCCCGCAGCAACAACGAGTCGCGCTGGAGAACGCCGTGGTGGAATCCCGGGCCCAGGCTCGGCTCCAGATCACGCAGCTGGTGCGCATCCAGCATGTCGAAGGCGATTCCACGCTCCTGCATCCAGCGCCGGTTGCCTTCGCCCTGCACATAAGTGGCCGGGTCGCTATACACATGCAGGTAGCCATCCGCGGCAAGCAGCTCCGCTGCACCGATGTACCCGCCGATCTCCAGCCAGGCCGCGCGCGCGCGGGCATTGAGCGCATGCAGCGCATCGACCACGGGCAATACGCGATCCTTCCGGCCCGCTTCCACGAATTTGCGCAACCAGTTCGCATAAGCGTGGAAAGCAGGCCAGTCCAGCTTCAGCGGCGCCATCGGGTCGACCAGCATGCGCAGGCCCTTCCACATGATGCCCGGCGTGGACTGCGGCGATATGTTGCCTACCGAAACCGCCCCCGCGTTGCCGAACGAGGCCTCGGCCGCCGGCCCCCCGGCATCGATGAGCAGGCATGAGTACCCGCGCTGTTGCAGGTGGAAAGCCGCCGCCAGTCCCACGATGCCGCAACCGATCACCGCCACGTCGGCGGCGGGCTTGCTGGAAGAGGCGTTCATTCACTCCACCGGGAAATCGTAGGCCGTGTGCGGTGTGGGCTCGGGACGGAACGTGTAGTGCCACCATTCCATCGGATAATTGTGGAAGCCGTGCCGCGCCATCGCATCCAGCAACGTCTGCCGGTTGCGCCGCTGTTCGCCGGTCAGGCGAGGATGCGCCGTATTGGCGCGGGCATCGAACAGATCGAAGTCCGTGCCCATGTCCAGCGGCACGCAACGATCCTGCGCGCACCGCGCCAGCGACAGATCCACGGTGGCGCCGCGGCTGTGCCCGGAACTGCGGGCGATGTAGTCGCCCACCAGCTCCGACTTGTCCAGGTTGGGGTAGTACCCCGCCTTGGTGCGCTGGTCGGAAAGGTCCTCGGCCCAGGCCATGAAGCGTTGCACCGAACGCACCGGGCGGTAGCAGTCGAATATCTGCAGGCGCAGGCCTTCGTTGCGCAAGTCCCCGGCCACCCGGCCCAGCGCTTCGGCCACCGGCTGCAACAGGTAGCACTTGGGCGCGTTGTAGCCTTCCACGACGTCGCCGGTGAAGTTGTCGGCGCCGGCATAGCGGATGTCCATCACCGCATCCGGGACGGTTTCGCGGATCTCCACCATGCCGGCCCGCGCCGCGTCGCGCGCGGTGGCGGAAACCGGCGTCTCGGCGGGCGGCGCGAGTTGCCGTGACAAGGCATGCAGGATGCGCAGGTCTTCCTGCTCCAGCGCATCGGTTTCCACGCCGCGGTAGTGGCTGCGGAAGGCGCGCGCCGCGGCGCTGCGGTCCTGCAACGGATAACCGATCAGCCGCAATGCCTGCCAGGGATCGAAACCGGCCGGTGGCGGCGGCGCATCGTCTTCCGGCCACAGGCCGAATCCGGCTTCGGCCAACGCCTTCCACGGGAACAGCGGGCCAGGGTCGCGCTTGCGCGTGGGCGCGATGTCCTCATGCCCGACGACATGCGTGCGCGGGATCCGGTGCCGTTCGGTCAGGTCGCCCAGCAACGCCAGCAGGCTGTCGATCTGCTCCTGCGGGAACGGCGACTTGCCGTCGTTGTCCAGCTCGATGCCGATGGACGCCGAATTGACATCGGTGATGGCGCCCCAGGAGCCCGCGCCCGCGTGCCAGGCGCGGCGATCGTCATCGACCAGCTGGTAACGCTTGCCATCGCGCCCGATCAGGTAATGCGCGCTGACCCGGCCGCCGCTGTTGCGCGTGCTCAGGGTTCGCAGGCTCTGCTCCACCGATTCCTGGTCGGTGAAATGCAGCACCACCAGGCCGGGGCCGCGCGCATCGTGGTTGGGCGAAGGCACCCATTCGGCCATCGGGTTGTGCGATGGCGGCGGAACCGGCTGGTGGGCGCAGGCGGCCAGCATGGAAACCGCGAACAACAGGCACGGCAAGCGCATCGCCTTCCGATGCCCGCTGCCGCCCGGGGCCGCATGGCCAGGCATCACCGCGCCTCGCAGCCGCCCGTGCGGACGAAGGCCAGGTCCGGATAATTGAAGCTGGTGTCCGCTTCGCCGAAATGCGACAGCGACAACGTCGTTCCTCCGCCCGATGTCTCCGCAAACTCCAGCCAGGCCGGAGCATCGACGCTCGGGTCGTCCCAGACCACCAGCCAACGATCGTCCAGTTGCGAAACCGGGCCTTTCATCCGTGGCGACTTCCGCGCCTGGAACACGACCCGGTCATCGACCGGACACACCGTGACCTCGCCGAACCAGGCATCGCGGTAATGCCCCTGCCAGTTCGCGAATTCCGCGGGAGCAACCTCGCGCCGCGCCGAAGCATCCGCGCCGGGATCGCGCACGGATGCCTGTTGTTGCCGGCGCTCTTCCGCCAGCAAATCCGCGTAATGGGCCACATCCGCGCCACTGCCGGGGGCCGTGAAATGCTTGGTCAGCGCCTGGCTCAACACGGTGCGGGCCTCGCCGCCTTCGCCATTGATCAGGATGACGAAACCGCTGCGGCTATCCGGCAACAGCGCCACGGAGGAATACATGCCCATCAAGGTGCCGGTGTGGGCCACTTTCCAGTGGCCATCCACGTCCGAAATACGCCAGCCGTAGCCGTAGCCGTACATGCGCGTGCCATCCCATTCGCGCATGCGCCGCGGGATCGGCATGGGCATGTGCAGCGTCCACAGCTCGCGCTGCTGCCGTTCGGACAACCACGGCTGCTGCGGATCCGGCGCCAGCAATGCCTGCATCCAGGCCAGCATGTCGTTCAGGCTGCAACGGATGCCACCGGCCGCCGTCGACGGCATGTCGGGAATCTGCGGGCCGTCCTCGCGCACCACCACGTTGCGCCCCCCCTGCAGCATGTGCGGCTGGGCAACATTGCCCACTTCGTCACGCGACCATGCGCCCGCCCGGCAGCGCTCCAGGCCCAGCTGTTCGAACAGCTCTTCGCGCAGCAGTTGCTCGAACGGTTTCCCGCCCGCGCTGGCGGCAACCTCGCCGGCCACCACGTACAACAGGTTGTCGTAGGCATAGCGCGAACGGAAACTGTAGGCAGGCTTGAAATGCGCCAATCCGGCGATGATGTCCTCGCGGCTGAAATCGTTCGGTTCCGGCCACAACATCAGGTCGCCCGCCCCCGAGCCCAGCCCGCTGTTGTGGATCAGCAGGTCGCGCACCTGCATGTGCTCGGTGACCCACGGATCGTGCATGCGGAAATCCGGCAGGTGCTTCGTCACCGGATCGTCCCAGCGCAGCTTGCCCTGGTCCACCAGCCGCGCCATCACCGCCGTGGTCATCGCCTTGCTGTTGGAAGCGATCTTGAACAGCGTGTCGGCATCGACCGGCTGGCCCTCGCCGGCCCGCAATTCGCCGGACGCGCGCAGGTAGACGACTTCTCCATCCGCAATCACGCCCACCGCCAGTCCGGGCAATCGATAGCGCGCGAACACGTCATCGAAGGCCGCATCGAAGGCCGCGCGCGAGTCCGGCGCACCCTTGGCGGCGGCCATCCCGGACACGGACATTGCGGACAGCAGGACCAGCCCGCATACAAAGGAACGGCCTGCAAGCAGGCCGTTCCCCTTCGTAGCAATCAACCGCAATGCCATTACCAGAACCTGTACTCGAAGTTGAGGTTGTAGCTTCGACCGCGCGGATCGGCCACGCGGGATTCCCACGCCGCGCCATCGCCATGGTCCAGGTAGCGCAGGGTGAACGGCGGATCGGTGTTGAAAATATTCCGCACGCCCAGGACGACCCTCAACTTGTCGATCCCGACCCAGGTCAGGCTGTAGTTGTAGGTGATGTACTCGTCCACTTTCGTGTTCCACTCCGGCGGAACGACGGTGCCGTTGCGCAACCCCGGCGGCACGTAGTCGGTGTAGCCATCGCGATAGACCTGGGTCAGCGTGTGCGCCAGGTCGCCCTTGGCCCAGCTGAAGCTCAAGGTGTGCTTCCAGCGCAGCGGCAGGTTGAAATAGTTTTCGTACCCGCCCACCAGATTGTCTCCATAAGGCTGGTTGGCCAGGCTCTTGCTCCTGAAGCTGTCCAGATAGCTGCCGTTGAGGTGAAGGCGCCAGTCGCCACCGGCCAGCGTGCCGACCAGGTTGGCGTCGACCTCGATACCCCGCGACAGGGTGCCACCCGTGTTGACGAAGCGCTGATCGATATGGGTGACCTGACCGCTGGCATTGCGAATCCAGTTGTCCTGGAACAGGTCGTACTCGTTGATCAGCGTATCCACGGTCACGCTGCGGATCGTGTTGAGGCGCTCGATTTCCCACCAGTCGATGCTGAGGTTGAAGTTGCTGGTCGGCGCCAGCACGATGCCGATGCTCATCTGCTCCGACTCTTCCGGCGCCAGGTTCGGATTGCCGCCGGTCAGGATGTTCGGCGTGATTTCCGCACATCCGGCCACGCTCGGGTCGGGGATTCCGCCCGGGCATGATCCGGGGTCGGCCAGGCCGCGCGCGGTGTACGGTGTGTTGGTGATGCCGCGGTACAGCTGGACGAAGCTGGGCACCTTGAAGCCGGTGCTGTAGGCGCCGCGGACCGCCATCCAATCGACGGGCTGCCACTTGAACGAATACTTCGGATTGGTGGTGCCGCCGAAACCGTCGTAGTTGTCGTGGCGCGCGGCCAGGGTCACTTCCAGCGAATCGAACACCGGCAGGTAGAACTCGGCGAATGCCGCCGTCACGTCACGACGAACGGACGGGAGATAGTTCTGCGCATCGCCCGGCATGCCGAAAATCCACGCATTGCCCTGTGCCGCTTCCGCCGGACCGCTGAATTCGTATTCCTCGCGGCGCAGGTCCATGCCCACCGCGGCCTGCACTTCGCCGCCCGGCAGGCTGAATCCGAGTCCGCCGGAGAAGCTCGCATCCAGGATGGTGCTGGTGGTCTTGCCGGTGTACAGCTCGACCCCGCGCGCGGACGCGGCCGCCAGCGCCGCCAGCGCCTCCGCGCTCTGCTGCTGGCCCGGCATCAGGAACGGATTGAGCAGGCCGGTGCCCAGGATCTCCTTCAATTGCGGGGTGTAGTAATAGCCACCGCCAAGCACGGACTGCGACTCGCTGGTGGCCCTGGACAGGCCGGCGCTGTAGTCCCAGCTGCCGATGACGCCCTCGAAGCCCAGCAGGAAGCGCGAGGACTTGGTGGTGGTTTCTATCTGGCGCGGGCCGCAGGGTTCGCAACGCCAGCGGTGATTGATGGGGTTGCCGTACACCAGGTTGTCCGTACCGAAGTAATCGGCCAACGTGTTGTAGATCATGTCGTAGGTGTCCCGCGTCCGGTCATTGAGCGGATAGGGATTCAACGCGGTCAACTCGGCCGCCGGGGTAGCCCCGATGGACGTGGATATCTGCTGGGCCTCGAAATGCCGGGTCGCCTTCACGTCCGACCCCATCGCCTCGAAATAGACTTGGTGGTTGTCGGAGATCTTGAAGGTGGCGCGGCCGAGGAACTGCAGCGTCTCCACCGGCTGCTGGATGGTGCGCGCGCGGCCGTAATCCCAGGCGCAGGCGTACTTGTTGGCCGCGGTGGACCAGATGAGATGGTCGTACGGCCCCATCATGTCGCCGCCGGCCTCGCAGCCCGCGCCGCCCGGCAGGTCCAGGATGTTCACCCGCGCCGTGGCAATGGGCAAACCGGTTTCCGGATCGATCGGATTGCCGTCGAGCATGCCGCCGGCGAGATTGGTCACCGTCGCGAACGGCGAGCCGCTGGTGTCCGGCGACAGGCCGCGCTCGGGCTGGAAGCTGTTGGCGAAATCACGGTCGCGGCCTGTCAGGATCTGGTTCTTCTTCCAGCCAAGCGTGCCCCAGACGTTCCAGCGGTCGGTGTCCAGGTCGCCGAACCCGCCGAGGATATTGGCCGAATAGATGCTGCCGCCGCCATCGTGGGTGATGTCGAGGTTGGTCGAAGCGGAAAGGCCCTGGTAATCGTTGCGGGTGATGAAGTTGATGACGCCACCGATCGCATCGGTGCCGTACATGGCCGACGCGCCATCGCGCAGCACCTCGACCCGGTCGATGGCGGCGAACGGAATCGAATTCAGATCCACCACCTGCCCGGCCAGACCGTGGGTGGCGACGCGGCGGCCATTGAGCAGCACCAGCGTCGCATCGGCGCCCTGCCCGCGCAGGTTCGCGCCGGACACGCCGTTGTTGCCGCGCATTCCGGGCGGCGCGATGCCGCTGTTGGCTGCCAGACTATCGCCGCTGTTGCTGGCGATGTTGAGGAACTGCAGCAACTGCTCGGCGGAAGTGATGCCCTGTGCCTGGATCTGTTCCTTCTGGATCACGGTCACCGGGAGCGTCGCTTCGACATCGGTGCGCTTGATGCGCGAACCGGTGACCTGCACCGCGTCCAGCGTCTTGGCTGACGTGTCGCCACTGCCGCCGGCCTCTTGCGCCCATGCCTGCGAGCCCACGCCCGCAACGGCGAGCGCCAGCACCAGCTTCTTGAGTTTCATGGAATTCTTGTTTCGGATTGGCATCGGGCTCTCCTGGGTCGAGGTATTCGCAACAAATGAAAAAAACGGTGGACCATTTCATGTCGTGCGCCATGCCGGAATCCGACAAGCCTTTCCCGCATCGCACGACACCCATCACTACACCCCCATGAACCGGGGGACGCGCAGTTTCCGCTCATCCGGCCAGCACCCGCGCTCCACAACACCGACACCCTTGGTGCTGCTTCACCACATCGGCAGGCATCAAGCCGGTCCGCGCACGTCACTTCATATCAAGATTTCGTTCAAGCACCGGAAGCGGACATCCCCTGTACGCTCCAAACCTTTCCGGCAAGCGCGGCACATGCCCGTTCGTTTTGCCGAAATAACCGCATAACGCGGATGTAACACGCGATTGAGACGATTGTCAATAAATTATTCTTGACATGTGTGTACCGTGGCGTAAATATTCCTCACCTCATTAGAAGTGCGCGGTGATTGCCGTTTTCGATCAAGGATTTGCATGACTGTCGGTTACGGATCCGTTGCATCCAGTTATCGCCACGGGATGAACAATTACACGCAGGCAAGGCTCACCCGGGCCCCCTTTCCCGTAGCCGCCGCGCGGCACGGCCAAGCGCCACGACACGCCACGAACATGCCGATGCGCCTGCTCCTGCTGCTGGCGGCGCTCTGCTGGACGCCGCCCGTCCTCGCGCTGCAGCCAACCGCCCCTTTCCATGTCGAGCAGCAACAGTTGGACGCCCAATACTGGATCGACCGCCACCCTGCGCCGGAAACACCGCTGCTGGCGCCCGGACAGATCGCCGCATTCAATGCGAACCTGCTGCGCAAGGACCCCTCCGTCCACGACCTGCACCAGCTTCCCGACGCCTATGCCGCGAGTGAAATCCGCGCATGGATAGCGCGTCTCTCGGCGCCGCCCACGCGGACGCTGTACGACGAACAGGGGCAGCCCTTGGCCGCGGAACGGCTTGCCGCACTGGCCGGAACGCTGGACCTGGACGCGATACCCGAACGGGTCGCGCCGCGTTACGGCCTGGTCGTGCGCCGCGCGGACCTGCGCGCGTTCCCGACCGGGCAACGGGTCTTCAGCAGCCCGGACGATACCGACATCGACCGCTTCCAGGAATCGGGCCTGTATCCGGGCACGCCGGTAGCGGTCCTGCACCGCAGCCGTGACGGACGCTGGCTGTTCGTGGTGTCTCCCAACTACGCGGCATGGATCGAAAGCGGGCACGTCGCCATCGGCGAGCGCGAAGAGGTCCTGGACTACGCCCGGCGGCAGCCCCGGCTGATCGTCACCGGCGCGCAGGCGCGCACCGTCTTCACCCCGGAACGACCGTCGCTGTCATCGTTGCCCCTGGACATGGGCGTGCAGCTTCCGGTGCTGCACGACTGGCCGCAGAACATCGCCGTCAACGGCCAGTTGCCGTACACGGCCCACGTGGTGCAACTGCCCGTGAGGAACGAAGACGGATCCCTGCAATTCGGGCCGGCGCTCGTGCCGCGCAGCGCCGATGTCGCCACCGGGCCCTTGCCTGCCACGCCCGCCAACCTGTTGCGGCAAGCCTTCAAGTTCCTCGGCGAACGCTACGGCTGGGGCCATTCCTACGAAGCCCGCGATTGCAGCGGCTTCGTCCTGGACGTGTACCGCAGCCTGGGCATCGACCTGCCGCGCAACACCATCGACCAGTCGCGCAGCCCCGCCCTCGAATCCGTGCCCTACGACGCGTCCGCGCCCCTGCAGGAGCGGCTCGGCGCGCTGGCCCGACTGCAGGCCGGCGACCTGGTCTACATCCCCGGCCACGTGATGATGGTCATCGGCCACGACAACGGCCAGACCTGGGTGATCCACGACACCGCCGGCGCCAGCTACCGCGATGCCGGCGGCCAGTTGCACCGCGCGCGCATCAACGCCGTGGCGGTAACGCCTCTCGAACCTCTTTTGCTGGGCAGCGGCGAAGCCTTCATCGATCGCATCACCCGCATCCAGCGCATTCCTCCCCAAGGTCTCCCATGAAAATCACCGATATCCGCCTGGGCATGCTGCGCGTGCCGCTCAAGACCCCGTTCAAGACCGCGTTGCGCACGGTGGAAATGGTCGAGGACATCGTGGTCATCGTCGAAACCGACAGCGGGCACGTCGGTTACGGCGAGGCGGCGGCCACCGCCCCGATCACCGGCGACACCCATGGCTCGATCATCGCCGCCATCGACACGGTGATCAAACCGCGCCTGATCGGGCAGGACATCGCCGACCTCAACCGCATCACCGGCCTGATCCAGTCGGCGCTGGAACGCAACACCAGCGCCAAGGCCGCGGTGGAGATCGCCATCTACGACCTGTGGGCGCAACTCTACGACGCGCCGCTGTACCGGATGCTGGGCGGCGGCGACCCGGTGATCACCACCGACATCACCATCAGCGTGGACTACATCGACAAGATGGTGGCCGACT
>CAZLSG010000018.1:0-45126 GCA_964562135.1 uncultured Pseudoxanthomonas sp. | reverse complement strand
TCACGCCCAGCACGCTGCCCACCCAGATGCGCATTTCCGCCGGTGGCGCCAGACGCGTGTCGTTGCCGGTTTGCAGGGCCAGCATCAACGGTGCGTTGTACAGGGTCTCGGCTTCGCCCAACGACATGCCCACCAGCGGGCTTTCCGCGGTCACGGTGAGCTCGAACACGTCGCCATCGATGCCGTAGGTATTGGCGAAGTAACTCTCCGTGCGGGCCGGCGCCACGCTGGTTTCGGTTTCGTCCTTGAGCTTGCTGCCGCCGTAGTACCGGAAATAGAGCAATGAAGCGGCCAGCAGCGCCACGCCGATGGGCAGGGGCGCGAACATCCGCAAGGGTTCCAGCGTGGCCATGCCGGAGGGCAGGTTGTTGTTGGCCGAGACCAGCAGGTCGTTGAGCAGGATCAGCGGGGAGTTGCCGACCATGGTCAATGCGCCACCCATGATGATGGCCGAGCAGATGGGCAGCAGCAGCCGCTGCAACGACAGTCCGGTGCGTGCGGCCAGCCGCGAGGCCACCGGTAGGTACAGCGCCATGACCGATGGGTTCTGCATGAAGGATGAGTTGAGGCCGGCAATGGCGCTGGTCATCACCAGCAGCCGTTGTTCAACGCCATGGCCACGGCGCAGCAGCCACGATGCCAGCCGGTTCAGGGCGCCGGTACGGTCCAGGCCCGCGCCCAGGATCATGGTGGCGATGATGCTCATCACCGCGTTGCCGGAGAAGCCGCCGAAGATCTCCTCCGGCGCGATCAGGCCGGTGATGCCCAGCACCACCAGCACCACCAGCGCCACCAGGTCGGCGCGGATGCGCTCGAACAGGAACATCGCCATCGTGAAGCCGACCAGCCCGAGGACGAGCTTCATGTCGTTGGTCAGCGTCAGCGCGTTTTCCATGTCGCGGTCGGGTTCCCGGTGCGTCTTGCGGTATTACTCGCGGTCGTACAGCAGATCCCATACGCCGTGGCCGAGTTTCCGGCCGCGGGTTTCGAAATGGGTCTGCGGCCTCCACTCGGGGCGCGGCACGCTGCCGCGCGGACCGGCGCGGTTGCGCAGTCCCGGCGTGGCGTCCAGCACGTCCCACATCTGTTCGGCATAGTCCCGCCAGTCGGTGGCCGCATGCAAGCGCCCGCCGTTGCGCAGTTTGGTAGCCAGCAGGGCGGCGAAGGCGGGCTGGATCAGGCGCCGCTTGTTGTGCCGCTTCTTGTGCCAGGGGTCCGGGAAGTAGATGCGGACCTCGTCCAGGGCACCATCGGCGATTTCGTTCTCCAGCACTTCCACCGCATCGTGGTGGTAGAGCCGGACATGCTCCGCATCGTCGGCGGCCAGCGTGTTGAGCAGGCGACCCACGCCGGGCGCATGCACTTCGATGCCGATGTGGTTGCGGGCAGCGTCGTTGGCGGCGGCGAAGCGCAACGCCTCGCCGTTGCCGAAGCCGATTTCCAGCACCAGCGGCGCTGCGCGCCCGAATGCCGTGTCGAAATCGCGCGGCTGGCCGGCATAGTCCAGTCCGTAACGCGGCCATTGCGTCTCGAAGGCGCGTTGCTGGGCTTCGGTGAAGCGCCCCTGGCGCAATACGAAGCTGCGGATCTGGCGGCGGCCTTCCTCGACGGTGAAGGGTTTGGGCGGGACCCTGGTGCCCGGGCCGGATGTGTCTTCCTTGGAGCCGGTGTCGGCCATCAGCCGATCAGTCCGTCGATGGGGCTGGAAGCCGAGGCATTGCGCTTGCGCGGGATGCGGCCGGCGAGGAAGGCCTCGCGGCCGGCTTCGACGGCTTTTTTCATTGCGCTGGCCATCAGCACCGGATGCTTCGCTCCGGCGATGGCGGTGTTCATCAGCACGCCATCGCAACCCAGTTCCATCGCGATGGCGGCGTCGGACGCGGTACCTACGCCGGCGTCCACCAGCACCGGCACCTTCGCGTTCTCGATGATTTCCAGCAGGTTGTACTTGTTCTGGATGCCCAGGCCGGAGCCAATGGGCGCGGCCAGCGGCATCACCGCCACGCAGCCGATCTCTTCCAGGCGGCGGGCCAGGATGGGGTCGTCGCTGGTGTAGACCATCACCTGGAAACCGTCGGCCACCAGTTGCTCGGCGGCGGCCAGGGTCTGCACCACGTCCGGGTACAGGGTCTTCTGGTCGCCCAGCACTTCCAGCTTCACCAGGGTGTGGCCGTCCAGCAGCTCGCGCGCCAGCCGGCAGGTACGCACCGCGTCGTCGGCGGTGTAGCAGCCGGCGGTGTTGGGCAGGATGGTGAAGCGGTCCGGCGGCAGCACGTCGAGCAGGTTCGGCTCGTTGGGCGACTGGCCCAGGTTGGTGCGGCGGATGGCGACGGTGACGATTTCCGCGCCCGCGGCTTCGGTGGCCAGCCGCGTTTCCTCGAAGTCCTTGAACTTGCCGGTGCCGGTCAGCAGGCGGGAACGATAGGTTTTCCCCGCGATGACGAGCGGGTCGGTCGGTGTGTTCTGGGACATGGCGGGATTATCTCACTTGAACGATCCCGCGGCCAACGCAAGCCCTTGGCATGCGTCTGGGCTGCGATCCCTGGCGGGACAGGGTCGACTTCGGGTGGCCCGGCCCGCACATCCGTGCGCGGGCGTTCGCCAACGCTGCGCGGCATGCCGCGCAAAGCGCGCGTTGGCTCACCCACCGCCCAGCGCGTGCACGATTTCCACGCGGTCGCCTTCGGCCAGGGCATGCGCGGCGTGGCGGCTGCGCGGAATGATTTCGCCGTTGACCTCCACGGCCACCCGGCGTTCGGCCAGGCCCTCGTCGCGGAGGAGGGCGGCCACGGTGCTGTCGGGTGCGATGTGGCGGGGTTCGCCATTGAGATGGATGTCCATGTGCCTATTGTCGCGTCTGCACCCGGGCATCGCCATCGTTCGTGGCAATGCATGGCGTTGACGCGTTGCAGCGTGTGCCCGGTGGGGGATTGGTGGAACCATGCATTCCGTGCGCCGCCGTATGGCTACGAGCGGCGTCTTTGATTTCCTTCATCCGAAAGCGATCCAAGCCAGGAGGCTCCATGAATCCGTTCCGCCACCCCGTACGCTCCGCACTTGTGCTGGCCCTGGCCTGTGCAGCGGCGCCGGCATTTGCGCAACACAACTATTCGAAGACGGTTTTCTTTGGCGACAGCCTGACCGACTCGGGCGCCTTCCGTCCCGGGCTGGTGCAGGTGGGAGGCCCCGAAGCGGCGATTCTGGGTCGTTTCACCACCAATCCCGGCCTGGTCTGGGCGGAGTTCCTGGCCGATTACTACGGCACCGACGCCTGGGCCGCCAACCAAGGGGGTGACAATTATGCGGTGGGCGGCTCGCGCCTGGATGTGGAGCGGGCCGGCCCGTTCGGTCCGGTGCCCTCGTTGGCGACCCAGCTCAACCAGTACCTGGCCGCCAACGGCGGCCGTGCCGATCCGAATGCGCTGTACACGGTCTGGGGCGGCGCCAACGATCTGTTCGCGGTGGCCGCGGGGCAGGAAACGCCGGCCACCATCGTGTCGGCGGTGACCGCGCAGGTGGGCATCGTGGCGACCTTGCAACAAAGCGGCGCGCGTTACGTGCTGGTGCCGAACATCCCCGACCTGGGCCAGACGCCGCAGTTCCTGGCACAGGGCGCCGCCGCATCGGCGGGCGGCACGCAGTTGGCCGTGGCGTACAACAACGCGTTGTATGCCGGGCTTGGCGCGGCCGGCCTGCGGGTGATCCCGATGGATACCTTCAGCCTGCTGCGCGAGATCGCGGCTTCGCCGGCAACATTCGGGTTCGTCAATGTCACCGGCACGGCCTGCAACATCGAGTCTTCGCTGACCTGCAGCCCGTTCGACCTGGTGGCTCCCGGCGCCGATGAAACCTATGCCTTCGCCGATGGCGTGCATCCCACCACGGGCGCGCACCGGGTGTTGTCGCAGTACGCGGTGTCGCTGCTGGAAGGGCCGCGCCAGATCGCCTTGCTGCCGCACACGGCGTCGGTCACCGGCCGCGCCCGCGCCGAGCAGGTGGCGGGACACCTGGGCGCGCGCCCGGATGCCGATGGCCTGTACTGGTGGGGAGGGCTGCGCGCGGACACCCAGCGCTACGAGCACGGCGATCTCTACGACGGCATGGCGCCGGCCGGCATCTTCGGGATGGACTGGGTACGCGGCCAGGCGGTCTATGGCGCTTTCGCGGGCTTCGGGCGCGGGCGTTACGACTTCGGCCAGGATGCGGGCGACTTCCGCCAGACCGAGACCACGCTGGGCGGGTTTGCCGGCTGGTATGGCGACAATGCCTGGTTCAATGCGCAGCTCAGCTACAGTTGGCTGGGTCACGACGTGAACCGCGAGATCCGGCTGGGCGCGGCCACGCGCGTGCACACCGGTTCGCCCGACGGCAGCAATTTCAGCGCGGGTCTCGGCACGGGCTACAAGTTCGGCGAGGGTGCGTTCCGCCATGGCCCCGTGCTGTCGGTGCTGTCGCAGCGCATCGAGGTGGACGGCTATGCGGAATCGGGCGGGAATTCCAGTGCGCTGGTGTTGCCGGACCAGAAGGTGGATTCGCTGATCGGCAGCCTTGGCTGGCAGGCGATTTATGCGGGCAGCGAGGCTTTCAGCCCCTACCTGCGGTTGAGCTACGACCGTGAATTCGAGCGGCCGGCCGAAGAGGTGTTCGCGCAGTTGCAGACCATGCCGGGTGTGGCGCCCTATGCGGTGCCGGGATTGGAGTTCGACCGTGATTACGGAACACTGCTGCTGGGCGCGCGCACGCGGATATTCGGGCATGCCGCCGACATCGGTCTGACCAGCACGCTGGGCCAGAAGGGTGGCCACAATGCCAGCGTGTTCATTACCCTGGGCGGCTTCTGACGCCCTGCCGGGAGTGCGGCGGCCGGAGGCCCGGTTTGCCTTCGTCGCCGCATTGCCCTTGCTCGGGGGCGCAAAGTAGACTGATGCGGTCGGTCCCATGCGCCTGATGCCATCACGACCGGCCCGAAGCGGGTGTAGCTCAATGGTAGAGCTGTAGCTTCCCAAGCTACTGACGAGGGTTCGATTCCCTTCACCCGCTCCACTCACGGCGCATGGTGCACCGATATTCCCGACACATGACCCGTAGCCAGCCCGCCACCGCCATGCCGGATGTTCCGAAGCAGCGCCGCGATGTTGCGCGCTACGAGCCCTCCGTGCGCCTGTCCGTCGCGCCGATGATGGACTGGACCGACACGCATTGCAGGGTCTTTCACCGGCTGCTGGCGCCGCATGCGCGGCTGTACACGGAGATGGTGCACGCCAATGCGGTGGTGCTGGGCGACCGGCGCAAGTTGCTGGGATTCGATCCGGCGGAACATCCGGTGGCGTTGCAACTGGGTGGCAGCGAGCCGGAAGCCCTGGCGCAGGCGACGCGGATCGGGGCGGAGTGGGGTTACGACGAAATCAACCTCAACGTCGGTTGTCCGTCCGACCGCGTGCAGGCCGGACGTTTCGGTGCTTGCCTGATGAAGGAGCCGGGATTGGTGGCCGAGTGCGTCGCTGCGATGATCGCGATGGCGGCGGTTGACGGCCACAGCGTGCCGGTGACGGTGAAGTGCCGGCTGGGCGTGGACGACCAGGACGATTACGGCTTGTTCCGTAGCTTCATCGACACCGTGGCGCAGGCTGGTTGCCGGACTTTCATCGTGCATGCGCGCAATGCTTGGCTGCAGGGGCTCTCGCCGAAGGAGAACCGCGAGGTCCCGCCGTTGCGTCACGACTGGGCCTGGCGGCTCAAGCGCGAATGCCCGCAACTGACGGTCATCCTCAATGGCGGGATTGCGACGCAGGAAGAAGCGTTGCGGCACCTGGATGCCTGCGATGGGGTGATGCTGGGACGCGCCGCGTACCACGATCCCCACGTGCTGCACCGGATCGATGCGGCGTTGTCCGGCGGCGGAATACGGTCCCGCGACGATCTGCTGCGCGCCTGGCGCCCGTATGTCGAGGCGAAGCTGGCCGAAGGCGTTCCGCTCAAGCACCTCACCCGCCACGTGCTGGGCCTGTTCCACGGACAGCCGGGCGGGCGCATGTTCCGGCAGGTGCTCAGCGAGGGCGCGCACAAGCCAGGGGCCGACTGGCGTCTGCTGGAAGCGGCCTTGGCGGCAACATCATTGACTTTGCGACCGGCGGCCTGACCCATGTTGACACGCGACTGCACGACCTTCCTGGAATTCGCGCGCCAATGCGAACCCGACTTCGGCCCGGCCACGGCCAAGGCGGCCTTCCTGGTGTCGCCGGACGGTTTCGCGCGCGCCGCGCAATCGGCTGCCGACAACCGCTACATGGCCGACGACGCCCTGTTCGATGCGGTCTCCGCGCTGTCGCAGCACCATGAACTGCAGCGCGCGCTGTCCACCGAGTTGCCGGTATTCTGTTTTGCCGGCGATGCGGAAACGCCCGACGCGGTGTTTCCCAACAATGTCTTCGCAACCGCTCCGGGCCGGCTCATCGTGGGGCGCATGCGCCACCCGGTGCGCCAGCTGGAAGCGGAACGCACGGACATCCGCGGCTTCTTCAGGGAAGTGCTGGGATACCGGGAGACCGACCTGTCCGGGCAGGCGCATCCCTGCGAGTTGACCGGCTCCCTGGTGATCGACCGTGCGCACGGGCTGGGCTTCTGCGGCTTGTCCGAACGCTGCGACGAACAGGGCGCCGCGCTGATGCATGAAGCCTTCGGCCTGCGTGCGACCCTGGTCTTCGACTTGGCGCCGGGCGAATACCACACCAACGTGGTGCTGGCCGTATTGGCGGGCCGCGCGGCGCTGCTGTCGCCGTCCGGATTCGCCGATGAAGACACTTGCCGGACACTGGAAGCGCTCTATGCCCCGCATGCGATACGACTTTCGCCGGCCGAGCACATGGCTTTCGCGGCAAATGCCATTGCACTGTCCGAACGCAGCGTGTGGATGAGCGCGGCCGCCGAAAGGGCGTTGGCCGGGGAAACCAGGGACCGCCTGGATGCGGCCGGCTTCGCGGTCAGGGGGGTGGCGCTGGACGCGGTGGAAGCCGCAGGCGGGTCGTTGCGGTGTTGCGTGGCTGAAGTGTATTAACCGGCGCTTGGCTGAACAGCGCGCAGCGTGCTGTGGATAAGTTCAGACCGGATTCACTGCATCGAACCAACCATGGGCCCCGAAAGGCAATCGGCGCTGCATGTAGGGGGCGCCGTTCATTTACAGGTCCTCAAATCCGTTACGATTCCGTTATGCGCCGTCTTCGTTGCAATTCGCTCTCTTGCGTGCTGTTTCCCCTGGCCTTGCTGGCCGGAAGCGCGGGCGCGTGGGCGCAGGATGCCGAACGCCAACCCTCTCCTCCTCCCGAGCGCGCGGAAGCGCCGCGCCAGCCGCCTGGGCGCAGCGAAAGCCACAGTTCGCTTTCCGATGCGGTGCGCCGGGTCCAGCGCTCCACCGGTGGACAGGTGCTCAGCGCGGAGCGGGTGCAGTTCGAAGGGCGCGACATCAATCGGGTCAAGTACGTGGATGACCGCGGGCGGGTCCGCTACATGGACGACCCGGGGGCCGCGCGCCGCGACGGGCCGCCCCGGCCGCGTCGTGACACGCCGAACCAGCCGGCTGCAAGCGGGGACCCCTCTTCCCGGTAGTACCTGCGTAAAATTCAGTCACGCTACGGCCAGCGACCAGGCCGTGAGAGTCTCAAGGAGAGCACATGCGTATCTTGTTGGTTGAAGACGAAGCCCCCCTTCGCGAAACCCTGGCTGCGCGCCTGAAGCGCGAAGGGTTCGCGGTCGATGCCGCGCAGGATGGCGAGGAAGGCCTGTACATGGGCCGCGAGGTGCCGTTCGATGTCGGCATCATCGACTTGGGCCTGCCCAAGATGTCCGGCATGGAGCTGATCAAGGCACTGCGCGACGAAGGCAAGAAATTCCCCATCCTGATCCTGACCGCGCGTTCCAGCTGGCAGGACAAGGTGGAAGGCCTGAAGCAGGGCGCCGACGACTACCTGGTCAAGCCGTTCCACGTGGAAGAGCTGTTGGCGCGCGTCAACGCATTGGTCCGGCGCGCCGCCGGCTGGAGCAAGCCCACGCTGGAGTGCGGCCCCGTCGCGCTGGACCTGGCCGCGCAGACCGTCAGTGTCAGCGGCAGCAACGTGGACCTGACCAGCTATGAGTACAAGGTGCTCGAATACCTGATGATGCATGCGGGCGAACTGGTCTCGAAGGCCGATTTGACCGAGCACATCTACCAGCAGGACTTCGACCGCGATTCCAACGTGCTGGAAGTGTTCATCGGCCGCCTGCGCAAGAAGCTGGATCCCGATGGCGCGCTCAAGCCCATCGAAACCGTGCGTGGCCGCGGCTACCGTTTCGCCATCCCGCGCAGCAACGAGGGCTGATGTCGTCCCCGGTCGCCGACGGCGAGCCTTCGGGCGCTGCCGGAGGCGGCAGGTTCGGACAATGGCGCCCGCGATCGTTGCGCGCGCGCCAGTTGCTGGCGGCCAGCGTGGGCCTGGTCGCCTTCCTGGCCCTGGCGGGCTACGCGCTGGACCGCGCCTTCGCGGCGGCGGCCGAGGAAAACCTGCGCCAGCGACTGAGCAGTTATGCGCTGGCCTTCGCGGGCCGGCTGGACTTCGCCCGCGACGGCAGCCTGATCCCGCCCGAGTCCCTGCCTGATCCCCGCTTCAATCGTCCCGGCAGCGGCTTGTATGTCGAAGTCCTGATGCCCGAAGGGCAATGGAGCAGCGATTCGACATTGGGGCCGGAACTGCCCGACGGCATCATGCTGGAGCCGTTGCGGACCGTTTTCGAAGGCCCGTTGCCGATGACCCATATCGATGGGCGCAAAGGCAGCGTTTATCGCTACGGCCTGGGTTACGTGGGAACCGCGCAGGGCGGGCGCATGGAGTTCCCCTACACGCTGTTCGTGATGGAAGACGCCGAGCAACTGGATGCGCAAATCCGGATCTTCCGCGGCGCTCTGTGGGTTTATCTGGGCGGCGCGGGCCTGTTGTTGCTGTTGTTGCAGATGCTGGTGCTGCGCTGGAGCCTGCGCCCGTTGCAGGACGTGATTGCGGAACTGAGCCGGGTGCAGCGCGGCGAAGCCTCGCGCATGAGCGAACAGCATCCGCGCGAACTGGCGCCGCTGACCGACAGCATCAACGCGTTCATCGAGAGCGAGCGCGAGAACCTGGAGCGCCAGCGCAATACGCTGGCCGATCTTGCGCACAGCCTGAAGACGCCGCTGGCGGTGCTGCGCACGCAACTGGACAGCGGCGTGCATGCCAACGCATTGCGCGACGAACTGGACGTGCAGCTCAAGCGGATGAACGATCTGGTGTCCTACCAGCTCGCGCGCGCGGCCTCCAGCGGACACAAGCTGTTCTCCGCCCCGGTGCTGATCGAGCCCAGTGCCGAGGAAATCGTGCGCGGGCTGGAAAAGGTGTACGCGGCCAAGGGCGTGCTGTGCGAATTCGAGATCGATCCGGCGGCGCGTTTCTATGGCGAGCCGGGCGACCTGCAGGAATTGCTTGGCAACCTGCTGGAAAATGCATTCAAGTGGGCCAGCTCCCGGGTGTTGCTCACCGTGCAGCCGGGGGCAGTGGCCGCCAGCCGTCGCGCCGGGCTGCTGCTGGCGGTGGACGACGATGGTCCGGGCATCGCGGCCGAGGACGTGGCTCGTGTCCTGCAGCGCGGCGTGCGCGGCGACGAGCGGGTGCAGGGACATGGCATCGGCCTGTCGATCGTGCAGGACCTGGTGCGCGGTTATCGGGGCGAGTTGCAGGTTCAGCGTTCCGAAGAACTCGGCGGCGCGCGTTTCGAAGTCACGCTGCCGCCAGGATTGTAGGAGCGGCTCTTGGCCGCGACGAAGCCTTCACGATAAAGCCCGTCGCGGCCAAGAGCCGCTCCTACAGGGTGTGCATGAGTGGCGAGGGTCCGTAGAAGCGTTCCAGGTGCGCTGCCACTTCGGGCATTTCCTCGCGCAGCAGATGGGGTGTCGAGAAGTGGTATTCGCTGGTTACGGCGAAGAACTCCTCCGGCGCTTCGGAGGCGTAGGGATCGATGGCGAGCTCATCCCCGCGGTCCACGGCATTGCAGAAGGCATCGTAGGCGCGCTGGAAATCGCGCGCCCACTGGCGCTGCCATGCGCGCGGCAGGGGCGGCGTGCCGTCCATCGCGCCATCGAGCGCATCGAGTTTGTGCGCCATTTCGTGCACCGGCAGGCAGAAGCCGGCATCGGGTTCTTCCAGGTCCGAGAGCACGTCCGCCCAGGACAGGACCAGCGGACCGGCTTCCCAGGATTCGCCGGCCAGTTCGTCGTTCCATTCGTGCGATACCCCTGCCGCATCGATATGGCTGCGGTGCACGCGGAAGGCTTCCGGGTACACGATGAGTTGCGACCAGCCCTGCAGGCCGGTTTCGCCGAATTCGAGCAGGGGCAGGCAGCACAGGGCGGCCAGTTGCAGCCGTCGGGGTTCGTCCAGCACCAGCCCGGCGACGGGAGTGATGGTTTTTTCGTGCAGGAAGCGGGCGCTCAGCGCGCGCAGGCGCTCATTGCGCGCTTCATCCAGCGCTGCGACCAGCGGCGTGGCGGCGCGCACGGTGTTCCAGTGCAGCGGATTGACCGGTGGCGGCCGGCGACGCAGGTGGCGGAAGAGGCCCCAACCGGTCAGCGGAACATCCCGGGCAGGAAGCTGTGCCACTTGGAATTGAGCCCGCGGGGCACGTCTCCCTCGCCGTCGCTGCCACCACCGCCACTGCCTGGCTGCGGGGCCTTGGCGCTGTCGGAGGAGGAGACGGTGGTCGGCCATGCGGTGTATTTGGCGCGCAGCGTGGCGGCCCGGCTGCGTTCCGGGTCCTGGTCCGGGATATCGGTGGCCTCCCGTGCTTCGGCAGGGCACGCCTCGGGTGCGTTCCGCCCGTTCTGGGCCAGGGCGGGCATGCAGGCGGCCAACAGGGCCAGGCCGAGCAGGGACGGAACGAGGCTGGGGCGTGACATGTCGACTCCTGTCGGGACTGTCGTGCGGCTGCGTGATCTCTGGAAATATAGCCGGAATTCCGGTTGCCAATCTGAACAGGGCTTGCCTGTGGAGGGGCCGGGCGGCGGGCCGGCCCGCTCCCGCATAATGGCGAACCTATGAGCCTGATTCCCCCGATGCGGGTGCGTATCCGCAGCCCCTTGTCTTCCGTTGTCCGTGGCGTGGCCGGGTGATGGAAGAACCCGAGCGCGAACTGGTGCGTCGCCTGGCGATTGGCCCGGTATCGGGCGACGTGCTTGCGCGCGAGCTGGGGCTGACCCGCGCCGCCGTCTGGAAGCGGGTCCAGGCATTGCGCGAAGCCGGCATCGGCATCGATGCCCGGGCCGGGCGGGGCTACAGCTTGCAGCGAATTCCCGAATGGCTGGACGCCGGTGCCATCGTGGCTCATCTGGACGACGAGGCCCGGCATGGGCTGGCCCTGCTTGAAGTGGCATGGTCGCCGGACTCCACCAACAGCCGGTTGTTGCAGCAGCCGGTGCCCGCTTTGGGTGCGAGGGTCCTGCTGGCCGAGCGCCAGACGGCTGGCCGCGGCAGGCGTGGGCGCGCATGGGTGTCACCGCTGGCGGCGCATGTGTACCTCTCGGTACTCCGCCAGTATCGCGGCGGGTTGAGCCGACTGGGTGGATTGAGCCTGGTGGCGGGCGTGGCGGCGGCCGAAGCCCTGCATGCGGCCGGCTTTGTCCAGGTGCGACTGAAATGGCCCAACGACCTGGTGGTGGAAGGGCGCAAGCTGGGAGGCGTGCTGGTCGAAGGCGGCGGCGAGCATGGCGGACCGGCGCGCGCGGTGGTGGGCCTGGGAGTCAATGTGCGGATGCCGGAAGAGCAGGCCGGGAATATCGACCAGCCCTGGGTCGACCTGCACACCCTTGCACAGGACAGGGGAACCGCGGTTTCACGCAATCGCCTGGCCGCGGGCTTGTTGTCGCGATTGCTGCCGGCGTTCGAACAA
The DNA here is from genome assembly GCA_964562135.1 of uncultured Pseudoxanthomonas sp. Classification (GTDB taxonomy): domain Bacteria; phylum Pseudomonadota; class Gammaproteobacteria; order Xanthomonadales; family Xanthomonadaceae; genus Pseudoxanthomonas_A. Next base: position 33,183 of record CAZLSG010000018.1, on the reverse strand, counting down.
TTCGACCAGGCCGGCCTGCAACCTTTCTTGCCGCGCTATGCGGCGATGGATGCACTGCACGGGCAACGGGTGGAGATCCGCTGGGGCGAGGAGGTGCATGCCGGGGTGGCCGAAGGCATTGCGGCGGATGGCGCGTTGCAGGTTCGCGACGGGAATGGCGTCCGCCTGTTCCATGCCGGGGAAGTGAGCGTGAGGGCCTCATGAGTCGATGGTTGCTGGATCTGGGCAATTCGCGCCTGAAGTGCGCGCCGTTGCATGACGATGGCCGGGTGGGCGAGGTGGTGGCGCTGGGCCATGACGAAAGCGCGTTCGCCGTGGCGCTGCGGGAGGTGTTGCCGGAGCGCGGGGTGTCGGCCTGCCTGGCCAGCGTCGCTTCGCCAGCGTTGACGCAGGGGGTGCTGGAGGTGCTGGCGCGGCGGTTCCAGCGGATATCCATTGCGCGCGTGCAATCCGCTTTCGCGGGTGTTCGCATCGGCTATGCGCAGCCTTCGCAACTGGGTGTCGACCGCTTCCTGGCATTGGTTGCCGCCCGTGCGCGCCGGCCCGTGCCATGGTTGGTCGTTGGCGTGGGCACGGCGGTGACCGTCGATCTCCTCGATGCCGATGGCGGGCATCGCGGGGGGCGCATAGGGCCCTCGCCGCGGCTGATGCGCGAAGCGCTCAATCGCGCTGCTGCGCATTTGCCGGCCGAAGGGGGCGAGTACGCCGAATTCGCTGCCTGCACGGAAGACGCGCTGGCATCCGGTTGCGAGGGGGCCGCCATCGGCCTGGTCGAGCGCAGCTTGGCACAGGCGCAGGCCTTGCTCGGCGAAACGCCGGCATTGCTGCTGCATGGCGGCGGTGCGGAAGCACTGGCAGCCCGCTTGCCGGGGGTGACGCTGGCGCCTTCACTGGTAATGGAAGGGTTGGCGGTGTGGGCCCGGGCAGGTATCGCGCTGGCCGGCCGGCTGGATAGAATTGAAACATGCTGATTCGCGCCCTGATCGTTCTGCTGGCGATACTCAACCTGGGGGTGGCTGTGTGGTGGATCGCACGGCCGGATCCTCCGCCTTTGCCAGCCCAGGTTTTCCCGGAAGGAGTGCCGGAATTGCAGTTGGCGATCGATGCCACGCCAGCGATTGGATCCGAGGTACAGGCACCTGCGTTGGCCGAGGATGCCGCAGTCGAGGCGACCGCCGTCGGTTCGGCCGGGCAGTGCTTCAGCCTGGGACCGCTGGGAGACCGGGTTGCCGCGGAAAACCTGGTTGCGGCCCTGGGGGCGCGAGCGCTCATCACGCGAACGCGCGAGGCATCGGTTTCCGGGGCGGACAGTTACCGCGTCCGGATACCGCCATCGGCCAGCCGCGAAGAAGCGCAAGCGCTGGCGCGGCGTATTGCAGAGGCGGGTTTCGATGACTACCTGCTGGTTGCGACGGGTGTCGATGCCAACAGCATTGCATTGGGTCTTTACCGCAGCCGGGAAGGAGCGGAACGCCGCCTGGAGGCCTTGCGGGCGGCCGGCTTCGCCGCGCAGTTGCAGCCGATGGATGCAGGCGCGCAATGGTGGCTGGATGTCATGGTGTCGGACGGGTTCGATGCGGCGCAGGCACAGGCACTGTCCGGGGTTCCGGGCGTCGTTTCCCTCGACTGTGGCGACCTGCGCTAGAATTCGCCCCCGCGCCGGCATTGCCGGCGACTGCATCGCCGCTTTAGCTCAGCTGGTAGAGCAACCGCCTTGTAACTCGGACGCGGTTGTTGTGGTGACCGGCCGGAAGGCTAAGCCCGGCAAGGCTTTAGGCGCGTCAGCGCGTAGACTGCGGGACGAGCCGGACACGGTTTGAGCAAGAGAAGTACGACATCGCCGCTTTAGCTCAGTTGGTAGAGCAACTGATTTGTAATCAGTAGGTCGTCCGTTCGAATCGGACAAGCGGCACCATCTCCCTGGCGATCAGCGGCCCTTCGCGCTGCTCTTTCTGGACTTCGGCTGCGATCTGGTCGCGCGCTGCTCCAGGTACTCGCCCAGCATCCCGAGCGGCGGCACGCCGAGGGCCTCGGCGAACTCCACCAGCTCCACGGCGTCGATCCGGCGCTCCCCGCGCTCGCACTTGGAGACGAAGGTCTGCGTGTTGCCGAGGCGCGACGCCAGCTCGACCTGCGATACGCCCGCTCGCTTGCGGGCCGCCTTCAGGACGGTCAGCAGTAGCTGGTAGTCGGTGTTGTGGGTCGATTGGGCCATCGCGCAGTGACTTGCCGGTCACTGCACGCTAGAGTCCGTTTTGGATTAGTCCAAAATAGACTATTTACTGGCGCTGGCTAAAGGGGAATGCATGAAGCGGATTGGGTTTCTTCTGGTGGTGCTCGTGGCTCTGGCCTGGATCGGCTCGAAGCTGGTGCCGAGCACCGCGCCGACGGCCTCTGCGGTTGTCCAGACGTCTGCTCCGTCTGCCGCCCCGGCGCAGGTGTCCGAGGTCGCCGCGCCGGAACCGGAACCGGATCATCCTCTGTCTGCGGCCGAGAAGAAGGCGCAGCAGGAGCGGTGGTTCGGCGCTCGGACTATCGTTGCGGCGGAGCGTGCGGTCAGGGCCTCGCTGAAGGATCCGGACTCCGCACAGTTCAGAGACGTGCGCACCAACTACACCGAGGAGTTCGGCGTGGTCGCCTGCGGCCGGGTCAACGCCAAGAACGACTTGGGAGGGTACACGGGCTTCCGGCGCTTCATCTCAAGCGGCCAGAGCGTGATCCTCGAGGGGCGGGACAACATCGCCGAGGCCTGGACGGAGGCTTGCCTGTAACCCCGCACCGCATACATACATGGCGAGCTACACGTCTTTTCTGGCGACCCACTGCGTGTGCTCGCGTGAGAACGCGTTTTCAGCATCCCCCACGAACTTAGAGAAATCATCGGGCGTTTCTGGGGACAATGATCGCTCCTTGATTAGACCAATCTCGTGGGCGGCAAGCGCGTAGGACGCCGCGAGTTCAGAGAACCTCTTGGCCTGCATCCAGCTGAGGATGCTGGCGGCTATCGCCACGAACACGTCAGTGGGCCAGAACGGCAATTGCACATGGGCTATGCGGAGTGCTGCGCAGACCACGGCGATCGAGTTGGTCGCAATCAGAGCCCAGAAAAAGTAACGGGACATTCTGCGATTGAAGGCTGCCTTTCTGGCGTACCAAGCGAGTTGGTCCCTGATGCGGCAGTCAGCGTAGGTTGCTCGGCGCTCCTCGAGCGATCGAGCTCGCATCTCTTCCATCAACGGTGTGAACTGAGCGCCGTCAAGGTGCTCAGTTAACGACTGGCAGACCTCGCGGTTCTGTTCGACGATTTGCCTCAGGGTCTGCCCGAACTCGTGGCGCGCGGTTACATCATCCCCTTGAAACGGCTCCGCCCGGCAGACATACCGCCAAGTAATGGTCTTTATGGACTCGGCCACCGACCGGCCTGCATACCAGAGCCGATCAGGTCGGACGGAAAACAGGTAGATTGAACAGCCGAGTGCACCAAGGAGGGCAAGCAACTGGAGGACGGCGACTGACCAGTGGGGGATGCTGACAATGGACAGAATTGCCGCTATCACCAGTGTCGCCAAGTGAACTCGCAGCGCAGTGAAGAAGTGCTGCTGCGAGCTCAGTGAAAGGTCATCGGCAGATCGATAGAGCGCTGGGAAGTCCTGCTCCTGCATCCGGTGACGCTCCGTCACTTGTACCCGAGCTTCTTGTACACGTCGTCGGGATAGTGCCAGTTTCCCTTGTCATGCATCTTGAAGTTCTCGAGTGCGTAGGCAACGATTTTCGGAGAGAAGGGCACAAAGATGGCACCGATGTCCTTGATGATGGACGGACATGTCGCATCCACCATCTGACGGGATCCGTCGAGGTTGATTCCGATGATGCGGCACTCCTTCTCGATGGCGACTTCCATCTCCCAGCGCACGTATTTGTGCTTGCTGCGAGTGTCTTGGCCGATCAGCACCGCAAACGTCCCCGCCATCTCGATGCGATCGCGGCACTTGCTCTTGATATATGCCTCGTTCTCGGAGTTGACCTCCTGGGAGAGCTGGCAGTTGGTGAAGTTGAAGTCGATGTGCTCGTTCTCTTTCCACGCGAGCATCAGCCGATAGCAGTGAATGTCCGTGCTGCTGAAGCCGACGAACGTCCTAGGAAGTCCCATTTCCAAATCCCCCGATAAATTGACCATTCATATATGGGGGAGTGTCGTTCAGTTTGCAAGGCGCGGTGCCGCAAGGACGGTGATACGGTCGCACCAGGCGACCCGTGTCAGGCTCGGGGCCGCGCGGCCTGGTACCGAGCAGCCCGGAGCGCGCCGCATGGCACGGGCTCACCGGGGAGCCCGGACGCAATGTTGGTGTCAGCGCGAGAACCGCCCGGGTACTATGTGACTTAACCGGGCTGGCGATCAGCCCGAGGATCGCCAGCCCGGCGGTCAAAAGTGCTTTCGGTGGCAAGAACAGCCGAGGCCCTCCCCGGATGACAACGGGGGCAAGGGTCCTATCTGCGGCAGCAAGGCTGCGGACGTCCTCCGGCGACACGTCGTCGCTGCGGGAACGGCTGACGAGGAAAGCACCATGGCCACCTACTACGAACCCAAGAAGTTCTCCCCCGAGGAGATCGCGGAGCTGCACGCGCTCCCCGACGACGCGCTGGCGACCGCCCAGGAGGCGGCCGCGTTCCTGCGTCTGAAGTATCACACCCTTGCGTGGTACCGCTGCAACGGCGGCGGCCCGAGGTACGTCCGCGTCGGCCCGAAGCTGATCCGCTACCGCGTGGGTGACCTGCGCGACTACGCAAAGGGCCAGCCGATGGGGGACGGCATGCGGCGCTGCGCACAGGCGGCGCTCGTCGCTCGCGGCCTGTCCCCGAAGCAGGAGGGCTGACCGATGGACGCAAAAGAAAACGCCCGCGGACAAGGCGGGCGCAAGGGAACAGCACAGGAGACGGGCCATGCAAGTACCCGTGGAGTCAATGATGCCGCCGACCGTCCCCGCCTCACACCATCGTTCGACGTCGAGAGCCTGATCCTCGTGGGCCTGCCCCTGATCCCGCTGCACCACTGGAACGCGGTCGATGCGAAGGGCCGCGACCGGGGCAAGACTCCCCGCGACGGCGCGTGGACGTCCCGCGACTACGACAGCCGCGAGGTGCTGACGCAGGCAAGGCGCGACGGCCGCAACTTGGGCGTGCGCCTGCCGCCGACGTGGATGGTGCTGGACGTCGATCCCCGCAACTTCCCCGAGGGCCGCGACTCCCTGGCCGAGCTCGTCGCCGATGCGCGCCTGGACTTGTCGCTGTGCCCGCACGTCGTCACCGGATCGGGCGGGCACCACTACTACTTCACCAAACCCGCCGACGTGCAGGTGCTCGACAGCCTGGAGGACTACCCCGGCGTGGAGTTCAAGAGTCACGGCCGGCAGGTCGTCGCGCCAGGGTCGATCCACCCGAACGGCAGGCGCTACGAGTGGGACGACCTCGCGCCGTTCCCCGACGAGGCACCGCAGGTTCCCGAGTCGCTGCTCGCCCTAATCCGTCGCCCGACGCGGGCTCACGGCGAGGCCGCTGGCTTCGGCGAGCTGACGCCGGAGATGCTGGCGACGACGCTGGAACAACTCGACCCCGAGGACTTTCAGGATCATGACCCCTGGCGCGACTTGATGATGGCCTGCCATCACGCGACCGCGGGCGAGGGACGGCAGGAGTTCATCGACTGGAGCACGCAGGACGCGAAGTACCAGGATGACGCCTGGATCATCGGGCGCCGCTGGGACTCGCTGCATGCGGCTGGCTCGCGTGGCGGCCGCCCCATCACCATCAAGCTGTTGCACAAGGTCGTGCAGGAAGCGGGCGGAGAGGTCGCGCGTCCGGACCCCGAGGACGACTTCGACGTCTGGGAGGACGCCGCCGAACTCGGCCACGGTGTTGATGACGCGACCCTGCGCGAGCCGCCGAAGCTCGAGGGCAAGGACGCGATCCTGGAGGAGATGAACTCCCAGCACTGCGTCGTGATGGAGAACGGCAAGTTCCGCGTCTTCACCGAGGAGTTCGATCCGGTGCTCGGCAGGCACTTCTACCAGCGCTCGACTAAGGAGGACTTCCAGAACCTCTACTGCAACAGCTTCGTCGAGCAGGTCAACGACAGGCCGACGACACGGGCACAGTTCTGGCTGAAGCACCCGCAGCGCCGTCAGTACAAGGGCGTCATTTTCGACCCGTCGGGCGACCACGGCGGCTGGTTGAACCTGTGGCGCGGCTGGGCCGTCGATCCGGCGTCCGGCGACTGGTCGCTGCTGGACCAGCTCATCCGCGAGGTGCTGACCGATGGTGACCCACAGGGCTACCGCTACGTATTGAACTGGATGGCCGCCATGTTCCAGCGTCCGTCCGAGGCCGCCGAGGTGGCGATCGCGTTCAAGGGCGCGAAGGGTACGGGTAAGGGCACGCTTGGCCGCGTACTCCAGCACATCGCTGGAGCGCACGGCCTGCACATCAGCTCGCCGGAGCACATCACGGGGCGCTTCAACTCGCACCTGCAGAACTGCATCTGCCTGTTCGCCGACGAAGCGTTCTGGGCCGGCGACAAGGCGGGCGAGGCAAAGCTGAAGGCCCTGGTCACCGAGCCGACGGTGGCCTACGAAGGCAAGGGCCGCGACGCCGTGATGGGCAAGAACCTCATCCACATCGTCATGGCGTCCAACTCCGATTGGGTGGTCCCTGCGGGATTGGACGGCGAGCGGCGCTTCGCGGTGTTCGAGGTGAACGACTCACGCAAGGACGACCGCGCCTTCTTCCGCGCGCTGAACCGCCAGCTCGATGAGGGAGGCCGCGCCGCCTTCCTGTACGACATGCTCACGCGCGACATCAAGGGGTGGCACCCGCGCAACGACATCCCGCAGAACAGCGCACTAGCCGACCAGAAGCTGCGCGGCATGGATGTTGAGTTCTCCTGGTGGTACTCGCTGCTGTACGCGGCCGAGCTGCCGGGGTACGACGAGGACAGGGACTGGTCGGGCGGCGAGGTCGAACTCGACAAGGGTGACCTCTACGACAGCTACCTGGCCTTCGCCCGCAACCGCACCAGACACCCGAGGCCGCTGCCCGGCCTGGCGAAGGTGCTGCTCGCCAAGGTGGGCGTGGCGAAGCGGCAGATCAGGAGCGGTGCCCGCAAGGGGCAGTGGGTGTACGTGGTCCCCGACCTCGGCCAGGCTCGCGGTGTATTCGCCGAGATGGTGGGCGCAAGCCAGAAGCAGCTCTGGGGCTGAGGGAGCACAGCTTCGACGCCGTGCGCTGCACGCTTTGCGCACGGCTTCTTTTTGCTCGTTTTTCTTTACGGATCATGTGCTTAAGCTATGCGCACAGCTTGAACAGCTTTTTCGGCTCCGAAGTCGTTTTAGGATTTTCGGTGCTGCCCAAGTCCCCGCCGACGCGTCGGACAGTTACGGGAATCAGTCGATTCGTCGTCGGTGAGAAATAAGCTGTGCATGCTGTGCAAGTTGTTCATTGATAAATAAAATATTGATTTATAAAGAAAAATAACGCACAGCTTTGCGCACGGCTTCCGAGTTGCCCTTGAGAAAATCGTGCGGCATGTCAGTTGCCGGAGTCGGTGAAACCTGACCCTGGCCGACATTGCGGGCGTGACGACCGACGAGGGGAACGCGGTCGGATCGTCCTTCCAACCCTGCGTGCCGTGTCCCTCACGCGCGAGGCGGAACCCGGACCAGGAACACCCTCCGATCACACATCAGATGGCTCAGGTAATCCAAGCCGTTGATCCGGCTGCTTGAACGATGGCGTGCCCGCGCGCGTAAGCACGGCACGATCACGCCGTAAGCCACTTTTCACGGAGGCGACGACGTGCAGTCGATCCCGAACACCTTCACGCCCGAGCGGCGCGAGCTGTTCTTCCAGGTGCTGGAGGACACGTGCTCGCCCAAGCAGGCCGCGGCCGCGGCGGGCATCAGCAGGCAGACGGCCTTCTACCACAAGGCCAACGACATCGAGTTCCGTACCCGGTGGGAGAAGGCAATCGAGGTGGCCCTCGACGCGCTGCTCGACGAGGCGTACAGGCGCGCCGCGCTCGGCTACGACGAGCCGGTGGTCCACGGCGGCAGACTTGCCACCGTGACCGACCCCACGTCGGGCGAGGAGCGGCCGCTCACGGTGCGCAAGCACAGCGATAGGCTCCTGGAGGTGCTGCTCAAGTTCCGCTACGGCGACCAAATGGCTGACAGGCTGCGTGTCAGGGTCGAGGACACGGGCCTGTCGGCCGACGCGCTGCTCAGGATGCCCGCCGACGAACGCGCTCAGCTCGTGGCGCTGCTCTCCAAGTACAACGCCAACAAGGAACAAGACGATGAGTGAGAGCCTGACGGTGGAGGAGATCCTCCGCCACGCTGAGATGCTGGACCTCAACCTCGACGCCCTGGAGCGGTCCGCGCCACAGACCGTGGCCGCGCTCGGCGGCCGTGACGGCCTCGCCAAGCTCTGCGAGGCAACGTGCATCGGCCCGATCCCGAGGCTCGACGCGGAAACCTGGGCGCGCCTGTCGATCGAGTACGAGGACCGCCGTGAGCACGGCAGCACCAACCGCGGCGAGTAGCGTTCACGCGGTCGGCGTCGAGGTAGATGGGGTGCGATACCCCAGCGCCCGCGCCGCCGACCGCGCGCTCGGCCTCACCTACGGCATGACGCGGCACCGCGCCTACTCGGAGGACCACCCGACCTATCGCTGGCTCGGCGCGACGCCGGGCACGCGGCCGGTCAAGACCTTCGAGGAGCTCGCCATCGCCAGGGCGCTCACTGAGCCCGAGCGCTGGCCCTTCGACGGCGATCTCTCACGCCGGGCGTCCGTGATGGACCCCAACGTGGAGCCGCCCAAGCTGGTGCGCACTGTGGGCTATGCCCGTTGCATGTCGTGCCTTCGTCCGCACTGGTCCGAGGACGTCATCCGGGCGCGCATGTGCACCGAGTGCGGCGGCACGGGCGGCTTTCCCATCGGCTCCCGCGCCGCTGCTGCCGAGGAGGACTTCTGACACGGCATCGGAGGGCGAGACGCCCCTATGCCCCTGATTCGCATGCCGCCGCGACGGCGGCAGCGAGCAGGGGAACACGGCCGAGCAACGATGGCGTTCACGGCCAGCGCTCCGCGACACATTGAAGGCATCCGGTCAGCGCAGTGGCGCGCAGACCACCCCGCGGCTGGGGATGCGCTCGTAACAGGCGACCGGAGGAAATCAACCTCACAGGAGCCAACGAGCATGAAGATCGAACTCACCCAGACCCCGCTACTGAGCCCGCAGCAGATCGGCGAGCTCGCGTCCAGCCTGGACGCCATCCACGCCCGCGTCCTCAAGGCCATCGAGCGCCTGAACAAGGACGTCGAGACCCGCAAGAACGAAATTGCCTCCCGCTGGAAGTCCGCCCCCGGCGTCGGCGCGGGCGAGCTGGCGCGCTTCGCCCAGAACGAGACCCTGGCCGCCGTCCGCCAGATCAGGGACAACTCCAAGACCGAGCTGGACAAGCTGCTCAAGGACGCCGGCACGCCCCACGCGCAGCTCGCCGGGCAGCGTTCGTTCTACGACAGTCCGGTCAAGGTGCTCTCGCGCGCCGCGCTCGGCGACCCCAAGCGTACCGAATACATCCAGCAGCTTACCCACGCAGGCCCCGCCGAGCTCGGCCACATGGCCCAGGTCGCCGTCGGCACGCGCAACGTCGCACTGGCTTCGGCCGTCCTCTCGCTGCTCGACCGCCTGCCCACGAAGGAGCGCCCGGTCGGCCCCGTCGAGCTGGCGGCCGCGATGAAGCAGGACGACTTCCTCAAGGTGCAGGAGTACATCAAGCTCGGCGACCTGCGCCTCCAGGGCATCCTGGTCGCCATCCGCGCCTGGAACGCCGGCAAGGCGAACCCCCTCAGCTCGGTCCAGCTCGCCATGCGCGAGCAACAGATCGACCGCGACCTGATCGGGGGTGGTGATGAATAGGCTACCTGCGTACCCGGCTGACCATCCTGTCGCCATCGCCCTGGCCGGAATGGCCCTCGCCATGCGCTTGGGCTGCGGCCTGCTCGATGCGCTGGCGCAACAGGCGGAGCGCGTCGGCGTTCGTCCCTACTCGGACTACTTCGACGACGCCGCACGGCTGGCGGGCCTTCCGTACTGCCGCGCGCTGGACCTGTACGTGGACCGGGCCACCAAGCACCGGGCCGACGAGTTGGGATTCGAGCGGGCGCATCTGGCGTTCGTGCGCTGACCGGTTCAAATGCGGTCGGTTTGGTGCTCGTGCAGAGGCGAGGGGTTGCCCGGCCGTGTTTGGGAGGGGATGTCGTCGCGGCATCCCCTCTTTTTTCATGCGCTTGCGGAGCGCCGCGTGCCGACCGTCAGTTGGATGCTCTGAAGACCGTGCCGAGGGGGCTCCCGGATCGCGGGTAACGCGACCTAATGCCTACGTACCCACCAACACGTAGGAGAGCACCATGAAGCTGGAAGAAATGCCCACCAAGGAACTGCTGGCCCTGCACAACCGCATCGCCGACAAGCCCGCGGGTCCCAAGACGTTCGCGACCCGAGGCAAGCTCGTCGCGCGGATCGAGCAGATCGCCGAGGCCAAGAGCATCGACCTGAGATCGTCCGGGCAGGCCACGTCGGCCAAGGTGACCGAGACGCGCGCACAGCCGCAGGCCGACGTCACCGAGACCGCAGACGCACCGACAGAGACCGAGAAGAAGCGCAGCGGCAAGGGCATCGGCAAGGGCATCGGCCGACTTGCCCGCGAGCTTCTGATGGACCCGGCGGGCTACCCGCACGCGCTGGTGGCCGAGATGGTCAACGCGCGGATCGAGGGCGCACAAGCCACGGCGAAGTCGGTCCGATGGTACGCCCACGACATGCGCAAGAAGGGCGCGGCGGTGCCCGAGCGTCGGTGGGTGGACGAAAGCGATATGGCCTGACCGCGTGCCCCCACCGTGTACGAAAAAGGGCCACCGTCGCGGTGGCCCTTTCCTTTCATCGGCTTGTGCGCGATGGCGTGCCGACAGTGGATTAGACCGCCTTGGCCTCTAACCCAAGGGAGATCTCCACCAAAACATCATCTACATGCGCTGCGCATTGGGAAAGTACGATCCCGAGTGCCTGCAGGTCTTCGCCGCTCTCTATTGCGTCGAATACCTTGCCGATCAAGCGGTGGGTTGCGGGCCGGAGTTCGTGGTTAGGGTCACCAAGCCGGCGGCTGACGAGGTGGCGGGTAATCGAGCGCACGGCCGCACGGCCCGACAGGTTGCGTAGATCAGTCATGTGGAACTCTCCAAAGTTGGTCTAGTGAGGTTTGCCGGGGCGTCCCCGGCGGCATCGCGATGGAGAGAGTGTCAAGCGCCGATGCAAGCGTTGAACATCATTAAATGCTGGAACTGTCGTTCCCTCTGCAAAATCGAAAAACGATGATTTACAACTGCTCCGCGAGCGTGCTTGCAAGCGTCGGAGGCCATGTTCCCGGCTCATGCGCCAGCCCGAGCGCGTCGAGGATGTATCTAGAGGCGCGCTCCTGATGCTCGCGCAGGTGGTCTAGCGAAGGGTGCAGATAGCCCATTGTGACGCCGCCGCTGGACGCGCTGTGGTTCAGCAGGAACCGCAGCTCCAGCAGCGGCACGCCCGCCTGCAACGCGAGCGACGCATATGCGTGCCGCAGCGCGTGGCCGGTGAGGTCGCCGAGCTCGTGCTGCTGGACCTCGGCCACTCGGCCCGACGTCGAGTCGGCTGGGAACAGGTAGGGCGTCTTGCGCCTCACGCCGTCGGCGTTGGCCTCGCGGTGGGCCAGCAGGTCGGCGAGCGCTGACGATAGCGGCAGATCGAACTTCTTGGCCGAGCCGCCCTTGGGGTTCGGGACGTGCAGGCGTCCGTCGCCAAGGTCCGCGCGCCTCGCCTCGCACGAGGCGGTCCTGCGCATGCCCGACAGCAGCATGAACAGTTGGAGGTCACGGCGGACCGGGTTGCCCAGCGACAGCACTGCTTTGCCCCACGCCCTGAGCTTGTCGGGGCTGGCGTCCACCTCGCGTCGGCGCATGCCGTTCATGTCCACGTTGCCCACGGGGTTAGGCGGCAGGTCGGGGAACTGCCGCAGGGCGCGGTTGTAGACCGAGCGCAGCACCCGCATGACGTTATCGCCCGAGGTGGCGCCGCTCCTCTCGGTGATCCGGCGGTGGCGCTCGCGCACGCCCTGACGGTCCGCGCCGATCTCGGCCAGCGGCCGGTCCAGCCAGTCCTTGAGGTAGTAGGTGACGTGGTACTCGTAGCCGCTGCGGGTCTTGTCGGCCAGCCGCCGGGAGTTCAGGTGCAGGTCCAGTCCCTCCCGTAGGGTGATGCCACGCGCCCGTGCCCTGCGGCGCTCCTCGTTCGGGTTGACCCCGCCGCGCATGCCGACCAGTGTCTGCCTCGCAAGGTCGCGGGCCTGCTTGGCGTCCATCGCCGGGTGGTCGCCCAGCTTCGTCCTGACCTGCCGGCCGTTGACGAGGGACTGGACGTAGAAGCTGCGCTTGGTGGCGGTGACGATGAGGTAGAACCCCCTCATCTCGGTGTCCGCGTGCAGGATGCTCTTGCCGCGCTCGGGCGCAGGGGTGCGCTCGACGAGCGCCTGGGTGATCTTCGACTTCATACTGGCTCCGTGGGTTGAGGCCACGGCGCGAACACGCTTTTGCACCACAAGGTGCCGTGTTCAGTCGGGCCGTGTGTGCCCCGTAAAGCCATTAAGTCGCAGTGTTATCCTCTTGTAAGCCGCCGGCAGACCTTCCGATTCCAAATCATGGCAAGCCTTGCACTGCCTGACTTGTAAGCGGTAGGTCATCCGTTCGATTCGGATAAGCGGCACCATCTACCCTCCCATGCCGTCCCATGATCCGCCGGGAACAGCCCGGGCGAGAAGCTTGGGGCAGGAGTGGTCAGGTTAGACTCCGCTCGGTGCCGGAGACGCGGCAGCGACCGGATGGCGCGGCAAATCGATCGTGAACACGCAACCGGAGCCGGCATGGTTGCGGACGCTGAGCACGCCATGATTGGCCTCGACGCTGCGACGTGAAATGGACAGCCCCAGTCCCAGTCCGCTGTGGTCCGTGCCTTCCTGCACGAAGGGCAGGAACATCGTGTCGGCGGCGCCCGCCGGAAATCCGCCGCAACGGTCCTCCACATCGATCAGGATGCGGTCGGCCACCGCATAGGCGTTCAGCGTGATCTCGCTGTGCGGCGGAGAGAACTTGAACGCATTCTGCAACAGGTTGCCGGTTGCCGAGAGCAGCAGATCCCGGTCCACATCGATGGCCAGCAGCGGATCGACTTCGGACACCGTGAGCACGCACTCCTTGACCTGCGCTTCCAGCGTAGCGGAAAGTTTTATCTCGGCAATGAAGTCCGCAAGCGAGTAAAGGCGGTTCTGTACCGGTATGCCCGCGGTCATGCGGACCTCGGCCAGAGTACGGCTTATCAGGTTGCCCAACCCGACCAGCGCGCGATCGAGCACACCGCCGGTGGCACCCGACAGACCCACGTTGCCCTGCTTGATGATGGAAAGGGCGAGCGTCGCGGTGCACAGCTGGTTCCTGAGCTCGTGGGCGAAGAATCCCAATCGCTCGTTCAGTGCGGCGGACTGCTTTTCGGCCAGGGCGAAGTCCTGTTGGTAGCCGAATTCGGTGACGGCATTGGCGATGGCGTTGTCCAGGCATCGGTTGAGCGTCCTGAACTCGTCGATCTCGATGACTTCCCCGCGCTCGTAGGCCAGGTCCGAAATCGCCTGGCAAAGATCGCCGTAGTCGTGAACCACTTCATCGATGGTGAAGCCATGCTGCAGCAGCTCCCGGCCATGCAACGCGGCCGACTCGCTGATTTCGGACAGTACCGGTTTCCCGCCGCCGCTCGGCCCGGATACCTTCCGGCTGCGCATCGGCTCCGACGTTTTCTCGACCTCCAGCGTCTTGATGAGCTGGTCGAGAAAGATGGTCACGCCGTAGTCCAGCTCTTCGCCCGGCGTGCCCGAAGGCGACCGTTGGGCCACCTTGCTCCGGCAACGGGCGATCAGCTCGGTGCGATTGTGGGTGAGGAACCGGTGCATCATCCCTTCACCATACGCTTCTGGTGCACCCTGATGCGGCCCCGATCCGGGAATGCCTACCGTCTGCCGGACGGACGGGCATATTCTTGCCGAGCCGGGGGCATATGCATGGGCGCGGCCATCCGGAATGGCTGATCGGCATCATCAGAGCGGCGATGGCGCTTCACGCTTCAGGAGATATGCCGGAGTCCTCTTCCTGCCCGATCACGGCCGCAAATGAAAATGGCGGGGAAAATCCCCGCCATTGTTTTGCGAACACGTGGAACGGTTACTGCTTGGTGGCCGTGGGCATGTTGACCTTGTCGATCCCATGGATCACGCCATTGCTGGTTGCAATGTCAGCCAGGGTGATCTGTGCGCCGTCGATGCTCAGCATGTCGCCGGCCAGCTTGACGGGAGCGGCCTGTCCATTGACGGTCCTGGCGTTTTCCCATTTGCCCACATCGGCTGCACTCTTGCGCCCGTTGACAACGTGATAGTTGAGAATGGAAGCAAGCTCATCCTTGTTTTCCGGCTTGAACAACTCTTCCAGTTTCCCGGAAGGCAGTTTCTCGAACGCCGCATCGGTCGGCGCGAACACCGTGAATGGACCTTGTCCGCGCAGGGTTTCATTCAGGCCGGCCTTGGCGACGGCACGGCCGAAGGTCTTGAAGGTGCCATTGGCGGCGGCAGTATCCAGCAGGTTCTGGACGGGGGTCTTGGATTGGATCTGGTTCATATGCAGATGGCCTTTGAGAGGATTCGCGAGGGGAACGGCGAATCGGAGGCGGCCGAAGCCGTGATCTGCCGCCATCAGGCGGCAGTTCGAGGTTCAGTGCGGAGAGTGGCGGGAAGTGCAGCGCAGCTGAGTGGCCGTTACGACATTGCATCGTAGTGCAGACGGACTATGCGCCTTCGGTTGTTACTCGCACGTTACGACCGCCGGTCCGGTTCAGCAGGCAGTGGCGCGGATTGAGTGCTAGGTTGGAGCACGATCAACGTGAGGAGCATCCGCTTCGGGACCGGTCGTTCAGGAGTAATGCGCCATGAAAGACGTCAAATTGCGGAATTCGTTGATTCCGATGGAGCAGGGTGATTCAGCCACTGAGCAGGCTGGATTGCCCATTGCATTTCAGGGCGCGGAAAAGGATGGGTCGTCGCAACGGTCTCCCCTCGCTGTCCAGGAAGCTACCTTGTTCGAGAAAATCGCATTCTTCTTTCGCTACGAAGAACCACCGTTGGCCGCAAGCGGCGACGTGACGCTGGAGCAGTTGCATGAAAGATTGATGGCGGCAGCCGTCAAGGACAGGAAGGAACGAAGGAGGTTCGACGAGATGATGTTCGTTATGGCCTTCGACATCCGGGAGGCGAAGGCGTTTCCGTTGGCGGGAGTGCCCGCGGGAGGCGTTGCCAGATCGATGAATGCATGGCGCGAACGTTACGGCGGGTTTGATGGGTATCTCGACCGATAACGGGCGCTTCGGTTCCAATGGCGGCAATCGGGAGGAGGCGCCCCAATGGGCTTGCTCACGTCGAGAGCCTGTTCGGAAATCGATGCTGATGCGCGATTGGGTGTTCGGTCATTGAACCTGAACGAATTGCGGCCGGGTTCACATGCCATGAATGCCCTTCTCCGCATGGTGAGAGCAAGCCGCAATCAAACGCTGCGCAACGCGACGCTCCTTACGGAGCGGTCGCCCAATCATGATAATGAGGCGAATACATGAAACGCTTGATGATGCTGTTTTTGTCGGCCCTGTTTTTTGCAGGGGTTATGTCCGGTTGCAACACCATGGCCGGTGCGGGAAAGGATGTGCAGAAGGCCGGCGAAAAAGTCGAGAAGAAGGCGGAAGACTGCAAGGACGGAAGGTGCTGACAAGCGCTCCGGGCACGATTGTGCCCGGAACGGTGCGGTAATCGCGAAGGGCCGGGAAACCGGCCTTTCGCCGTTCGGTCGGGGGATTTGGTCAGCCGGGATGCAGCATGCTTTAATCACACTCGTGCCGGTACGGTCGGAAGTGGCAGGGCTGCGGTCCCATCTCCCGGCCGGGGAAACCACACCACTTCTCAAAGGAGTCGCTTATGAAGCGTTATGCCGTATTGCTGTTGATCGCCCTGTTCTCGGTGGCCGCGCTGTCCGGATGCAACACCGTCAAGGGTGTTGGCAAGGACGTGCAGAAGGTCGGCGAGAAGATCGAGGAAGTTTCCGGCAAGTAATCTTCACCCTGCAGGTGTTGCCATTGGAACGGGCCGCAAAGCGGTCCGTTTCCCATTCTGCTCATGACGATGAACGGTCCGCACAGGCATTAACGTCGTGTTGACCCAGGTGCAACGCCCGGCTTGCGATGCTGTGCGTGCGGTATCACCTGCCGCGCAGATAACCTGGAGAAAACAGCATGAACAAGGACATCATCGCCGGCAATTGGAAGCAGCTCAAAGGCAAGATTCAGGCCAAGTGGGGCGATCTGACGGACGACGACTTCAAGGTGGCCGAGGGCAACACCGAATATCTTGCAGGCAAGCTGCAGGAACGTTACGGGTGGGGCCGCGACCGCGCCCAGGAAGAGATCCGCGACTTCGAACGCAGCCTTGAGTCCGACCGGAAGCATTGATCGGCAGCGTAGATTGCACGCATCCCGTCGCAACATGGGGAACGGGCCGCAATGCGGCCCGTTCCGCTTGGCGTCAGCGGTATCCGGACGGATCGGGAACGAAGCCGCCAGGGAAGGCGCGTGGTGCGCGGTGCTGGCGGATTCGGAACGATGGCTGCGCTGGGACCACGCCACGCGCAATCAGCCGGCGGCCGTCGTCGTAACGCAGTTCGGTGACCTGGGCAGGTTGACGGCTGGCACGCACGAAGGTGGTCTGGCCTACCGGCGCCCATTCGCGCCGGCCATGTCCCGTGCCGATGCTTTGCCGGGTCGCCGTGGTATCGGCGCCTGCCGATTCGGCGTGGCGTCGCGCAGCAGGTTCGGCATCATGCATGCCGCTGCGCGTGATGGGTGGCGAAGGCAGCGGGCGTGGCGTCGATTCGCGGAATACCGCCACGCCGATCACGCCGACGTTGCCCGGCCGCCCGGTACGGGCGGCGTAGCTGTCGCCGATGTCGGTGAAGACGAATTGCGCCACGTCGTCCAGCGACTTGCGCCAGCCGGCGATTTCGGCGCTTTCCCACGGGGCCAGGACATAACCGGCCTGGGACGGATGCGCGGTCTGCCCGCTCACCGCATTGATGCCGTCCACCGACAGCACCACCAGCACGCGCTGGCCGGTGGTGTTGGTCATGCGCACGCTGTAGCGGTGGCCGGGGGTGCCGGCAACCCAGCGCTCGCCGCGGTATGGGTGGGTGGGCAGCCATTGGCCGGTGTCGCGGTCGATGATCGACACCTCGACCAGGGGACGGCCGGTGGCGAAGGTGGTGGCCGGCAACAGCAAGGCAAGCAGGCACAGCAGGGTCGGGCGCAACATGGGCGTTCTCCGTGGTGGGCATGCACAGGAACGCGCCACGGTGGCCGCCGGGGTTGGGCCGGCAGCGGTTAAACTGGCCCCGTTCAGGCTTTCCATCGAATGACGCAATGACCATCCGTGTTCTGACAGGCATCACCACTTCCGGCACGCCGCACCTGGGCAACTACGTGGGCGCGATCCGCCCGGCGGTGGCCGCCAGCCGCGTGGCGGGCGTGGAAAGCTATTACTTCCTGGCCGATTACCACGCCTTGATCAAGGTGCAGGAACCGGCGCGCGTGCAGCGCTCCACGCTGGAAATCGCCGCCACCTGGCTGGCCTGCGGGCTGGAGCCGGACAAGGTGTGGTTCTACCGGCAGAGCGACATCCCGGAGATTCCCGAACTGACCTGGCTGCTGACCTGCGCGGCCGGCAAGGGCATCCTCAACCGCGCGCACGCCTACAAGGCGGCGGTGGACAAGAACCGGACGGAAGGCGAGGACGACGATGCCGGCATCACCGCCGGATTGTTCATGTATCCGGTGCTGATGGCGGCCGACATCCTGATGTTCAATGCCAATCGGGTGCCGGTGGGCCGCGACCAGGTGCAGCACATCGAAATGGCCCGTGATTTCGGCCAGCGCTTCAATCACCTGTTCGGCAAGGAGTTCTTCGCCTTGCCGGAAGCGGCGATCGAGGAAAACGTGGCGACCCTGCCGGGACTCGACGGCCGCAAGATGAGCAAGAGCTACGACAACACGATTCCATTGTTCGCCCCGCGCGGCGAATTGAAGAAGCTGGTGGCGTCCATCCTTACCGACTCGAAGGCGCCGGGCGAGCCCAAGGATCCGGAAGGCTCGCACGTGTTCCAGTTGTACCAGGCCTTCGCCACGGAAGCCGAAACCTTGCAGATGAAACAGGCGTTCGCCGAGGGCATTGGCTGGGGCGATGCCAAGCAGAAACTGTTCGAGCGCATCGATGCGGAGGTCGCGCCGTTGCGCGAGGAATACCAGGCGCTGATCGCGAAGCCGGCCGATATCGAGGCGATCCTGCGCGATGGCGCCCGCCGCCTGCGCGAACGCCATGCCACTCCGTTCATGGCCGAATTGCGCAGTGCCGTGGGCCTGCGCGACCTTTCCATGCAACCGGTGGCGGCTGGCGGACAGGCGGACAGGGTGGCGTTGCCGCAGTTCAAGCAGTACCGCGAGAAGGAAGACGGGCGTTTCTACTTCAAGCTGGTGGATGCTGACGGTGAAGTGCTGGTGCAGAGCAACGGCTTCGACTCGCCGCGCGATGCCGGGCAACTGATCGCGGTGATCCGGCAGGTGGAGCGCGCCGATGCGCTGGAGACGCCGGAGATCGTGTTGCAGGTGCCGGTCGATCGCGTGCTGGCTGCCTTGCAGGTGTTGCGCGAAGCGGAGGCTTGAGGTGCCGTACCTGGCCATCGTGCTGTTCCTGCCGTGGTTCCTGCTGATTGGCGCGTTGTTCTGGCTGTTTCCCCGGCAGCCGCGCAACGCGCGGCGAAAGAGTTTCGACGTGGTTGCGTTGTTGGTGGCCTTCGCATTGAGCGTGGCCGGCATGCAGTGGGGTTATGCGCTGGGTGCGGCGGACGGGTCGGCAGGCGCCATCTGGAAGCAGGTGCTCGCAACGCTGGTGGCGTATGGTGCGTTCCTGGCCACCATGGGCATTGCCGTGCCGGTGCGGCAATGGTGGTTGGGACCGCGCTGAATGCGACCAAAGCCGGGTCCGTGCGGCGCGATGCAGGCGCTAGAATCGGCACAACGCCGCCAGCAGTCGCCAGCGCATGAATGATCACGGCATCCATGTCATCGATACCGCTTTCCAGCGCGATCATTTCGACGCCGCCTACCTGATTGTCGAGAACGGACGCGCGGCGTTCGTCGATTGCGGCACCAACCACTCGGTGCCCTTGCTGCTGGAAGCCTTGGCCGTGGCCGGACTGTCGCCCTCGGACGTGGATTGGGTGTTGCCCACCCATGCGCATCTGGATCATGCCGGTGGCGCGGGACTGCTGATGCAGCGGTTGCCCAATGCGCGCCTGGTGGCGCATCCGCGCGCCGCGCCGCACCTGATCGATCCCGCGCGCCTGATCGCCGGGGCGACGGCGGTCTATGGCGAAACGGAAATGCAGCGCAGCTACGGGCAGATCCAGCCGGTGCCGGAAGAGCGGGTGGTGATTGCAGAAGATGGCCACAGCATCGGGCTGGCCGGTCGCACACTGCTGCTCCTGGACACGCCGGGCCATGCGCGGCACCACTATTGCGTATGGGACGAGCGCAGCCGCTCGTGGTTCACCGGCGATACCTTCGGCTTGTCCTATCGCGAGCTGGACAGCGCGCAAGGCGCCTTCATCCTGCCCACCAGTTCGCCGGTGCAGTTCGAGCCGGAATTGCTGAAGGCCTCGATCGGACGGATGCTGGCCTACGCGCCGCAGCGGATGCGCCTGACCCATTACGGCGCGGTCGGCAACGTGGAAAAGCTCGCGGAGAACCTGTTCGAGCAGATCGATGCCATGGTGGCGATAGCGCGCAGCTGCGATGGCGTGCCGGATCGCCATCGCTGCCTGGTGGCCGCATTGACCGCGCTGTACCTGGAGCGCGCGAACGCGCACGGCTGTCCGCTGGACGATGCCGGCGTGCAGCGGGTGCTGGCGATGGACATCGAGCTCAATGCGCAGGGCTTGGCTTGCTGGCTGGATCGCGACCGCCGCTGATTTTTCCTTGGTTATCGCAGGAGCGGCGTCGGCCGCGAGCGGGTTTCCCGGGATGGCTTCATCGCGAATGGCGTCGCTCCTGCATTGGATGGGCCGGGGATCGGCTGCGCGGCGGTGGTGGATCAGGTGCCGTAAACTCCGGTTTCGCCGACCCCGGAGTGCTTCCCTTGAACGCAAAGACCCTCCCGCTCGCGCTTTTTTCGTTGATGGTGATGTCCGCGCATGCGGGTGGGTTGCCGGGGGGCGGCATCGATGCCGAGGCGCTTTCAAGGCATGTGCGCATCCTGGCTTCGGACGAATTCGAAGGGCGTGCGCCGGCCACGCCGGGCGAGGAAAGGACGGTTGCCTGGTTGGTGGAGGAATTCCGCAAGGCCGGCCTGCAACCGGGGGGCGAGGAGGGCGGTTGGACCCAGGCGGTGCCGCTGGTGCGCGCGCAGGTGGCCGGACCGGTGCAGGCGTCGCTGACCGTGGCAGGCGAGACGCGGCCACTGGTCAATGGCGACGACCTGACCGTGCAAAGCCTGCAGCCGGTGCGGCGGGTGACCATCGACGGCGCGCCCATCGTGTTTGTGGGCTACGGCATCGATGCGCCCGAGCGCGGCTGGGACGATTACAAGGGCGTGGACCTGACCGGCAAGATCATGCTGGTGCTGGTCAACGATCCGGATTTCGAAACCCCGCAACCGGGCGCCTTCGATGGCCGCGGCATGACCTACTACGGGCGCTGGACCTACAAGTTCGAGGAGGCTGCCCGGCAGGGCGCGGCCGGCGTGCTGATCGTGCACGAGACCGCGCCGGCCGCCTATGGCTGGGCCACGGTGCGCGCCTCCGGCCTGTCGCCGGTGTTCGACATCCAGCGCGAGGATGCGATGAGCCACCACGTGCCCTTGCGTGGCTGGTTGCATCGCGACGTGGCGGTCTCGCTGTTCGAACAGGTGGGCCTGGATTTCGAAGAACAGAAACGCAGGGCGCAGCAGCCGGATTTCCGGCCGGTGCTGTTGGGCGATGCCACGCTGTCGGCGGATTTCGCGCTGGAGCGCGAGCAAGTGGTGACGCGCAACGTGGTTGGCAGGCTTGAAGGCGGCGTGTTCCCGGACGAGACGGTGATCTATTCCGGGCACTGGGACGCCTTCGGCCTGGGCGAGCCGGACGCCAACGGTGATCCGGTACGACGCGGGGCGATGGACAACGCCACGGCGGTGGCGGCGCTGATCGAACTGGCGCGGGTGTTCGCGGCCGGTCCGCGCCCGCAACGCTCGCTGTTGTTCATCGCGCTGACTGCCGAGGAAAAAGGCCTGCTGGGCGCCAGCCATTACGCGGCCCATCCACTCGCGCCACTGGAAAGCACGGCGGCAGTGCTCAACATCGAGATGCTCAGCCCGCACGGTCCCACGCGCGACATCGCCACCTGGGGCAACGGGCGCGTTTCGCTGGAACAGGACCTGGCCAGGGTGGCCGAGGCACGGGGGCGTTACTGGTCGCCGGATCCCAATCCGGAAGCCGGCTTCTTCTATCGCGCGGACCATTTCGCCTTTGCCCGCGCGGGCGTGCCGGCGATCACCGTGGGCGCGGGGCTGGATCGCGTGGATGGCGGCGTCGAGAGCGGCAGGGCGTTGCGTGAAGCCTACTTCGCCCAGTGTTATCACCAGCCCTGCGATGCCTGGAGCGAAGACTGGGACACCGAAGGCCAGGCGGCGGACGTGACCCTGCTCTACGACCTGGGCGCGCAACTGGCCAACAGCCGGGTGTGGCCGCAGTGGCAGGAAGGGTCCGAGTTCAAGGCCGAGCGTGAGCGCAGCGATGCGGCGCGAAGATGATCCCCCGCTGGGTCCATGCAGGAGCGACGGCTTTCAACAGTCGTATGGCTGGTCAAGCCGCGGCTGGAAACTTGAAACCGGACAGGTCGTTGTCCCTGTCGCGTGCGGTGCGTTTGTCCGGTAGGTGCGTGGGTTCTTGGGGGGGGGCGGTCGCGACTGACGTCGCTCCTGCAGTCGAAGGTGCTTATTCCCATGCGTTCGGTTCGCCGCGCGGGCTGTCCTCGTCCATCGGCACCACGCAGAAGCGGTGGCCGGTGGGAGCTTCCATCACCCACCAGCGGCCGCGCACGCATTCGATCCGCCTGGCGCCGAGTTTCTCCAGGCGGTCCGCCTCGGCTTCAATGTCGTCGGTTTCGATGTCGAGGTGCACGCGTGACGGGTGCGCGACCTTCTGGACTTCGATGTGCAGGCCACCGGGACCGGTTTCCGGTTTGTCGTAGATGCCCAGCCCGCCATCGTCCGGGTGCGTGACCTTCAAGCCCAGCGCGGCGCTCCAGAATGCGGAGGCGGCGGGCAGGTCGTCCACCCGGCTGTCGATGATGAATCCTGCGAGGCGGCTGCGATGGCCCATGGGCGTGTCCGTGGTTGGCGCGGGGATCAGGCCGACAGCGCCAGGTCGTCGATCAGGGCTTTCAGGAAACGCGCCGCTTCGCCGCCGGTGCAGGCGCGGTGGTCGAAGGTGACCGACAGCGGGATGACCTTGTGCGATTCGAAACCGCCGATCACCGGGGTCATCTGGTGGCGCGCGCGGCCGGCGGCGACGATGGCCACGCACGGCGGCACGACCACCGGCGTGGCGTAGCGGCCGGCGAACATGCCGAAGTTGGACAGCGAGATGGTGTAGCCGGTCAGTTCCGAAACCGGGATGCTGCGGTCTTCCACCTGTGCGCGCAGGCGATTGACGCTTTCGCGGATGCCGCGCGCGTCCAGGATGTCGGCATTGCGCAACGCGGGCACGAACAGACCATCGTCCGTGTCCACGGCGATGCCGATGTCCACCTGCGGGTGCAGGGTGCGGGTCAGCTTGTCGCCGTCGAACCAGGCGTTGAGCGCCGGCACCGTCTTGCAGGCAGCCACCATCGCGCGGATCAGGCGCGCGGTGACGTCGTTGCCGGGCGTCCAGGCATGGATGTCGGCGTCGTCGCTGAGCGTGGTGGGCACCACTTTCGCATGCGCGTCGGCCATCACCCGCGCCATGTTGCGGCGGACGCCCTTGAGCGGTTCCGGCTGGCCGCTGGCGGACACGCCGGGCGGCTGCGTGCGCATCGGCTTGCCGGAAGCGGAAAGTGCGGTGCGCTCGCCTTCGGCGCGGCCCGAGGGCACGGCAGTTGCTTGTGTCGTGCGCGGGGCGGGCACGGGCGAAACGGCGCCGGCACGCGCGCTGCCGTCGGCCGCGGCCTGCTTGACGTCCTGCATGGTCACCGCGCCGTCGGCGCCGCTGGCGCGCACGCGGGCGAGGTCCACGCCCAGCTTCCTCGCCATGGCGCGAACCGCCGGCATTGCCTTGACGCCGCCGACCGCCACCGCCTGCTCGGCATGCACGTCGTTGGAGACCTGCATCGCGCCGACCACGGTACCGGCATCGTCGCGTTCGTCGTCGCTCTTCGCAGATGCGGGGGGCGGCGTGGCCGGCGCTGCGTGGTCCTTCGCCGGGCCGTGGTGGTGGCCGGTGTCCTGGCCTTCGGCGCGTTGCGGCAGGTTGGGGTCCGGTTCGAACACCGCCAGCATGCTGCCGGTGACGACGATGTCGCCGGCTCCGCCCGCCAGCGTCACCACCTTGCCGGAAACGGGCGAGGGGACCTCGACCACGGCCTTGGCGGTTTCCATCGACACCAGAGGCTCGTCCAGCCGGATCACGTCGCCTTCCTTGACGAACCATTCGACGATGGTGGCGTCGGGCAGGCCTTCGCCCAGGTCTGGGAGGTGGAATGTCTTGTTTTCGCTCATGGAGGAATCGTTCCGGGCAAAGGGGACTGGCTGGCGCCTTGCGCTTGGCTGTCCGGGGGAATGTTTCCGCAATGATGCACCGAAAGGCCTGCATCA
Source organism: uncultured Pseudoxanthomonas sp. (assembly GCA_964562135.1). Taxonomy (GTDB): domain Bacteria; phylum Pseudomonadota; class Gammaproteobacteria; order Xanthomonadales; family Xanthomonadaceae; genus Pseudoxanthomonas_A. The sequence goes on along the minus strand of CAZLSG010000018.1, from coordinate 9,084 downwards.
TTGCGGTCTTTCAGGATTGAGGGCGATCCGCTCAGCCGGAGGCCAGCGAGCGCTTCGCGGCAGCGACGATCTTGTCCACGCTGGGCAGGTATTTCATCTCCAGCCGGAACAGCGGGATGTGGGTGTCGTAGCCGGTGACGCGCTCGACCGGGGCCAGCAGGTCGTACATGGAGTGCTCGGCCAGGCGCGCGGCGATCTCGGCGCCGAAGCCGGCGGTGCGCGGGGCTTCGTGCACGATCACGCAGCGGCCGGTGCGCGACACCGATTCGGCGATGGTGTCGAAGTCCAGCGGTTTCAGCGTGGCCACGTCGATCACTTCCGCGCTGATGCCTTCGGCGGCCAGTTTGTCGGCGGCTTCCAGGGTTTCCTTGACCTGCGCTCCCCAGGTGACCAGGGTCACGTCGGTGCCGTCGCGCAGCACGAAGCACACGTCCAGCGGCAATGCTTCGCCATCGTCCTGCACCACTTCCTTGTACTGGCGGTAGATGCGCTTGGGTTCCATGTAGATCACCGGATCCGGGTCGCGGATCGCGGCCAGCAGCAGGCCGTAGGCGCGCTGCGGCGAGGACGGCATGACCACGCGCAAGCCGGGGACGTTGGTGAAGATGGCTTCGTTCGCTTCGCTGTGGTGTTCCGGCGCGCGGATGCCGCCGCCCCACGGCACGCGCAGCACCATCGGGCAGTGCAGGCGACCGCGCGTGCGGGTGCGCAGGCGCGCGGCATGGCAGACGATGTGGTCCACCATCGGATAGACGAAGCCGTCGAATTGCGCCTCGGCCACCGGTTTCATGCCCTGCGCGGCCAAGCCGACGGTGAGGCCGGCGATGGTGGTTTCGTCCAGCGGCGTGTCCAGCACCCGCTCCGGGCCGAACTGCTGTTGCAGGCCGGCGGTGGCGCGGAACACGCCACCGTTCACGCCCACGTCCTCGCCCAGCACGATCACGGACTCATCGTGCGCGATTTCCCACGCCAGCGCCTGGGTGATGGCTTCGATCAAGGTGATCGCGGCGGGAGCGGCCACGGCATTTTCGGTTTTGGGCGTTGCCACGCTCTTGTTCTCCATCACGGCGCTCATGCGCGGCCCTCCGCGGCCAGCGCGGCGGCGCGCTGGGCCAGCAGTTCCGGCGGCGGATCGGCGTAGAGATAATCGAACATCGCCTCGACCGGCTGCACCGGGGTATTGAGGTAGGCATTGACCTCTTCGTCCACGCGCGCGCCGCATTCTTCCTTCCAAGCGGCTTCTTCGGCTTCAGTCCAGATTCCCTGCGCGGTCAACCAGGCACGCAGCCGGGTCAGCGGCTCGCGCTCCCACGCAGCCTTGACCTCGGCGTCGTCGCGGTAGCGGCGGGCATCGTCGGCGGTGGTGTGGTCGGACAGGCGGTAGGTGACGAACTCGATTACCGTGCCGCCCTGGCCCTTGCGCGCGCGCTCGGCGGCGCGGCGCATGCCTTCCAGCACGGCGACCAGGTCGTTGCCGTCCACCTGCAGGCAGTGCAGGCCGCCGGCCAGGCCCTTCTGGGCCAGCGTCTGCGCGCCGGTCTGGGCGCTGCGCGGCACCGAAATGGCCCAGCCATTGTTGATCACGCCCAGTATCAACGGCAGCTCGTAGGCGCCGGCGGAGTTGAGCGCGGCGTAGAAGTCGGTCTTCGAAGAACCGCCGTCGCCGCAGGTGCTGACGGCGATGTGCGGCTGGCGGCGCAGCTTGAACGACAGCGCGGCCCCGGCGGCGTGCAGGCACTGGGTGGAGATGGGCACGCAGAACGGAAAATCGTTGCAGGCATCGCTGTCGCGCTGGTAGTCGCTGCCGCGCTCGTCGCCGCCCCAGTACATCAGGATGTCGCGCGGACGCACGCCGCGCATGAACATGGTGCCGTATTCGCGGTAGCTGGGGGCATAGACGTCGCCGGCCTGCATGGAGGCGCCGATGCCCACGTGGGTGGCTTCGTGGCCCAGGCAGGAGGCATAGGTGCCGAGCTTGCCGGTGCGTTGCAGGGCGATGGCCTTGCTGTCGAAGGTGCGCACGAACAGCATCTGCTTGAACAGTTCACGCAAACGCCGGGTGTCGCGGGCGGCTTCGGGCAGGTCGTCGCGGACCATTTGCCCGTCCGGCCCGAGGTATTGCAGGTATTCGATTTCGAATTTCGCGGCTATGTTCATCGCGGAGTTCGCTTCCCCAATCAAGTTGGCGCCAGTATCGAACCCGTCATGTTAAAGAAGTCGTAATCCCGGACCGTCCTGCATTGCAACAATGTGATGGCGGTCATGACTGTCCATGGCGTACGGAGCCGGCGTGCGTGGAACGATGTCTGGCTGCATGGCCTGTAGAATCGCTGGTTCACGGAGATCGACATGGCAGTAGACAAGAACGAACGCCCACTTGAGTCCGGCATCCACACGGACCTGGCCGGGCGCATGACCTACGGCGGCTACCTGCAGCTGGACCGGCTGCTGTCGGCGCAGCAACCGGTGTCACAACCCGCGCACCATGACGAGATGCTGTTCATCATCCAGCACCAGGTGTCGGAGCTGTGGATGAAGCTGGTGATCCACGAGCTGAGCGCGGCCATCGCATACCTGCGCAAGGACCAGGTCTGGAAATGCCAGAAGACCCTGGCGCGCTGCAAGCAGGCGCTGCGGCAACTGACCGAACAATGGTCCGTGCTGGAAACGCTGACGCCTTCCGAATACATGGAGTTCCGCGACGAGTTGGGCACTTCGTCCGGATTCCAGTCGTTGCAATACCGGACCATCGAATTCCTGATGGGCAACAAGAACGCGGCCATGCTGCGGGTGTTCGCCCATGATCCTGCGGGGCAGGCGGGCCTGGAGGCGGTGCTGCGCGCGCCGAGCCTGTACGATGAATTCCTGGCCTATCTGGCGCGTTTCGGGCACGCCATTCCGGAACAGCATCTGCAACGCGACTGGAGCCAGTCGCACATCTCGGATGCAGCGTTGTTGCCGGTGTTCGAACGCATCTACGAGAACACCGACCGCTACTGGCGCGAATACGCGTTGTGCGAGGACCTGGTGGACCTGGAAAGCCAGTTCCAGCTGTGGCGGTTCCGGCACATGCGCACGGTGTTGCGCATCATCGGCTTCAAGCGCGGCACCGGCGGTTCCAGCGGGGTGGGTTTCCTGAAACAGGCGCTGGAGTTGACGTTCTTCCCCGAACTGTTCGAAGTGCGCACCATGATCGGCCCGGCCGGCGACGCAAGCGGCCCGGACGTGGCGTGAACACTGACATGCCGTTGTGGCTGTCGCTGCTCGCGTGGGGGCTGGCGCTGGCGGCCCTGGCGTGGGCGTCGTTGCGGCTTCCGCTGCACAAGCTGGAGGGTGACGGCGAGGCGATGCGGGTGCTGCTGGCGGGCACCGTGATGTTGGCGGCCATGCGCTGGTTCAACACCGCGCCCTTGCATGGGGTGAGTCTGCATTTCCTTGGCGCCGGCATAGCCACGCTGATGTTCGGCGTGCGGTTCGCGTTCTGGGTGATGGCCCTGGTCAGCCTGTCCGGCTGGGCGATGCATGCGGCGTGGCTGGGTTGGGCGCCGGATTTCCTGTTCACCGGCGCGTTGCCTGTGCTGGTCACCGCGGCGGTTTCGCGGATCGCGGTGCGCCGGCTGCCGCACAACATCTTCATCTACATCCTGTTCAATGCGTTCCTGGCCGGCGCGCTGGCGATGGCTGCTTCCACCCTGGGCAAGGCAGCCGTGGCTGCTTTCCTTCAGACCGGCACGGCGTGGGCCTATCTGGCCGCCACGCCGTTGCTGATGTTCGGCGAAGCGTTCTTCACGGGGATGGTGATGACGCTGATCGTGGTCTACCGGCCGCAATGGTGCGCGAGTTTCGATGACGCCATGTATCTGCGTCCCCCCGTGAGCGGGGAATAGCCCCGGGCGCGCAGCCCCTGCGCCACGCTGCCGCATCCGGGCCAAGGCTGCTAGGATGCCGCGAACATCCGCCCAGCCCTCCGGAGAGATCCATGAATTCACCCGATCAACAGGTCGTGCCGCGCGGCTTCGTGGCCCGTTTCCTCGATGTGATCGAGCGCGTCGGCAACAAGCTGCCCGATCCGGCCGCGCTGTTCCTGTTGTTGATGCTGCTGGTATGGGGACTGTCGTGGTGGCTGTCGGGCATCGAATTCGAAGCGATAGACCCGCGCAGCGGCGATCCGATCCGCATCGTGAACCTGCTGTCCGGCGAATCGCTGACTGCATTCATGGCCAACATGTACCGGGTGTTCATGGCCTTCGCGCCGCTGGGCGTGGTGCTGACCGCGATGCTGGGCCTGGGCGTGGCCGAGCATACCGGCTTCATCAACGCCGCCTTGCGCCGCATCCTGTCGGTCACGCCGAAACAGTTGCTGACGCCGGCGCTGGTGGCGGTGGCGGTGCTGAGCCACGTGGCGGTGGATGCCGGCTACGTGCTGGTGATTCCGCTGGGTGGGGTGATCTTCTATGCAGCGGGCCGGCATCCGCTGGCCGGCATCGCGGCGGCATTCTGCGGCGTGTCCGGCGGGTTCTCGGCCACCCTGTTCGTACCCTCGTCGCTGGATCCCCTGCTGGCCGGGTTCACCCAGGAGGCCGGGCGCATCCTCACCCCGGATCTGGTGGTCAATCCGCTCAACAACTGGATATTCACCACCGCGTCCAGTTTCCTGATCATTGCCATCGGCTGGTTCATCACCGACAAGCTGGTGGAACCGCGTTTGGCCCGCACGCGAGTGGACGGCGATCCGGCCAATCTGCCGAAGATGGATCCCCTCACCGATGCGGAGCGCCGCGGCCTGTTGTGGGCGGTGCTGGCCATGCTGCTGGCATTGGTATTGTTCGCGCTGAGCCTGATTCCGGAAGCCTCGCCCTGGCGCGCGCCGGCTAATACGCCCGCCGTCCTCGAAGGCGCGAACTCGCTGCTGATTTCCCAGGCTCCGCTGATGCAATCCATCGTCGCGCTGATCTTCGTGTTCTTCCTGATCCCCGGCGTGGTCTACGGTTACGTCGCCGGCACGGTGAAATCGCACCGCGACATCATCGCCGCGATGACCAAGGCGATGAGCGGGATGGGCTACTACATCGTCATCGCCTTCTTCATCGCGCAGTTCCTGGCCGGCTTCAACGGTTCGGGCCTGGGCACGCTGATGGCGGTCTCGGGCGCGGATGTGCTGCGTTCGCTGGGCCTGCCGATGTGGATGACCATCATCGGCCTGATCCTCATGACCGGTATCGTCAACCTGTTCATCGGTTCGGCTTCGGCCAAGTGGGCATTGCTCGCGCCGATCATGGTGCCGCTGATGATGCAGCTGGGCGTTTCGCCGGACCTGACCCAGGCGGCTTACCGCGTGGGCGATTCGATGACCACCATCATCACCCCGCTGATGCCGTACTTCCCGCTGATCGTGGTGTTCTGCCAGCGCTACGTCACCTCGGCCGGCATCGGTACGCTGGTGTCGCTGATGATCCCGTACTCGATTGCGCTGTCGATCCTCTGGACGCTGTTCCTGCTGGCGTTCTGGGGGTTGGGAATCCCGCTGGGCTTCGGCGCGAGTTACGTCTATCCGGCCGGCTGACCGGACCATGCGGTGCCGTTTCCGGCTTCGTTTGCCCGGAAACGTCTTTCCATGCGGGGCGTTCCCGCGTTAAGTTACAAGGGAAACGACCGCCCCGGTGGCGGTCGTCCCGTGTTCAGGAGCCAGCCGCCAGTGTCCAGCAATCCGCACGCCCTCGAGGCCAGCAAGACCATCCTCGGCCATCCCCGTGGCCTGTTCATGTTGTTCTTTGCCGAGATGTGGGAGCGTTTTTCCTACTACGGCATGCGTGCCTTGCTGGTGCTATACCTGACCAAGCACTGGCTGTTCTCCGATGGCGATGCCTCCATGGTGTACGGCGCCTACACGGCGCTGGTGTACATCACCCCGGTGATCGGTGGTTATCTCGCCGACAAGTACCTCGGCCAGCGCAAGGCGGTTCTGTACGGTGCGGTACTGCTGGTGATCGGCCACTTCCTCATGGGTTTCGAGGGCGGTGGCGGGCAGGGTAGCCCCGCACTCAACGCGTTCTGGCTGGCGCTGGCGTTCATCATCGTGGGCTCGGGTTTTCTCAAGGCCAACATCTCGGTGATGGTCGGTCAACTGTATCCACGGACCGATGTGCGCCGCGACGGCGCATACACGATCTTCTACATGGGCATCAACCTAGGCGCCTTCCTCGGATCGCTGCTGTGCGGCTATCTCGGCGAGACCTACGGTTGGAAGTACGGTTTCGGCGCGGCGGGCGTGGGCATGCTGCTGGGCCTGATCGTGTTCGTGATCGGCAAGCCGCTGCTGCAGGGCAGGGGCGAGTCGAGCAATCCCGCCAGGTTGCGCGAGCGCATCGCGGGCATCCCGCTGGAGTGGTTGTTGTACCTGCTGGGCATCGGCATCGTGGTTGCCTGCTGGTGGATGGTGCAGAACCAGAAGGTGGTGGGCTGGGCGCTGTTCTTCAGCGGCATCATCCTGCTGGCCTATGTGATTTGGATTGCCGTGACCAAACTCGACAAGCATGCGCGTGATCGCATCTTTGCGGCGATGATCCTGATGATCGGTTCGGTGTTGTTCTGGGCATTGTTCGAACAGGCTGGTTCGTCGCTGAATCTCTACACCGACCGTTACGTCGACCGCAACATGTTGGGCTGGGATGTCCCGGCGTCGATGTTCCAGTCGATCAACGCGATGTACATCATCCTGTTGGCGCCGTTCTTCGCGGCGTTGTGGACTTGGCTTGGCAAGCGCGGGCTGGAACCATCCGCGCCTGCAAAATTCGGATTGGCCATGGTCCAGCTGGGCTTCGGTTTCTTGGTGCTGGTGGCCGGCGCGGCGGGTGTCGCCACGGGCAATATGACGCCAGTGCTGTTCATCTTCCTGATCTACCTGCTGCACACGACCGGCGAGCTGTGCCTGTCGCCGGTGGGCCTGTCGGCGATGAACCGCCTGGCGCCTGCTCACCTGGCCAGTTTGATCATGGGCTGCTGGTTCTTTGCATCGGCCACCGGTAACTTCGTCGCCGGTCTCATCGCCCGCGCCACCGGTTCCGAGGCTGCCTCTGGCGAAGACGCCGCGCAGCAGGTGGTGTTGGACGTATACACCACGGTGGGTTGGGTCGCAGTGGCGGTGGGCGTCGGCTTCATCATCATCTCGCCGCTGATCCGCAAACTCATGCACCTGGACACGCTGAAGGACGACGAGGTGCCGGGGCAGGCGGAGTTGGCGGAACCCATTGCGGGAGGCGTTGACCCGACAGGCAAGCGTCACGTCTGACACCACTCCACGAGGCCGGACATGTTCCGGCCTCGTGCTTTCGAGCGGATGTGAATCCGTGATCGTCCGGATATCGCATCGCATGTAGAGTGCGAGGCTTCGATGGTTATCGAAAAGGGGAGTGCACCAATGGGCAGTACGATCGCGGGCGCGTTGCCTCGCCCGACCCCGGCCCAGCGCTGGCTGGTGTTGCTGTTCGTCAGCCTGGCGATGTTCGCCAACTACTACATCTACGATTCGTTCAACCCGGTCGTGGACCTGTTGCGGGAGCAGGAGGGCTTCACCTACCGCCAGATCGGCATGCTGGCGACGGCCTACAGCATCGCCGCGGTGGTGGTGTTGCTGATCGGCGGTTACATCATCGACCGTTGGGGCACGAAGCGCGCGATTCCGGTATTCGCGCTGATCTGCCTTGGCGCGGCGGCCTTGACCGCCTTCTCGTCCCGTTTCGAGATGATTCTTGCCGGGCGCTTCCTGCTGGGTATCGGCGCGGAACCGCTGATCGTGGCGGCGACGGCGGTGCTGGCGAAGTGGTTCAAGGGCAAGGAGCTGAGTTTCGCGTTCGGCATCAATCTGTCCATCGCGCGGCTGGGTTCGGCGTCGGCGGACTGGTCCACCTCGTTCGCCAGCCCGCTTTACAGCAACTGGCAGGATCCGCTGTGGCTGGCAACGGGCATTGCCGGCGTCGGCGTCGCTGCGGCGATGCTGTACTGGATGATGGAGGCGCGCGCGGAAGGCCGTGTCGATCTTGGCGCGCCTCCGGAGACCGACAAGCTCGACCTGAAGGGCATGTATGCCTTCAGCACGTCGTACTGGTACATCGTCGGCCTGTGCGTGGTGTTCTATGCCACGGTGTTCCCGTTCCGCACCTTCGCGATTGATTATTTCCAGCAGGCGCATGGCCTGGATCGAGGCACGGCAGGCATGTTGAGCAGCCTGCTGCCGGTGGCGGCGATCATCGCCACGCCGCTGTTCGGCCTGTGGGTGGACCGGGTTGGCCACCGTTCGCTGTTCATGGCGGTTGGTTCGCTGGTGATGTTGCCGCTGTTCCTGGCCGTGACCTACCTGCCGCCCGGCCCGGAGGTGGGCATCTGGATCCCGTTCGTGGGCAGTGCCGAAGTGCCGGTCACGCTTTTGGTGGTGATGCTGCTGCTGGGCGGGGTTTTTTCGTTGATCCCGGCGGTGATGTGGCCGTCGGTGGCCTACATCATCAAGGAAAATCGGCTGGGTGCCGCCTATTCGCTGATGACGCTGTGCCAGCAGATCGGCGTGGCGTTGGTGCCGCTGGTGGTAGGTGTGCTGAATTCGCACTTCCTGGCAGGTCCGGAAAATCCCGCTGGCTATGCGCCCGGCATGTGGTTCTACACGGCGCTGGCGGCGCTTGGCCTGTGGTTCTCGTACCAGCTTTGGCGCACCGAATCCGGACCGGGGGGGCATGGACTGGAGCGCGGCACCAAACACGCATCGGCGGTTTGACGGTCGCGATTCCGGTTGCAGGCAGGGGTGGGCGAAGCGCCGCCCTGGTTCATCAGTGGCGCGTGTTCGCGGTGCAGGGAGAAGGAATCCCGTTTGCGCGGGGCTTCATTCCGAAGCGGCCAGCGTCTCCACGCCCGTGGTCAGTTTCTGCAGCAGGCGGTCAAGTTGTTCCCGTTCCGCCTCGTCCAGTTGGGCCAGCAGCTGGCGCTCGCAGGCCAGGGTCATCGGGGCAACCTCGTCGTACACGGAACGGCCCGCTTCGGACAGATCCAGCACCGAGCGGCGGCGGTCGCCGCCATGGATGTCGCGTTCGATCAGGC